>NZ_SLTL01000022.1:0-96842 GCF_014858585.1 Paenibacillus sp. 23TSA30-6 | reverse complement strand
TGTATTAGGCACGCCGCCAGCGTTCGTCCTGAGCCAGGATCAAACTCTCCATTAAAGACCAACCGAAGTTGGTATATAGAAAGAGCGATATGCTCATTTTGAAACTGACGAGATAAAAATATCTCTTTCACACTCCGATTTCATACAACCTTGCGGTATGCACCAAAATCTTCATGGTTGATTTTGCGAACAAAATCATTTACTCACTCGTTGTTCAGTTTTCAAAGATCAAACATTTCTTTTTCGCCGACTCAGCTCGTCGCCTTATCAACTCTTATATCTTATCATGTCCGAACCAACTTTGCAAGCATTTTTTAAAATCTTTTTTTGTAACACTCGCTCACAATATTGTATTTCTTGGCCGGAATTAGAATATATCATACTAGGTATTTAAATGCAACCTTTTTTATTAAATTGTTTGCCTCGAAATACCTGGTTACTCATTACAATTCAAGTTCAAAGTCTGATTTTTCTTTAATATTGATGATTTGACAAAGAAAGGATGGGTAAACATGATAAGAGAACGCCATCGCCTAACCACCCACCCTCTAATAGAGAGTAGGCGGATATTACGCAACTTCATTTTGATAGTTTACATGAAATCTTCAGCAAGCCACAAACCACACGAAAGCAATTTTGTTTCATATGACATTAGGTGATGATTAATTATTACATTATGGAGGAGTAGATTTTTACAATGAAGCAACGAAGGCGAACATGGACGAGAATTGTGACTCTTATCATCTCTTGCTTACTGCTTGTCGTTATCTCTGGATTTGTGTATGAGTGGATTGCATCCAAACAGGATAAATTGCAGTACCCCCCTCTGGGGGAAATGGTCGACGCCGGGGGCTATCGACTTCATATTCACAAACTTGGTAGCGGCTCTCCGACCATACTGCTTGAATCGGGGAGTGGGGAAAGTAGCCTGTCCTGGAGAGATATTCCCGAAAAGCTGTCATCATTCGCCACCGTTGTATCCTATGACCGGGCAGGCTATGCCTGGAGCGAGGAGGCTGCTACTCCACGAACTGGGGAAAACATCGTTCGAGAGCTTCATGTCGCCTTAAAAAACGCAGACATCCAAGCTCCTTATATTCTGGTAGGCCATTCCCTCGGAGGGATGTACTCAAGACTGTACGCGCAGACATACAAAGACGAAGTGGCAGGATTGGTTCTGGTGGATGCCAGGCCTGAGAATGACGCTCGCCGGACAAATGAGATCTATGACAAGGAACGACCTAAGGTCAATCCCTCCCCGTTAATATCCATTCTCCTAGAAAAGTCAGGGGCTTTTCGCCTGTTCCCCAATTTTATGCTAACGGGTCGGGTCGAATATCAAGATAGAAAATCTTTTGTGAATATTGTCGCTTCCTCTAAATACTTCCGATCTGTTGCGGAGGAGGGTGATCTAGCGAGCACTACCGAAGATGCCATACGGGGACAGCATCTGGGTAACCTCCCTGTACGTGTGATTGCCCGGGGGATCCAACAAGATTTGACTCAGTTCGGTATTAGTAAACGCGGAAATGATCAGATCGAACAAAGTTGGCAAATTGGACAGCGCGAGATGCTTAACATCTCTACAAACAGCAAATTTATTGTTGCCAAGAAGAGCGAGCATATGATTATCCATGATCAACCGGAGCTTGTCATCCAAGTAATCCGTGAACTCATCACCGACACCAGTCACTTTCAGTCAGCCATGTATAAAGCATACACAGATGATTAGGGACTTTATATGTTAATGACAGCATAAAAAAACAAAAGACGCCCGAGTTCCTTCTATATAAAGGAATCCGGGCGTCTTTGCTGCCTAACACTTATTATGCTTGATTGAGCTTAGGACAAAATGGGCTTGTTTTTAGATGAGGTCTCTGCGACCTTGCCAAGTATCTGTCTCAGCACTTTAGCATTTTCCCCGATATAACCGGAATCAAGCAGCACATCGTGCGTACCGATGACTCCATACTCTTCGTATTGACCAAGCGTTGCCTGTTGCCATAGCAGTTTATCTGATGATGTCACCGGACCAATACTATCGTCCTCTGCAACCAAGGCATGGATATTCGCCTGAACTCCACCTGCGTTAATAAGCTCATTGCGGTAGATGGAGTAAATCAACATTTTGTCTTTGACTCGCGCTCTGTCAGCTGGATCGGCGAGGAATGATTTGTACTGGTCCCCAATGCTGTCCAGCACCGTCTCGACAATCTCCTCAAGCTGCTCTGGTGTCGATTCATCCTTGGACATTTTTCTCATAGCATCCACCATAATAAGATCGCTGACATGGTGACCTCGGCTTTCCATGGCTTTGGCCACCTCGAAGGCCAGATTTCCTCCGAGTGAGTATCCCAGGAAGACATATGGACCCTCAGCTTGAATATCCACGATGGCAGCCATGTATCGATCCAGCATGTCTTGGCCCTGGAAACGATCGCCGATAAATTCTAGCCCGAACACCTCGCAATGTCCTTCCAGCTCCTTGGCCATCTCATAGTACCCCAGAGAGTAGCCTACCCGAGGAGGGAAGCAAAACACTTTAAGCGTTCCTTTCCCTGGGAAGTGGATAATTTCCATTTCCTCTTCATCAGGAGCGGCTGTTGCCCGCAGCTTGGATATTTCATGGGCCATTTGCTCAACAGTCGGCAGATTAAACACGACTTGGAGCGGAAGCTGAACACCCATGCCGGTTGAGATCTTTTGGATCAATCCCAATACTTTCAGGGAATGGCCCCCAAGTTCGAAGAAGTGGTCCCTGATCCCGATTTCCTGCACGCCGAGCACCTCGGACCAAATCTGCGCTAGCTCTACTTCTGTCTGTGTGCGCGGCGGGATATACTCCGCTGTGCTCCGCAGAAGTGCTTCCGGTGCCGGCAGCGCTTTGCGATCCAATTTGCCATTCGGATTCAGCGGCATTTGTGCCAACTGTACGAAAGCAGTCGGAATCATGTAGCTTGGCAGCTCGCTGGCCAGTGCCTCGCGTAGTACGCCCGCTGCAAGCCCCTCTTCGGCCACAAAGTATGCACAAAGCTGAGTACTTCCAGTGGAATCAGCCAGTGCAAGAACAACCGCTTCCTGCACAGATGGCACTTTAAGAATTTGTGCTTCCACTTCTCCCAGCTCAATGCGGTAACCCCGGATTTTTACCTGGTGATCGATCCGTCCCAAATACTCAATATTCCCGTCTGGTAGCCATCGGGCCAAATCGCCCGTCCGGTAAATCCGTGCTCCCGGTTTGTACGGGTGAGGAATGAACTTCTCTGCCGTCAGGTCTGGTTGGTTGAAGTACCCTCGCGCTACCCCTTCGCCTGCAATGCAGAGTTCTCCCGGTACACCCACCGGTGATACCTGAGAAGCGCTGTCCATCATCCATACTTGGACGTTAGCGTACGGTTTGCCGATAGGCACATGCGTTAGAGCCGCAGTCTCAAGACTCGTTGTATACCGAGTCGCATATACGGCTGCTTCCGTAGGACCGTAGATGTTTTCCAGTACTGCGTAAGGAGATACTTTATAATACTCTTCCACAAGTTTGGCAGGCAGCGTCTCGCCGCAGGCAAACAGGTATTTCAGAGTAAGGAATCCTTGGGTGCCGCTTTCTTTCAAGTATTGAACGAGCACACTGAGCATCGACGGCACCAAATTGAGATGCGTGATACGGTTCGTATCCACGGCCTCTAGCAGTGCCATCGGGTCTTTGTCCACGCCTTGCTGCAGGATCACGAGAGTCCCCTGTCCAAAGAACCAGCAGAACAGCTCCGGCACGGAGAAGTCAAAGGTGAATGTCGTTTTGAGCAGGAAACGGTCGCCTGCCAACATCGGATATTCAGCTTCCAACTGACTCAGCGTATGGACGGCAGAGCGGTGTTCAATCATTACACCTTTCGGCTTGCCGGTTGAACCTGACGTGTAAATGATATACGCCAGATGCTCCGGCCCCGCAATTGGCTCCAGATTCGAGCTATCCGCATGATACGCCTGCGGATCATCAAGTGCCAGGATCGTGTCGGTGAACGGGAAGCGATCTTTGAGATGGTTCTTCGTCAGCAGAAGCTTCGCCCCCGAATCCTCCAGCATGTGGCGAATACGATCTTCCGGGAACTCCGGATCAATTGGTACATAGGCCCCGCCAGCTTTGAGAATGGCATGAATACCAATGATCATCTCAAGCGAGCGCTCGACCATGATGCCGACCGGTTGGTCTGGTCTGACCCCTTGGGCACGCAGCGTACGTGCAAGGCGGTTCGCCTGCTGATGAAGTTCTCCATAGGTAAGCTCCGTTTCTCCGTAAACAAGTGCTGTACGATCCGGTGTGAGCGCTGCTTTTTCCTCAAATATACCGTGAAGGGTCTGCTCACGCGGATAAGGAGCTACTGTATCGCCCCACACCTCTATAATCTGCGATTTCTCTTCTGGCGTGATCAGCTCCAGCTCATCAATACGGATAGCAGGTTGAACAGAAACGCTTGTCAGAATTCTCGTCAAGTGTCCTTGAATTCGTTCCACGCTCTCCCGATCATAGACGCGGGCATTGTAACGGTACAAGAACTCCAGATTACGGCCCGGCAGCACAATGAGGTTAAAATCATAATTCGTCTGTTCAAACATCTGAACATCCGTAATTTTGTATTCTGCCTCTTCACTGGCAATTTTCTCTTCCAGATGCTCTTCTACCGGGTAATTTTCGAACACCATAATATGAGAAATCAAATCTTGCTTTTGTTCGCTCTGTGCTTGAATCTCATAGAGCGGATAGGAATCATAAGCATGTCCTGCCAAATATAATTCCTGCTGTCTTTTCATCACATGGGAGAACGTATCGCTTCCCTCGGCCTGTACCCGAACCGGAACTGTATTAATGAAGAGACCGATCATGCTTTCGATGCCCGGAATCTCGGCAGGTCTTCCCGATACTACACTTCCGAAGACGATATCCTGGCTTCTATTGTAGCGCTGCAACACGATTCCCCAGGCTGCTTGCATCAACGTATTCATCGTCACCTGATGCTGTTTGGCCACCTGTTCCAGGCGATCGGTCAATTCCGCATCCAACGTGAATACCAGCTTCTCCGACACGTAGGCTTCTGCTTTTGCCGATGGCTGTGTGATGGCCTGTGGCAGCTTCGTCTGCTGCTCGTAGCCTTCCAGGTACCCTCTCCAGTAAGAGGATGCCTCTTCCTCGCCTTGCTTCTCCAACCATTGAATATACTGGCTGTACGATACAGCTGCAGGAAGCTCAGGCTCCCTTTGCTCACGCAGAACCCCATACGTCTCAAACACTTCCTGGAGCACAAGCGGCATACACCATCCATCCAAAATGATGTGATGAGAGCTCCACAGCAAATGGTAAGCCTCTTCTGCAGTACGTAGAATAGCAACACGCAGCAACGCTTCTTCAGCAAGATTAAAGCCTCTTGCTTTGTCCTGAGCAGTATAAGCTGCAAGACGCGCTTGGATTTCATCGGCTTCCAGCTCGTGTAGATCCTCGTATACGAAGTCACACGCTCTTTCTTTGAACACAATCTGAATAGGGAAATCGCCCCACCCGGCATGGAAATTGGTTCTCAATATGGCATGCCGTTTCATCAGATATTTTAAGCTACGTTTGAAATCCTCAGGATAGAATGCTCCCTGAATTTCAAACTTGGCCTGCTCAAAGTAGACTTCCGAATGAGGCTCCAGCAAGCTGTGGAACAACATTCCTTTTTGCATCGGTGTCAGTTTATACATATTTTCAATACTACCGATATGTCGTGTCTGCTCTTCTAACTCCTCGATTTTTTCCAAGCTGATATCTTTGAGGAGTACATCGCTTGGTGTAAGTTCTGTTCTTTCCTTGCTTACACAATGTCCAATGACTTCGCTGAGACGGTTCTTCAGGATGCCAACAAACTTAGCCACGGACTCCCCGTGGAACTGATGACGATTATAGCTGACCGAAAGTTGAAGCTGTCCTTCGGCAATCAGTCCATTAATGTTCAATGCCTGATGCTGCACCATCTGCTCACTGACCTCAGGTCCTACTGAGTAAGACGATACTTCCATCATCCCTCCTGCAAGATCCTGGTCGAACTGTCCCAAGTAGTTGAAGGTAATCTCAGGTTCAGCCGAGAAGGAGGAGACATCGGAACCGTCGCTTAAATATTTCAAAATACCATATCCGACACCTTTGTTCGGGATACGACGCAAGCCTTCCTTGACGTGCTTGATTCTGGCGCCGATCTCCAATTCCCCTCCCATCTCAAGGGCGACAGGGTATTGACTTGTAAACCAGCCTATTGTGCGAGTAATATCCAGTTCCGGTACAACAGGCTCCCGCCCATGTCCCTCCAGAAGGATGCCTACACGTTCGATTCCCGTCCACTCGCGAACAGCCATACCCAGAGCCGTCAGGAGCAGATCGTTAACCTCCGTATTGTAAGTGCGGTTCGCTTCTTTCAGGAACTGCTCTGTCTCTTCTGGTGACCATCTCACCGTGACAGCCTCGCTGTCTTTGATGAGAAGAGCGCCGTCTACCTTGTCTTTTGGAAGAGGGACAAAGCCATCTCCTTCTACTTCTGTCCAATAGCTGCGTTCTTGTTCAGCCGCCGGACTATTCGCATATTGTGTGATTCCCTCAACCCATGCACGATACGAATCCGTCTTCTGTGGAAGCTTGACTGCTTCTCCACGTGCTGCCTGCTCGTAGCCTTCCTGCAGGTCCTCAAAGAGAATACGCCAGGATACGCCATCCACAGCCAGATGATGAATAACGATCAACAGATGTTCGCCTTCCGCACAGCGGAACAGACCCAGTCTAAAGAGAGGTCCATTCTCCAGAGAGATGCTTCGCTGAATGGCTTCCGAACCTGCTTCTATTGCTGAAGCCGGGTCTATTTCATCCCGCAGATCGTGGATTTGGAGACTATAGAGCTCACCCTCACCCACGCTCCGGTTCCAGGCCTCCAATCCCTGCTCTCCTTGGCGGAACACCAGTCGTAAAGCATCATGATGCTCTGCAATTCTCCGAACAACCTCGGCGAGCGCATCGGTATTGAATCCATCCCGTCGGTACAACATGACCGACTGATTAAAGTGATGCAGATCCATCGACTGTTCATCGAAGAATCTGTGCTGGGCAGGTCCCAGTCTTACCGCTCCGTGTACCTCGCTTTGGTCCGCAATTCGGCTGACCACACTAACGCGCTGTGCCAGCTCTGCAATTGTCGGATAACCGAACAAATCCTTCATTTCAAGCTTATAGCCTGCGTGGAGAAGCCTTGATGATACTTGAATGGATTTGATCGAGTCACCTCCAAGCTCAAAGAAATTATCATGTATGCCGACAAGCGGCACGCCGAGTACACCTTGCCAGATTGAAGCCAAAATGTTCTCCACATCCGTCCGCGGAGCGGTAAAGTCTGCTCCCGCCTTTATACCCGAGTTCGGTTCAGGCAGTGCCTTGCGATCCAGCTTGCCATTCGGTGTCAGAGGCATCACGTCCAGTTGGACGAAGTAAGACGGAATCATATATGCAGGCAGTCCGGCAGACAGTTCGTCTCTCAGCTCGCTGACAGACATTTCGCGATCAGCTACGAAGTAAGCACACAGCGATTTCTGCCCATGAGCATCTGCCCACGCAACAACGAGAGCTTCCTCGACAAGTGGAATGTCCAGCAGCTTGGCCTCAATCTCACCAAGCTCAATACGATAGCCCCGTATTTTAACTTGATGGTCAATGCGTCCAATGTACTCAATGTCTCCATTAGGAAGGCGACGAGCCAAATCCCCAGTGCGATACATATTTCCTTCCGAGGCGAACGGATTTCTAATAAATTTATCTGCGGTAAGCTCAGGACGGTTCAGATATCCACGGGCTACCCCGTCCCCGGCGATGTACATTTCGCCCTCCACGCCTAACGGTACGAGACGGAGCCGATCATCCAGAATATGGATGTATATATTATCTGCTGGCAATCCAATCGGTACAGATTCACGCGTATCCTTTGCAGGATTGTACAGGTGAATCATGCAGCCGACGACTGTTTCGGTTGGTCCATATTCATTGTAGATTTTGATGTTGCCGCCAAAGAGATCTGTGATGGTTTTCGATAAATGTGTGGTCAGATTTTCTCCGCCCACAATGAGTTGCTGAATACGACTTTCCGCTGGAATGGTCATGTCTTTTATCAGACTGAGATGCGTTGGCGTCAGCTTGAGAATATCGACCGCATTTTCGCGCAAAATATGCTGAACAACCTCCGCTTTATCTATACCATCATAAATCCGTACTATTCCTCCGTTTATTAACGGAGTAAACATTGATGTCATCGTCAAGTCAAACGAAATGGATGAGTACAGCGGGAAATCCGTTGGCTCCCCGGCACAATAGACCTTATTGGCCCACCAGATGTAGTTCACGATTCCTTTGTGGTTAATCATGGTTCCCTTCGGATTTCCTGTTGTACCCGAGGTATAGATTAAGTACACCAGATCGTTTCCTCCCACAGGAATATTGGGATTATCCACCTCGGTTCCATAGATGTGCGGCGTATCCAACTCCATAACCGTTCCCTCAAAAGAGGCCAACTCCGTCAGGTGGCTCTGTGTGAGCAAAATTTCAGCGCCAGAATCCTTCAGAATATACTGAATCCGCTCCTGCGGATATTCAGGATCAATAGGCACATAGGCTCCGCCCGCTTTGAGCACACCCATGATAGCGACAAGCAGCTCTACAGACCGATCTGCCAACAGACCTACCACTTGTTCACTCCGTAGTCCCTGGGCTATCAAGGTGGAGGCCAGCCTGTTCGCCTGCTCGTTCAGCTCCCGATACGTGATCTGGATGTCCCCGTTTACAGCCGCAATCTTATCAGGCGTACGGACAACCTGTTCTTCAAACAAGGTATGCAGACCCTGATCACTTGGATAGGTATGGGCCTTGCCGCCCCAGTCAAGCAGTTTCACCCGTTCCTCAGATGTTACAATCTCCAGTTCCTGTATAGTCGCTTGCGGACGAGCAGCCGCCTGATCGAGCATCTGCAACAAATGTCCTCCGATTCGTGCAATGCTTTCTTGCTCGTAAACCGAGGCATTGTAGCGAATGCACACCTTGATGTCTTCGCCTGGAATCACAACCAGGTTAAAGTCATAGTTGGTTTGTTCAAACATGGTGAAGTTGGCGACTTCGAGATTGTCCTCCGTTTGATTACCCGATTGCTCCACCTGCTCGTCGAGCGGGTAATTTTCAAAGATCATAATATGAGAAATCAGGTCCTGCTTTTGGGTTGTTTTCCCCTGAATCTCATACAGTGGATAGGTATCGTAGGCACGACCAGCCAATGACTGTGCCTGTGTACGTTTCATCACCTCTACAAAGGCTTCGTCTTTGGATGACTGTACACGGATAGGTACTGTATTAATGAACAGACCCACCATATTTTCGATCCCTGCAATCTCAGCAGGTCTACCCGACACAACGCCGCCGAAAACGACATCCGAGCTGGCATTATAACGTTGAAGAATCAGACCCCAAGCTGTCTGCATGAGTGTGTTGACAGTCACGTGATTACGCTTCGCGACAACATCCATTTTACCGGTCAACGATGCACCCAGATGGAGAACATGCTCTTTTAGAACATAGCCCGCTTCTTTGGCTTGAGATTTCGTTTTACCTTCCGGCAATACAGTATTCCCGTCATAATCTTCGAGATATTGGCTCCAATACGTTGAAGCTTCTTGATCATCCTGTGCATCAAGCCACTCGATATAACGACTATAGGGCTGAGCTGGCGGCAGGACAGGCTGTACTTGCTGTTTCTTGGCAGAATAATAATCGAACAGCTCCTGTGTAATGATCGGGATACACCAGCCATCCATGACAATATGGTGGAAGCTCCACAATACAAGACAGCTTTGATCCTTCTGCAAGACGGTCACTCGCATCAGCGGATCTTCTGACAAGCTGAATCCCTTAACCATATCTTCAGCCGTGTAAGCCTTGATCCGGGCTTCTTGTTCCTGCATAGATGCGTCGCGCAAATCTACGTAGTGCAGAGGGATTAACCGCTGCTTAAAGACAACTTGCAGCGGTACATCAGCAATGTTGTTGTAAAAGCCGGTACGTAGTATGGCATGTCGTTGCACCAAAGCCTGGAAGCTCTCGAAGAAGATATCTACATCGAATCTGCCACGCAGCTCAAACGTTGCCTGTTCGAAGTATGAAGAGGAGTCCGGCTCCAGCAAGCTGTGAAACAGCATTCCCTTCTGCATTGGCGTCAGCTTGTACACATCCTCAATCTCTCCGATGTGGGCCGTCTGCGCCGTGAGTCGATCAAGCTGCTCCAATGTTAATCCCTGGAACAGAACATCACTTGGCGTAAGCTGTGAACGCTCCTGAGCCACACAATGCCGGATGACCTCACTAAGGCTTGACTGTAATAATTCAGCAAAATGACTCACCGTCTCCTTACGATACTGCCTGCTGCTGTACGTAATCGTCAGTGATAGCTGGCCTTCGGCAATCATGCCATTCACATCCAGAGCATATTGCTGTGGTGTGAGATCGCTGAGCGCCTTACCAACTGAATATGTGGATAGGCTAAGGGCATTACCCTCCAAATCCTGATCAAACTGCCCAAGATAATTGAAGGAAATCTCCGGCTCTGCGCCGAATCCGACACTTTTCTCCGGTGCCATATACTTCAGAAGACCGTAGCCGATTCCTTTGTGCGGAACCTCTCGCAAATTTTCTTTGATGCGCTTGATTCGCGCAGATACTTCCTGTCCGCCTTGCAGGTTCAGCAGAACCGGATACTGGGTTGTGAACCAGCCCACGGTACGGGTAATATCCAGGTCTGATACGATCATTTCCCGTCCATGCCCTTCAAGATTGACCAAAATCCGCTCCATGCCTGTCCAGCGCTGAACGGCTGCCCCCAGAGCAGTCAAGAGCAAATCATTCGTCTCCGTATGATACGCCCGGTTCGCTTGTCGCAACAGCAGGTCTGTTTCCTGCGCAGACCACGTTACCGTAACCGATTCAGTATCCCGAATGGTGCCCGGCTTCTGATCCTCATCCTTCGGCAGTGGGGCCAAAATCGCCTCCTCGATCAGCTGCCAGTATGCATGCTCCTTGTCCAGAGCAGGCCCTGCTGCATACTTCGTCGCTTGCTCAGACCATACAAGATACGAATCGGTCTTTTGTGGAAGGACGATTGCTTGTCCATTCAATGCCTGCTCGTACCCCGCTGCAATGTCCTCAAACAGGATGCGCCAGGATACGCCGTCAACCAAGAGGTGATGAATGACAATCAACAAATGATCGCCATCGTCACAATGGAACAGGCCTAGCTTGAACAGTGGGCCACCTTCCAAGTCAAAGCTTGCCTGAATGGCATCAGCTTGGGCTTGAACCGCAGCTGTCTGGTCTTCCGCCTGCCGCATATCGGCAATGTCCAATGTGTAGAGCTCGCCTTCGTCCGTTCCCCGATTCCAAGCTGCGTATCCAGCTTCTGTAGGCCGGAAAACCATGCGCAGCGCGTCATGATGGATCGCAATTTGGTCCATTGTCAACCGGAGTGCAGCCTCATCAAAGCCATCCTTCCGATAGAGCATGACGGCATGATTATAATGGTGCGGCTCCGCTGTATGGCGTTCAAAGAACCAACGCTGAATTGGCATTAACTCTGCTGCACCTTTAATTTCACCCTGTTCCGCTATACGTCCAGCTGCCTGAAGATACGGGCTTAGCTCGGCAATTGTCGGATATTTGAAGAGATCCTTCATCTCTAATTTATATCCAGCTTGGAACAATCTCGAGGACACTTGGATCGCCTTGATGGAGTCACCACCCAGATCGAAGAAATGATCATGGATGCCGACCTGCTGCGCTCCCAGCACACCTTGCCATACGGAAGCCAAAGCTTCCTCAGCCTTCGTCCTTGGCGGTTCATAAACCGATCCTGTCTGCACATTGGCCTCCGGAGCGGGAAGCGCCTTGCGATCCAGCTTGCCATTTGGCGTCAAAGGCATCTGTTCCAATTGCATAAAGTAAGATGGAATCATATAAGCAGGCAGTTCAGCAGCCAAGGCTTTTCTCAACTCGCCTACCGTCAGCATCTGATCGGCAGTGAAATAGCCGACTAGCACTTTTTGTCCACTTCCATCCTCCCGGGCGAGCACAACGGCCTCCCTTACAGACGGAGCATGGAGCAGCTTCGCTTCCACTTCGCCCAGCTCGATACGGTAACCACGGATTTTAACCTGATGGTCAATCCGTCCCAAATACTCCATGCTGCCATCCGGCAACCAGCGTGCCAAGTCACCTGAGCGGTACATGCGCTCGCCCGCTTCAAACGGATGAGCGACAAACTTCTCTTCCGTCAATTCCGGTCGGTTCAGATAACCTCGCGCCAGACCTACGCCCGCCACATAGAGTTCACCTGGAATGCCAATCGGCTGTGGACGGCGTTGTTCATCCAAAATGTACGCTCGCAGCGTCGGAATCGTGGTGCCGATATTGCTGCGGCCCTGTTCAATTTCCAACTCTGTAATTTCCTTGTAGGTTACATGCACGGTCGTTTCGGTAATGCCGTACATGTTAATGAGCTGCACTTGCGGATACTTCGTTCTCCAGTCCTTGAGCAGGGCCGGGGCTAATGCCTCTCCACCGAAGATAATCATACGGAGGCTCAGTTCTGCCGCTTGATGACCGAGCTCTTCCTGTAGTAACTGGTAGAAGTATGTCGGCGTCTGGTTCAAGACGGTGACCTTCTGGTCCTTAAGCAATTGCAAGAAACGATCCGGACTCTTCGCGGTAAGCGACGGAACGATGACCAGACGTCCTCCGTTCAGCAATGCCCCATACATCTCCCATACGGAGAAGTCAAAGCAGAATGAATGGAACAGTGTCCACGTATCCTGAGGACCGAAATCAAACATATTTTTATCATTAAAGAGCAAGCGAACTACATTTTTGTGCTCGATCAGCGTTCCCTTTGGCTTGCCTGTCGTACCCGATGTGTAGATGACGTAGGCAAGATGCTCCGGTCCGGCTGCAGGCTTCAGGTTTGAGATATCTTCCTTGTAGGAAGCCGTCTCGTTCAGATTGATGATGTCCCCGGCGAAGGAGACGCGTTTCTCCAGATGCGCTTGTGTCAGCAGTAGCTTGGCTCCTGAATCCTCCAGCATAAAGCGAATGCGGTCCTCCGGATATTCAGGGTCCACAGGGACGTAAGCTCCGCCCGCCTTCAAAATGGCCAAAATCCCGACGACCATTTCGAGGGAACGATCCGCCATGATTCCAGCCAAACCATCTGGTTGGAGCCCACGCTCGCGGAGCGTTCTGGCAAGTCTGTTTGCCCGTTCGTTCAGCTCGCTGTAGGACAGGGTTGCCTCTTCACATACGACTGCTACTGCATTCGGAGTACGAGCAGCTTGTTCCTCGAACAACGCATGAATCGTCTTGTCACGAGGATAATCTGCTCTGGCTTCGGCCGACTCCTGCATCAGCTTTGATTTTTCCTGAGGTGTCACGATATCAAGGGATGACAACGGCATTCCCGGATTGGCGATGGCTTCCCGAATAAGCTGTACAAAGTGGCCTGCCATCCGCTCAGCAGTCTCTTGCTTGTAGATCGCAGTCGCGTACTCAAGCGTGCAGTTCAATGCCCCGTCTGCTTCTTCACTCACGGTCAGCGTGAGATCGAACTTGGCAGCCGGATGTACATTATCGTAAGGAGTGAAGCGCAATCCTTCTATTTCTTGTTCTCCCTGCTCGATATTTTGCAGGACAAACATGGTATCAAATAGCGGGTTACGGCTCAAATCACGCTGAAGCTCCAGCTTTTCTACCAGCTCCTCGAACGGGTAATCCTGGTTTTCATAGGCCCGCAGCGCTGTTTCCTTCACTTCCTGCAGATAAGCCTCGAAAGGCTTTTCTCCTTCTGGATAAGTACGAAGTGCCACTGTGCCGACGAACATACCGATGAGGCCTTCAAGTGTCGCATGGGATCTTCCTGCCACAGGTGAACCGACAATGACATCTTCCTGACCTGTGTACTTGTGCAAGAGCGCTGTATAGGCTGCCAGCAGTACCATGAACAGAGTGGAACCCGTTCGGGTAGCCAGCTCCTGAAGTGAAGCACTCAGAGAAGAATCAATTTGGAAGTCGATTCGATCGCCCGCAAAGCTTCGCACCGCAGGACGAACTTCATCTCCTGGCAAATCCAGCACTGGCAAGCTTCCGCGGAAAGCATCCAGCCAGTAAGCTTCCTGGGCCTTAAGACGCTCGCTTCCGAGCTGCTCTTGCTGCCATACAGCATAGTCTGTGTACTGGATCTGTAGCTCAGGAAATACGTCCTCCTCTTGGTAGAAGCGGAGAAACTCTTCTATGAGAATATTCATAGAAACCCCATCTGAGACAATATGATGCATGTCAAACAATAGTAAATGGCGCTCATGTGCAATTCGAATAAGGCCAACCCGCAGCAATGGAGCTACACCTAGATCGAAAGGACGGACAAACTGCTGAAGGGTAGCTCCTGCCTCTTCCTCGCTCAACTCCGCATATTCCACAGTAAACGGAACATCCGTCAGGAGCTGCTGTACAGGTTCACCGTTCACAGTCACAAAACGAGTACGCAGCGAACCATGACGATGAATCAGACGACGGAATGCCTGCTCCAGCCGTTCCCGATCCAAAGCTCCCTCAACCGTAAGGATACCCGGCATATTGTAGCTCAGCTCTCCACCTTCCAGCTGACTTAGAATAAACAGTCGTTTTTGAGCCGAGGACAATGGGTAATGCTCTCTCGCTCCCGCTGTAGGAATTTCTTCGAAATTCAGCGGTGTATAGCCCTCAATGGCACGAGCCAATCCTTCAATAGTAGGAGACTCGAACACTGCTCTCAGACTAATCTCGCGATTCATTTCCTTGCGAATTCGTGAGACTAGCAGGGCTGCACGCAGTGAATGACCTCCAAAATGGAAGAAATTATCCTTCACTCCCGCGCTCTCTACACCCAGCACCTCTTGCCAGATTTCGGCTAATTGAATTTCCACAGGTGTCCTTGGAGCCTCAGATGAAGCCGCTGCCCATCCACGCTCGCCCTGCAGCGCTTTTCGATCGATTTTTCCGTTCGACGTCAGAGGCATGTCCTCCAGTTGCATAAAGCGGGAAGGAATCATATATCCAGGTAACATCTCCGACAGAACAGCCCGAAGCTCGGATACCTCAAGTTTCTGAGCGGCTACGAAATAAGCGACTAGATCTTTGTAGCCGTCATCGCCCTCTACAGCCATGGCTACGACTTCCTGAACGGACGGCACTCTGAGCATTTGTGCTTCGACCTCACCCAACTCAATTCGATAGCCGCGAATTTTGACTTGGTGATCTATTCGACCTAAGTACTCGATGGTTCCATTCGGTAACCAGCGAACCAGGTCACCCGTCCGATACATACGCTCTCCTGGAGCAAACGGATTGTCCACGAACTTCTCATCCATTAACTCAGGCCGGTTATGATACCCTCGTGCTAACCCAATACCCGAAATGCATAGCTCTCCAGCTACACCGACAGGCTGCAATCTAAAATGGTCATCCAAGATGTACACACTATGGTTAGCAATAGGTCGTCCAATAGATACAATATCCGTTGCTTCCTCACTGTCTGGGACAGACCAGATTGTGGTGCATACGGAGTTCTCCGTTGGGCCATAGCCATTAGAGTAACCTACATGCTTCCTCCACTTTTCGATCATCTCGACCGATGCGGCCGATCCAGCGGTTAGCAGGCACCGCAGTGTTGGCAGACGCTCCGGGTCAAGGTGGATAGCGTAAGCGGGTGGCAAAGTCGCTACCGTAATTCCCTTATCGTTCATGAACTGCTCGAACAGGGCATGATCTAAAATATCTTGTGTAGAAGGGATGCACAGAACACCCCCGTGGCTCAGCGCCGTTAAAATTTCCGAAACCGATGCATCAAACGACAGACTTGCAAACTGAACGATCCGATCCTGCGGTGTAACTTCGAAGTGTGTCCCGTATACGTCCGAAAGATTCGGTAGTCCCCGATGCTCGACTAATACGCCCTTAGGCTGACCCGTCGTACCTGAAGTGTAGATCACGTAAGCCAGATCATCCGGGCCAGCAGTAGCCTCCAAATTCGAGGTGTCGGCATCATAGGACGATGATTCATCCAGCAGCAAAATATTTTCCGTCCATCCGAGATGCTCCAAGAGATGGGCCTGTGTAAGGATCAGCTTCGCCCCGGAATCTTCAAGCATGTAACTGATTCGTTCTTTCGGATACTCTGGATCGATTGGAACATAGGCACCCCCGGCTTTCATAATGCCGTAGATCCCAACGATCATTTCGAGCGACCGTTCAGCAATCAGTCCCACCAGATCTCCCGTCTTGATTCCCTGAGTACGGAGCCTTCTCGCCAGTCCATTGGCTTTTGCATTGAGCTCGGCATAGGTTAGCATCTCATCCTCGAACCAAAGGGCAGTCGCATCCGGCGTTCGTCCCGCCTGTTCCTCCAACAGCCCGTGGAACGTGTTACAGTGCTCGTAAATGCCTTTTGTATTTCCCCATACGTTCAGAATCTGTTCTCTCTCCTGCGGCGTGACTAATTCTAGTGCATCCACGGAAATGGCAGGGTTCTCTACAATTTGTTCCATGAGGTGAACCAGATGTCCCTTGATTTGCTCAATCGTCACTTGATCATAAACAAGTGCATTGTACTGGAACAGCAATCTCATCTCTTCGCCAGGGAGGACAATTAAATTAAAATCGTAATTCGTTTGCTCAAGAAGCTCCGCCTCCTCAATCTCAAAGGCAGCCTCGCCACCACCCAGACGCTCTACCTCCTCCTCAACAGGATAGTTCTCAAATACCATAATATGTGAGATTAGATCCTGCTTCTGATCGGTCTGAGCCTGAATCTCAAACAGCGGGTAGGTGTCATACATATGAGAAGCCATATATTGTTCCTGCTGCTGCTTCATCAGAACTGTGAAGGGGAGATTTTCTTCCGTCTTCACACGAACGGGAATTGTATTGATGAACAAACCGATCATCCGATCAATGCCCGGAATTTCTGCTGGTCTGCCTGATACTACACTTCCGTACACGACATCCCGGCTACCGTTATAGCGTTGAAGCGCAATGCCCCAGATAGACTGCAGCAATATATTCACCGTGACATGAGCATCCCTGGCCACCTTTTCAAGGCGCTCAGTCAATACCCTACTGAGAGGATAATTCAGCTTTTCTGCTACATAGCCTTCTCCCTTACTTGCTCCACCGACTTGAGGTAAAAGCGTCTGCTGCTCGTAACCGGCCAGATATCGGTTCCAATAGTTGGACGCAACTGTTTCATCCTGCTGTTCCAGCCATTCGATATATCGACTGTACGGATGAACCTCCGCCAGCTGCGGCTCTCTTCCTTCCAGGAGGGCAAAATAGTGTTCAAATACCTCCTGCGTAATTAACGGAACACACCACCCATCCATGACGATGTGGTGAAAGCTCCATAAGAGACGGAAGCTCTCTTCATCGGTTTGTAAAATCGATACACGGAGAAGCTCGTCTTCAGCCAGGTTGAAGCCCAGTGCTTTGTCCTTAGCACCAAATGTCTTCAGGTAAGCTTCGCGCTGCGATGCATTCATCTCCCGCAGGTCTTCATACACCAATTTAGCGCCTCTGTGCCGAAATACAACCTGCAACGGCTCGCTGCCCCATCCGCTATAAAAGTTCGTGCGCAGGATGGCATGACGCTCCACCACTGCATCCAGACTGTGTCCGAAGGCATTCGGATCAAAGCTACCCTTAAAGTCAAAGGCAGCCTGCTCAAAATAGGCACCTGTATGCGGCTCAAACATATCATGGAACAGCATGCCCTTCTGCATCGGTGTCAGACTGTATACATTCTCAATATCGCCTATGTGGCTGGTTTGCTTAGAAAGCTCTTCCAAATCGGCAATACTCAGCCCTTTCGCAAGCACGTCGCTTGGTGTCAATACCGCTCTCTCTTGAGTTACGCAATGATGGAGAAGCTCTCGCAGGCTTTCTTCAATATATCCAGCGAGCTGTTCCATCGTAGATGACTTATACTGTTTTCCGTTATAAGTAATCGTCAGAGAAAGTGCCCCGTCCGTCACCATGCCATTGATATCTAGCGTATAGGCCGGTTCCTCCAACGAGCTTTGCGCGCTTCCAGTTGGATAAGGCGAAATCTGCAACGAGCTTCCTTGCAAATCCTGATCAAATTGCCCTAGATAGTTAAAAGAAATCTCAGGCTGCAAGCTGAAGCTGTCTACATTCAACTGACTTGCCATCGTTTTGAGCAACCCATAGCCAATACCTTTGTTCGGAATTCGGCGCAGCCCTTCTTTCACAGACTTGATCAAGGAGGCCACTTCCGGGTTATCCCCCAGGTCTAAAATCACCGGATATTGACTTGTAAACCACCCAACGGTACGGGTGATGTCGATATTCGGTATAATCGGCTCACGACCGTGTCCTTCCAGATTCACAGCAACCTTTCCGATGCCAGACCATTTGGATACCGCCATGCCCAGAGCGGTCAATAGCAGATCGTTCGTCTCTGTTTGATAAGCACGATGGGCTTTTCTCAACAATTGGTCGGTTTCTTCTATAGTCCATTGTGCTGTTACCACTTTGCTATCCTGTAAAAGAAGGCTTTCCACAGTCTCATCCTTCGGCAACTGTTCGAGTGGCTGATCCTCCAGCTCTCTCCAATACGCCCGATGAGTCTCCATTTCAGGACCTTCCGAATAACGAGCAAGGGCGTCTCCCCAGTCACGGAAGGAATCCGTCTTCTGCGGGAATACCAGCGCTTGTCCTTGAATCACCTGCTCATAGCCTGCTGCAATATCCTCGAACAAAATCCGCCAGGATACTCCGTCCACCACCAAATGGTGGATCACGATCAGAAGGTGGTCTCCATCCTGACAATGGAAAAGTCCTAACTTCAGCAGCGGACCTTCTGCCAGATTGATACTGCGCTGAATGTCATCCGACAGCGTTGCAATGGCTGCAACCGGATCGGATTCATTCCGTAAATCAGCGGTGAACAGGCTATATAGCTCTCCTTCTTCAAGATCACGATTCCAAGCCTCGTAGCCATGCTCTGTCTGACGAAAAACCATGCGAAGGGCGTCATGATGCTCAGCGAGTTTTCTCAGTACCTGATGCAAGGCCTTTTCCTCAAACCCCTGTTCACGATACAGCATAACCGCTTGATTGAAGTGATGAGGCTCTGCCTGCTTCCGTCCAAAGAACCACTGTTGGACTGGAGTCAAGCGAGTCGCTCCACGCACAACTCCCTGTTCAGCCATATGCACAGCCGTTTGTATCTCCGCGCCTAGCTCGGCAATGGTTGGCGATTTGAACAGCTGCTTCATCTCTAACCGATAGCCGGCCTGCAATAACCGTGACGACACCTGAATGGCCTTTATGGAGTCTCCGCCCAATTCAAAGAAATTGTCATGGATACCCACCTGTTCGGCACCCAGCACACCTTGCCAAACAGACGCCAAGGCTTCTTCCGCCGGTGTACGGGGAGCCGTATACTTCCGTCCCGTATGCGCACCCACTTGAGGAGCCGGCAGAGATCTGCGGTCCACTTTTCCGTTCGACGTTAATGGCATACGATCCAACTGCACAAAATAGGACGGGATCATATAACTCGGAAGTACCTGCGATAGGGAAAGACGTACTTCGCCTGCCGTGAGCGTACGATCCGCCACATAATAAGCACAAAGCTGCTTCTCTCCAAGCTCATCCGCGCGAACGACCACTACGGCGTCGATTACTGACTCCACCTTGGCCAGTTGGGCCTCGATTTCAGGGAGCTCGATGCGGTAACCGCGTATTTTGACCTGCTCATCAATTCTTCCTTTAAACTCCAAATTACCATCTGGAAGCCAGCGTACCAAATCCCCAGTTCGGTAGCAGGGTTCTCCGTCCTTCACAGGACTAGGAACAAATTTCTCTGCTGTGAGATCAGGACGATTGAGATATCCGCGCGCTACACCTTCACCACCGACAATGAGTTCACCCCAAGCACCAATAGGCTGTAATTGCAGCGATCCATTGACCACATAAGCGGTCGAATTACTAATTGGGCGACCAATCGGCACACCCCCTTCGGCACGACCCGGAATCTTGTAGGTGGTGGAGAAGGTCGTATTCTCTGTCGGACCATAGCAATTGATAGGGACAAGATCAGGATTAGCCTCGATTACACGGTTCATATGAGATAGGGACAGTACGTCACCACCGACTAACAATGCTTTTAGCCCTCTGAACAGGTACTCATCCTGCAGGGAAAGCTGATTGAAAAGCGGTGAAGTAAGCCACAATGTCGTAATCCCGTACTTGGCAATAGCCGCTTTGAGCCTATCAGCAATCAGGATGTCGTCGTTCTCTACGAAATAGAGCTGTCCGCCATTAAGCAACGCCCCCCATATCTCGAAAGTAGAAGCATCGAAGGCCACGGCTCCTGTCTGCAAAATTCGTGTGGATTCATTCAGTTCCACATAGTTAGTCTCTTTGACCAGACGGACCACGTTCCGGTGCTCCACCATAACGCCCTTCGGTCTACCCGTCGTACCCGATGTATAGATGACATAAGCAAGCCCCTGCGATCCCTGAGCCGTCTCCGGCTGGGCAGGTTCAGCTGAATAAGCCTCTTCACTGCTAAGATCGACAATCGGTATACCGTAGTCTACATTTATAAGCTCGCCCTTTTGCACCAATAATAGCTTGGCGTCGGAATCATTAAGCATATAACGAACCCGATCTTCCGGGTAATCAGGATCAATCGGCACATAGGCTCCACCCGCCTGTAGTATCGCGAGCATACCAATGACCATCTCGATGCTTCGTCCGCCCATCACGGCCACAGGCTGCTCCCTCAACGTTCCCAAACGACGCAGTGTTTGGGCCAGTCGGCTCGCCTTGTCTTCCAATTCAAGATACGTTAGCTGGACATCGCCGAATACAAGCGCCGTCTGCTCTGGTGTACGCTTGACTTGTTCTGCGAACAGCTCATGAATGGTCTTGTCCCTTGGATAAGGAGCCGATGTCGCGTTAAATACTTCAACGATCTGTACTTTCTCCTCCGGTGTGATCATTTCTATCTCGGCCAGTTGCAACTGAGGATTGGCTGAGACTGCGTGCAGAACCCGAAGCAAGTGCGTTGCAAGTCGCTCTACACTTTCACGTCGATATAAAGCCGTACTATACTCGAGGCCAAAGGCTAATTTTGACCCCTTCTCCTCTACATTGAGGGACAGGTCAAATTTGGCTGTGACGGTGTCCATCAAGTAAGGAGTAAAGTGCACTCCGTCCATTTCCTGCTCTTCCTGCTCGGTATTTTGTAATACCAATAGGGTGTCAAAGAGCGGATTGCGGCTGACATCACGTCCTACGCCCAGCTTTTCGACCAATTTTTCAAAAGGGTAATCCTGATGCTCAAACGCCTTGAGCGCTGTTTCCTTGATTTCCAGAAGATAATCATGAAAGGTTTTATCTCCTGCCGGGTAGCTGCGCAAGGCCAGTGTGTTGACAAACATCCCGATGATGCCCTCAAGCTCAGCCTGCGGTCTTCCGGCTACTGGAGAACCTACGACGATGTCCTCCTGTCCTGTATATTTGTGCAGTAGTACCGAATAAGCGGCCAGCAATACCATATACAGTGTAGTACCTGTACGGGATGCAAGCTCTTGTATCGCCTTATTTCCAGACTCATCCAATGTAAAATCAATTCGGCTACCCTCGAAGCTCCGAACCGAAGGTCGTTGGAAGTCTGTAGGCAAATCCAATATCGGCAACTCCCCTTCAAAGGCTTGCAGCCAATATTCCTCAAGATCTTGCCATTGGTTCTCTGACTGTTCCCGTTGCCATACGGCATAATCCTTGTACTGGATGTGCAGCTCTGGTAGCTGTTCTCCTTGATACAAATGAGTAAGTTCCTCTATCAATATTTGAATAGAAACCCCATCTGAAATGATGTGATGCATATCAAACAGCAACAGATGACGCTCCTCCTGGAGCTTCAGCAAGCTAACACGCAGTAATGGAGCCTGGCTCAGATCAAAGGCACGAATAAAGCTGTGAATGAGCGTATCCGTCTCCTCCACAGAAGCCTCTGTGTAGTTCAACGCGAACGGCACATTCCTATGCACACGCTGAACAAGCTCTCCATCCTGCATATAAAAGCCGGTTCTCAGGGATTCATGACGCTGGATCAGTGCCTGGAACGCAGACTCCAGCCGCGTGCGATCCAACGGTCCATCCACTGTGAAGACCCCTGGCATATTGTAGCTGAGCTCTCCCCCGTCCATCTGTCTCAGCACGTATAACCGCTTTTGCGCTGAGGACACTGGGTAAGCTTCGCTTTCCGTTGCCTGTGGGATGGATTCGTACATGGTCGGAATGTGTTTTTTCACAAGTTGCGCCAAGGATTCGACCGTAGGTGACTGAAACACCTCACGCAGCGAAATGCTACATCCCAATTCTTTGTGAATCCGTGAAACGAGCACTGTTGCCCGCAAAGAGTGACCCCCAATTTCAAAGAAATTATCTCTGACACCGACGCGGGCAACTCCCAAGATATCTTGCCAGATGAGTACCATCTGAGCTTCCACAGCAGTTCTCGGAGCCAAATAAGCCTCGCCGGATTGTACGCTGCTTTCAGGAGCCGGCAACGCACGGCGATCCAGTTTGCCATTTGGCGTAAGCGGCATTTGCTCCAGCCGGACAAAATAAGAAGGAATCATGTAAGCGGGGAGTTCCGCCGCCAGCTGAGACCGCAATTCCCCCGGCGAAAGATCACTGGAGGCTACATAGTAGGCGCACAGCAATTTTTGGCCCTGTTCGTCTTCCCGTGCGAGGACAATCGTTTCCCGTACGTTCGGAGCCTTGAGAATTTGGGCTTCTACCTCGCCAAGCTCAATTCGGTAGCCGCGAATTTTGACCTGATGGTCGATCCGCCCCAAATATTCAATATTGCCATCAGGCAACCAACGAGCAAGATCCCCAGTTCGGTACAGCCGCTCTCCCGCCCGATACGGATGCTCAACGAATTTCTCAGACGTCAAATCCGGCCGATTCAAATACCCACGGGCAAGACCGTCCCCCGCAATGTATAGCTCTCCCGGAACCCCAACAGGCTGCAGGCGTCTTTGCTCATCGAGAATGTAAGCGCTAAGTGTGGGGATTGTTGTGCCAATATTGCTTTTCCCCGCTTCAATCTCACGTTCCGTGATTTCCTTGTAGGTGACATGGACCGTTGTTTCCGTAATTCCGTACATATTAATCAGCTGCACATCAGGATACTTGACCCGCCAGTTTCTCAGAAGAGACGGACTTAAGGCCTCTCCACCAAAAATGATTTTTCTAAGGCCAAGCTCTGTCGAAGAGTGCGTTAATTCTTCCTGTAGCACCTGATAAAAATACGTCGGCGTCTGATTTAAAATGGTGACTTGGTTGTCTTTCAACAACTCCAGGAAAGCTGCTGGGCTCTTGGCTGTGAGAGATGGAACAATCACCAATTTCCCTCCGTAAAGAAGCGCTCCGTACATCTCCCAAACAGAGAAATCGAAGCAGAACGAATGGAACAGCGTCCACGTATCCTGAGAGTTGAAATCAAATAAATTTTTATCGTTAAAGAGCAGTCGAACTACATTTTTGTGTTCAATCAGTGTGCCCTTCGGCTTGCCGGTCGTACCCGACGTGTAGATAACATAGGCTAGATGGCTTGGTCCCGAAATGCTCTCCAGATTGGAAGCATCTCCTGTATACGTTGCAGCTTCGTCCAGACTCACAAGCTTTCCGTCAAAAGTGTTGCTCTCCCATAGATGACTTTGGGTGAGCAACAGACGGACACCTGAATCCTCCAGCATATAATGGATACGTTCTTCGGGATAATCGGGGTCAATCGGTACATAGGCACCACCTGCTTTCAAAATGGCCAACATGCCGATGACCATCTCCAAGGAACGGTCAGCCATAATCCCTACGAGCGTATCTGCTCCTACTCCCTCGGAGCGCAAATATCTCGCAAGTTGGTTAGCCCGCTCGTTTAGAGCTAGGTATGTAATGCTCTGCTCGTCCATCTGAACGGCTACGTGATCTGGCGTGCGCTCGGCTTGTTCCTCGAATAAGCCATGGATGGTCTTCTCACGTGGATAATCGACTGCAGCGCCTTCCGAAAGAGCCAAAATGGATTGCTCTTCTGGTTCACCCAATAAGTTTACCTCTGCGATAGAAAGCTGAGGTGAATGAATGATCTGCTCGGCGATCGTAAGCAACTGGGAAACCATGTCCTTAACTTCACTGCGTTCAAACAGCTCCGTCCGATAATCGACATCCAGTACCAGTTCGCCTTCATCCAGGATCTCCACGATATGAAGCACGAAATCGTTCACTTCGTCCCCGCAGAAATCATAATCCGTCAAAATACGCACATCATCCAAATCAACCCAATTGATAAGACGATATTCCATTGAAACGCCAAAAAGCCGCTGAATATCCTTGTTACCATGCATTTCTCTAAGATCCTGAATTAACTGATTGTATGGATATTTCTGATGCCGCAGGACTGACATCTGATCTCTGGCTACATCCTGCAGGAAGCTCAACACATCCATATCCTTTTTGATGTATGTTCTGGCAGCAGCGGTGCTGACGAACATACCTATCTTTTGCTTCTCTTTTTTGTTCCCCCGGTTAGCGAACGAAGTTCCAATCACCACATCCGGCTGATTCGTCATTTTGTGTATGTAGATATACATCGCACCCATGAAGAACTGGAACAAAGAAATCCTGTTCTGTTGGCAAAACGCTTGCAGCTCGTGATATAGCACTTCTGGTACGGTAAAATGCTCCCGAACGGCGTGGGTGCTTAAAGATAACGGATTATATGACTTCCAACCCGTAAGCTCAGGCAAATCAGAAAATTTATCCAGCCAGTATGCCTTATCCTTTTGGTATCTGTCAGAAAGCTCATATGCATTCTCATCTGCAATATATTGAATATACGAGCAATCGTCATTCAGCGTCGGTTCATTTCCTTGAATGATCTGCATGTAAAACGCTGTCAGCTGATTGCCATAGACCACCATTGATATTCCGTCAGAAATAATATGGTGCATCTTGGTATTAATCCAATACTCTTCCTCGCTAATCTTCACAATTAAAAACTGGAAGAGCTCGGAATCCAGCAGGGGCAAGGGTTTGTTTTTATGTTGCTCAAGTAAGGCTTCCACCTCAGATGCACTTTCATAGTGGGTAAGATCCAGGCACTCCAACTGTCTCTCTTCATAAGGAACGACGTACTGCTGAGGCACTCCATCCACTGAGGTAATACGAATGCGGAACGCATCATACTGTTTGATAATCAAATTAATGGACTGCATGAAGGCAGCGATATGGATATGCCCCTTCATCTTAGCTGTACCGGAAAGCTGTGACACTGACGTATCTGGGTAGAGTAATTCGGTATACCATATACGCTTCTGCGCATTTGTTAAATCATATAACTGCATGTCATTCATCTCATTCACTCCTATTCCATGATGTGAATATCCTCCCGCTGCACCTGGCAGTCAGGAGGACAAAAGGACCATATAACGTGCGCTTCCACCCCGTCATTGATCCAGTGAAACAATTTCTTCCGCCTCAACCACCAATCGATCCCCTACGGAGGCCCGACCGCTTCCGAGAATATAGCCCCGCCGACGCTTGATCACTTCAAAATAGAGATCAATTCGGTCTCCAGGCTTCGCCAAGCTGTGGAATCGAATTCCATTGAGGTTAGTCAAGTATGAAATACCTTTTTTATCAATCGCAGCGAATGCTGCCAATTGTGCAAGCGACTCCACAATCAACATAGGAGGCATGTATGGGTTAGTGTCCGTAATGAACCACTCACTCCAGGTGACAAGCTTGTATCCCTTCGCCCATTGCGACGTTTCGTACCCGGTCACGCCATCCAACAGAAGAAATGGGTACCGGTGCGGAAGCACATCCGGGATATGAATTAGCTCTTCGCTCAAAGGCTTATACCCCTTCCCACTTGCGAACAGCAAGACAGACGTTGTGCCCCCCGAAACCAAAGGAATTGCTAATCGCCGCGCGGACCTCGCGTTCCTGATATACATGCGGCACAAAATTCAATTCAGGAGCTTCAGGATTGTCGCAATTGAGTGTCGGTGGTACTTTGCTGTGAATCATGCTCTGCACAGTCGCAATTAATTCGACTGCCCCTGCACCGCCCATTAAATGGCCAGTCATGGATTTAATAGACGATATCGCCAAACGGGGGGCATGCTCCCCGAATACTTTTTGAATAGCATTAATCTCCATACGATCATTAAACGGCGTACTTGTACCATGAGCATTGACATAGTCGATTTCCTGCGGTGTCAAGCCACCATCCTGCAGTGCAATGCTGATCGCTTCTGCCGGACCGGAGCCTGAGGGATCTGGAGCCGTGATATGATACGCATCAGTTGTACATCCGTAACCTGCAACTTCGGCCAAAATGGTGGCCCCTCGGTCCAAGGCATGCTCCAGCTCCTCAAGCACCAAGACCCCTGCTCCTCCACCGATGACGAATCCATCGCGGTCCACATCAAACGGGCGACTGGCCTTCTGCGGCTCCTCATTTCGTCTGGAAAGAGCATGAATATTCGCAAAAGATGCCAAATCAAGCTGACTAAAATTGGCTTCTGCTCCTCCAGCGACCACAACATCTGCCGTGCCATACTGGATCGTACGTAATGCCTCACCGATGGCATTACTTCCAGTAGCACAAGCCGTAACAACGGCAAACGAAGGTCCCTTGGCTCCGATAGCAATGGAGATTTCACCAGGCGCAGAATTAATCATCATCGAGGAAACAAAATAAGGAGAAACCCTTTTGGGGCCAAGCTCTGTTAATTTCCTGTAGTTCTCCTCTATGACGTCGAGGCCTCCTGCTCCAGAGCCGACAATAACACCCACGCGGCCTGCATTCCGCTCGTCAATCACTAATTTCGATTGCTCGACTGCCTGACGGGCAGCCGCCAAGGCAAATTGGGTAAACTGTGCTACTTTATTAGCTTCCTTCTTACTCATATATTGCAACGGATCAAAGCCCGTAACCTGTGCGCCAATCTTCGTCGGAATGTCCGCTGTATCAAAAGCAGTGACAGGTCCGATTCCGCTCTTTCCTTCCAACAGTGAATTCCAGAAATCTGAAAGATTAAGCCCAACCGGCGTTACGACTCCCTGTCCTGTCACCACAACACGTCTTCTCACTGTACCCACGTCCTTCGCTGAAATTAATTCTTGGAAGCCTGTTGCTCGTAGAGAGGAAAGTCGCCATACACATGACTGATTTTCTCATGCACATCCGCAAGATCAGCATATACCTCGACGACCACAAGCTTGTTCTCCTGATACTTTTGCCAAGCAAGCTGAAGCTGTTCCCGGGCCTCCCCCTTGCTCCGGATCGCAAGACTTTCCACAAACTCATACTGTGGAATTTGGATTCCTGTCTTGGCCGCCTCGGAGACAAATGGGAGGGACTGCCCTGAAAGGTGCTTATAATTCATCTGATTTTGCAACCAACCATACCCGCCATTATTGAGTACGAGATAGATCAGCGGTATTTGATACTCCACCGCCGTCATAAAATCTGAAAAGAAGAGATTAAACGCACCGTCACCTACAAGTGCCACTACTGGACGTTGTGTTGCCACGCTTGCTCCCAGAGCAGCCGCCGCACCGAATCCAAGACTCGTTTGATCACTAGGAACAATCGAAAGAGAACCGTGGGCAAAGCGAAAATATGGATAAAAATAGGACCACATATCCTGCAATCCATTCTCTTGAAGAAGCACCAGATTCTCAGGGAACTCTGTCTGAATCATGTCCAACAGCTCAGGAACGTGGATTCCAGGGGTCTTTTTCAGCTCTTCCAGATAAATAGCCCTGTGAGAAAAAGCCTCCTGTTTACAACTCCTAATCGTTTCAAGCCACACTCCATCAGGCTCCTGTCCGCGCCGTCCAAGCCACTGCTCCACCGCTGCATATCCATCACCAAGCACCTTGATACCCCTGTATTCGTGTGCAAAATCCTCCAGATTTACATTGACTTGAATTAAAGGTGTATCCTGTAGCAAAATATCCCACTCGAAAGTAGCCGTTTCTTCCAATCGACTGCCCAGTGTGATCACCACATCAGATTCCTTCCAGATTTGTCTTAGACTGAGATCCGTATAGAGCCCGGCAACACCACAGAAGAGTTCATAGTCTTCATCAACTACGCTCCGTCCCGAGGCGGTTGCGAACAAGGCCGCTCCATGTTGGGTAGCGAACCGCTCAATCACATCACCTGTACCTGACTTCATTCCGCCTCCGACTAGAATGAGTGGCCTGCGGGCAGTCTCAATAATTCCCCACGCCGCATCCAACTCCCGACGAGACGGAGAGCACGACAGCTTTTCTGGTGGGGTAAACTGAAGCCCTGTCGGCACAGGCTGGTCCATCAGGTTTTCGGGTAGTTCAATATAGACCGGACCTGGAGCCCCATTGATCGCCAAAAAGGCTGCCCGCTCCAGCGCCCATACAAGTCGATCCACATGCTCGACACGGTAAGCCCATTTTACGAGCGGCTTCACGAGTGAGACTTGATCTGCCTCCTGAAAGGATCGGGTACCCAGCTTGTCCCCTCCGGTGCCAAGCGCCAAAAGTAAAAGCGGAGCACCCAGGTTCTTCGCTTCCAGCAGCCCTGTAAGTGTATTACTAAGCGCAGGGCCTTTACCTACAACACATACGGACATCTGGTTGGTTGTGAGTGCATAGCCTGCTGCCATGAACACAGCATTACGTTGATCTTTGCACAGAATAAAATCCATACCGGATGAGGGGAGTGACGATACGATTTTGAGATCATCACTTGGTAATCCAAAGAGATGCTGAACCCCAGCCGATTTTAAGTAGCCAATGATGGCATCCCAGGGGAATAAGCTCGCAGTCATACCAAACTCCTCTTTTCCGACAAATATTCTGCGACAATTTTTGAAATCAAAATGGGCTTCGAAACGAGCTTGAAATCGTAAAAAATATAGTTCGACATCGTGCCATAGCCACCAAAGGGCTTATTGCCCTGATCCACATCCTCAAGCGTCTCATTAATGGTCAGCGTGTGCTTCTTTCGCAGGACGTCCGTCAGGTGATCAGACCCGTATAAGCTGCAGCCCATCGCACGTTCACTGAAATAGCTGGAGGAAATACGCTTGATTAGCTGCTCGTCGTCTCGGTAGCTAACCACGTTGAAGACCGGTGAAAAATACTCAATAATCTCCAAATCCTGATCTAGCTCGCTATATACAATCGTCGGCTCCATCTTTTTCGTACGGAAATCAATGCCACCGCCGTAAATAATAAACTTATCGTTCGTATTAAAATATTCCGAAACCGAATACAGCGTGTCTTTATAGAAAATAGGGGAATAGCTCGCGTTCGGATCATTGTTGGCTCCAAACACCAGTTGGTCAAGCCGCTCAATTAGCAAGTTTTTAAAATTCTCCGTCACATCTTGATGCACCAGAATGATGTCGGGTCCCAGGCAGTCCTGTCCAGAATTGAACAATCTCATTCGGATCACATCGGTAACCGCCAGCTCCAGATCGGCATCAGGTCCAATGATGAAAGGATTTATCCCTTGTCCGTAAAAGATGTAGAGCTGTTCTTTTCGAATCTGTTTTTTGATTTTCTCCGCATTGGTATAGCTACCCGTGAACACCACAATATCAGCTGGCAAAACGGAATTTTCCATGAAAACTCTCTGGCTAACCTTACGAATATAGATGGGTAATCCATGTACAGCCTGGAGCTTTTCATGCAGCATGTTGACGTACTCGTTTACGTGAGAAGAAGGACGAAAGTCTATATTCTCAACGTACAGGGACGGAATCAAGAGGTATAATGCATAGGAATACAAAACGACGTTGGAAGGCATAAATACAGCCATAGATCGTTGCAGGCTTGGTTGATAGGTCTGCACTTCTTGTAAAGCACCTTGAAGTGTGAGGATCGTGGAATCAATTTCTGCATCGGCGGCCCGATAAGATGAAAATTGGGTGAGAATATCCATCACTTCCTGCCGATGCTCAATCAAATAATTAAGGCACTTCAGAATTGCTTCATGCCTTTCCAAAAAAAGCGTGTTTTTTGCCAGTTCCGGATTCATACTCATGGTGCAATCTCCCTTTCCTATATGCAGTTTTTGTTAGACATCTTTTCTTTCTGCCAGGATACTCTATAAACCAGATAGGGCCTCCGTTTACTCAACACTTACACTTTGCGAGAAGCAGCTTTCTCCAGGGCAATGTGCTCCATCTCCAGCCGATCTACTTTTCCATTGCGATTTAAAGGAAAATGGGCGAGCAGAAGCAAAAGATCGGGAAACATGTATGAAGGAAGTACCCGATTCATCTCTTTGCGGAGTACAGACAAAGCCTGCGGGGATTCGCCTTCGATGAATGCAACAAGCAATGTCCCTTTCGCCTCGTCCTCCAAGGTGATCACGCAGGATCGGTAACCTAGCGAACCAATCCGGTCCTCGATATAGACCGGAGATACCATATAGCCCATCCGGTTGACCGTCTTACCGTTGCGACCAATGACATACAGCATTTCGTCATCCAGGTAGCCCAGATCGCCCGTCTTGAACCAGCCGTCCTGAAGAACCGACTGCGTCAGGTCTGGACGATTCAGGTAGCCTTCCATGCATCCCGCACTGCGTATCCACACTTCGCCTACGATGCCGTCCGCCTGCTGCTCGCCAGCAGCATCTAGTATTTTCAGATCCACACCCGGCAACGGCTTGCCACAACCTTGTGGACACTCCAGCGTCCCCAGCGTAACGTTGCCCAATTCAGAAAGGCCGTAACCATTCAGCAAGGGCTGTCCAAATATGTTGTTAAATTTCTCTTCGAGGTCTTGGGTAAGTGGAGAACCGCCTACGCACCACATGCGCACCGGAGCTTCCTTGACCATTTCCAGTTGTTCGGGTTTTCGGTTTAGCATACGCAACAAGGTGTAAAAAGCCGAGGGGTTAGCGTCTACGACCGTCGCCCGGTCCTTCGTAATACTTGCAATGACGCTCCAGAGGTTTTTAGGATTGCAAATGATGAGAGAACATGAGGTTAACCACCAGGAGAAGATAAGTGAGATTCCATAAAAATGAGAGAAAGGCACAACGGGGAGCATATGGTCAGACGGCAGGTAGTTCATGGCGTGTATGGAATGCCTGATATTCTCCATAAAAGCTGAACCAGCTTTCACGATTCCCTTGGGTTTTCCCGTCGTACCTGAAGAATACAGAATGAGGGCATCCGATCTCTCGCACCACTTGTTAAAGTCGATGCCATGGATCTCCGGCTCTCCAACCCAATGTGGGTGTACTGCTTCTTCTTGGATTAGATCTTGAATCAGAATAACAGAAGCATGAGAAAGTCCTGGATCGCAATCGGTCAGGATACAGCAGGCACCCGCTTCGTCGTAAATTTGAGCTATTTCATCAAGCACGGTCTGCTCGTCCACTACAGTCACCGAAACAGCAATGTTGCACAGGGAGAACAGAGACACAACAAAATAATAAGAATTGGCCGCTTTCAGAATCACTCTGCCTTCTTCAGGAATTCCCCGGAGAGCCAACATACGGGAGAAGATCGTAACATCCCGCTCCAGACGCTCCCTTGTCATAATCCCTTCAGGTGAGATAATACGGCAATCCGTATGCGTAACAAGCACAGCGTTCCCTCCTTACATTCCCGTAATATGGTATCCTGCATCAACATGGATAACTTCTCCCGTAATGCCTCTCGATAAATGGGAAAATAGGAATAATGCGGTATCTCCAACTTCGGACGTGTCGACCGTCTTGCGTAGGGGCGTCGTCTCTTCAATATGCTTTAGCATCGTGCTAAAATCCTTAATCCCATATGCGGCTAAAGTCCGTATGGGACCAGCCGAAATCGCATTGACACGAATACCATAAGTACCCAGATCGTTCGACAGATAGCGCATGCTTGCTTCCAGTGAAGCCTTCGCCACACCCATAACGTTGTAATTCTTGATCGCTCGTTCTGCGCCAATATACGTCATGGTGACGATACTTCCACCCTCCGTCATCAGCGGGTAAATTCGTCGGGAAACAGCAGCCAAAGAATAGGCACTGATTTCTTGAGCAATGGCGAATCCCTCGCGAGAAGTGTCGACGAACAGGCCGTCCAAATCCTCAGCCTTAGCATAGGCAACACTGTGAAAATAACCATGCAGGACGCCTACTTTCTCCTTTAGAAAATCCGCCAGTGCATCCAATTCTTCATTGCTTTGTACATTACAGGGACAGACAATGGACCCCGGAATCGTTTCAACGAGCTTTAGCACCCGATCTGCGACCCTCTCATTTTCGTAAGTAAAAATGAGCCTTGCTCCTTCAGCAGCTAAAGATTGGGCTGTCCCCCAGGCAATACTCCTGTTATTAGCCACGCCCATAATCAAAATGTTCTTACCACTCAGCAGTGCTGCCACAGAAACCACCTTTCTCATTTACATTTTTCGACAAAAAAACAACTTAATTTCGTATGTCTACATATATAGACATATGTAATCTTTTCTGGAATATTATCATGTTAGTTGCCAAAGTTAAACAATCGACGTTTTACGCAGATTCAAGAATTCATCTAAAATTCATAAATATTTGCAAGACATAAAATCATCTTATTACTCTCCTTCTTAAAAAGGTCAGGAGAACACATGATGCGTGCTGTCTGTCAGCTCACGAAAAAATAATCTGAACTGCTTCTGTTGGTCTGTGTTCAAATCGGAAGGAATCCATACGAGTGAAAAGGTAGAGAGGCAAAAATGAGGTGACTGTCAAAGCGAGAGTAGTGTAAAAATATTATTTTTTGCTCCCCACAATAGCGACGGACTCAGCAAACTACAGGAAGTGACAACTTCATTTTTTACCATCAATGTCCCTTCCGATTTGAACATCCTGATTGATCGGTCTTATTTCATCCGAGTGTGCTGAGGGCTACGCCTTATTTTTCTTTGGAGCCAAAGTATAGCTAAAGGAAACAATAAAGTCGATTACCAGAACGATTGCCCATGTACTCATAATGCCATCCAAGGAAACCGTACGCTGTGGATCATCTACATACACAATGATAGCAAACAGTAGAGCGTTGCCAATGACCCAGCCCAACAGGTGAAGCAACCACCCCGTCCGTTCCTCTTTTGCATGAGCAGCCCCATATTTGCGTTCGGGCTTCGGTCCCTTGCCAAACCAATGAGAGAACCGCACATCTGCCCATTTAATTAACCTATGACCAAATGCCACCGTAATGCCAAGATAGCAAGCCGCCAGGCCAGTAGCAGTCGTAATCTCCATGCCGCTGCTCACCGTGATGAACACCGCAATCAGTAACAGGACATCAATAATAGGAGTACACAGTAAAAGAAGACCGCCTAATTTCTTTAAGCCAAACATATATCTTGCGATCAACCCTAAAACAACAAAAACCCAGAATAAAACTTCAGCACTAATAATAAATAAATACATAATAGATAATTCCTTTCAAATTGAAATTGGTAAACCCCTCAGCTATCCCCCTTCCATGCCCACTATCATACAATATTATACATAATATTCCTAGTATCTTGTCTATAATTACATAAAAGGAAACAAATAGCCTTTTTTCTACAAAAAAATAGTCTCTGTCAAGTCCATGGTGCCTCATTTTCTCAAATTGGATACTTTTCATGATATGCTGCACATTAGACGATGATGATGCAAAATGAAAAAAGATGCACCCGTGTCAATCAGCACGGGTGCATCTTTTATCTTTTTACACTATTGAGCTATCCAATCACGATATGTCCTTCGGGACGGCGGTACAGCGTTTTGGTAGAGCGTGGACGAATGGCATAAGCAATCGTAAGCGGCCCAATTCTGCCTATGAACATGGTCACACAAATAATCAGCTTTCCCGCATCAGACAGTCCCGGGGTCACACCTACCGACATGCCCACCGTTCCGATCGCAGAGGCAGCCTCAAACGCAAGTGAGAGAAAAGGCGCATCCTCTGTCATTAAGAGCAGCATGACCACAATGGAGAAGATGAATAGCGCCAATACAATAATGGTCAGCGCACGCATCATAATATCTTTAGGAACCCGGTGGCGAAAGAACACAATTTCCTTCTGTCCCCGCATGACGGCAATTAGGGCGCCAACCATCAGCAGGAACGTAGTCGTTTTGATTCCTCCCCCGGTGGAGCCCGGAGAAGCACCGATAATCATCAGCAACATAATAAAAAACTGGCTGGCCTGCCTTAACCCGCTGATATCTACTGTGCTGGTACCCGATGATCGAGTGGAAACGGACTGAAAGACAGATGCGTACACTTTTTCTTCCCAGTTCATTGAGCCCAAGGTTCGTGCATTGGTAAACTCAAAAATAAATATGACCAGCGCACCAATCACAATAAGCCCACCCGACACACTTAACACCATTTTGGAGTGAAGACTCAGTCTCCGGGTGCGGCGAAAATCGAACAGATCACTTAGTACAAGAAAGCCCAATCCCCCTGAAATGACAAGCACAGATGCAATCATATTGAACACAAAATCTCCGGCATACCGTTGGAAGCTGCTTCCGAACAGGTCAAATCCCCCGTTATTAAAAAGAGATACCGAATGGAATATTCCGTAGTATATCGCTTGTCCGACGGGCATCTCCCTCATCCACCGCAAAGCCATGACTACGGCAGCTATTGCCTCAATGGTAAAAGAGAAGATCAGCACCTTGCGGATAATACGCACGATTCCTTCCATGCTGTCGGCACTAATAGCTTCTTTGAGCAGCAGTCGGTCCTTCAGCGACAATCGACGCCCCAACAGCAACGCAAACAATGTCGCCAAGGTCATAAAACCAAGTCCGCCCAGTTGCATCAGCACCATAATAACGGTCTCTCCAAACATCGTATAGGTTGAATCAACGTCAACCACGACTAATCCTGTGACACAGGCAGCGGAGACGGACGTAAAAAGCGAATCAATCCAATGTGGAGCATGCCCGCTATGATTGGATATAGGAAGCATCAGCAGTAAAGTGCCTAATGCAATAATCAGCAAATATCCGATGACCAATATAAAAGGAGGGGATGCAAACCGGGTTAGCTTGACGCTGCGTTTCATTAGAAGTTTTCTCTCCATCCGTTCTTATGAAAAAGAGGAACAAGACACGGGAAGCCCGGCTGATCCTCTATATTCATAATTTATGTTATTCTACCGTACGGTTACGCATATGCGGGAAAAGCAGCACATCGCGAATGGAAGGAGCATCTGTCAGCAACATAACCAAGCGATCGATGCCGATGCCCAGTCCGCCTGTTGGCGGCATGCCGTATTCCAAGGCACGGATAAAATCATCATCCATTTCATGAGCCTCGTCATTGCCGTGCTCACGTTCCAGCAATTGTGCTTCAAAACGTTGACGTTGGTCAATCGGATCATTCAGCTCAGTGAATGCGTTAGCATGCTCACGAGCTACAACAAACAACTCGAAGCGATCCGTAAAGCGTGGATCTTGTTCGTTTCTCTTCGCCAATGGCGAGATTTCAACCGGATGCCCGGTAATAAAGGTCGGTTGAATAAGTGTTTCCTCTACAAATTGTTCGAAGAAGGCATTCAGAATATGTCCAAAGGTCATATGCGGCTCTACCGGCACTTTATGCTCTTTCGCAAGGCGATGAGCTTCTTCATTGCTCAATTGTGCGCCAAAATCCACGCCTGTTACTTCTTTAACCGCATCAACCATAGATACTCTGCGCCATTGCGGCGTCAGGTCCACTTCCTGGCCCTGATAATGAATACGCTGTGTGCCAAGCACTTCTTGCGCAATGTGAGCCACCATGTTTTCCGTCAATTGCATGATGTCCTGGTAGTCAGCATACGCTTCATACAGCTCAATCATCGTAAACTCAGGGTTATGGCGAGTGGATATACCTTCATTACGGTAAACGCGACCGATCTCATATACTTTCTCCAATCCGCCGACAATCAGTCGTTTCAGATGAAGTTCAATGGCAATACGCATATATAGCTGCATGTCCAGTGCATTATGATGTGTAATAAACGGCTTGGCCGCCGCCCCACCTGCGATGGAATGCAGTGTTGGCGTTTCAACCTCCAAATAACCGAGCGAGTCCAGATAACGGCGCATGGATTGAATAATACGGGAACGTGTAATGAACGTTTTTTGTACTTCCGGATTCATAACCAGATCGACATAGCGCTGACGGTAGCGCAGCTCAACATCCTTCAGACCATGATATTTTTCCGGCAATGGGTACAACGATTTGGACAATACCTCAAGGTCCAGCACCTTAATGGTGGTCTCGCCTGTTTTGGTCTTGAACAGTACGCCTTTAATCCCCACAATGTCGCCCAGATCCAAAATACCGAATGCTTTGTATTTGGCTTCCGGCACGGTATCTTGACGAACATAGATTTGAATACGTCCACTGAGATCCTGTACATGGGCAAAGCTGGCTTTCCCCATAACCCGTTTGGCCATAATACGGCCTGCAATGCTAATTTCAATATTCTTTTCTTCCAGTTCTTCCTTAGTCAGACTGTCATACTTGCTTAGCAGTACACCCGCCTCAGCTGTGCGTATGTATTTACGACCAAAAGGGTCAATGCCCAACGAGCGAAGCTCGTCCAATTTGGCGCGGCGAATTTGCAGCAGTTCGCTTAGTTCCTCACGATTTTCTTGAGGTTCCTGGTTAGTAGTTTCATCCGACATGGTGCTAAATCAGCTCCTTCAATATGAATAGACGGGCCGGGGTCCGTCCGGGTGTGAGAAAAAAAGCTTCCCCAAGGAAGCTTTTACATTCAATTCCAAAGTCCGTGTCTTATTTTTTGATATCCACGATTTTATATTGTATAACGCCTGCTGGAACGGTAACATCCACAACAGTTCCTTTTTTCTTACCAAGCATTGCCTTGCCAAGCGGACTTTCATTGGAGATTTTATTCTGTAGCGGGTCCGATTCAGCTGAACCTACGATCGCATACTCTGTAACATCTCCGAATTCCATATCCTCAACGGTCACGGTTGCGCCTACTCCCACAACATCAGTTTCAATTTCATCACTATTGATAATGCGGGCATTGCGTAGCATTTTTTCCAGTGTAATTACACGGCCTTCAATGAAAGCCTGCTCATTCTTCGCATCCTCATACTCGGAGTTTTCACTGATATCCCCGTATCCGATAGCTACCTTAATCCGTTCCGCCACTTCACGGCGTTTGACAGACTTCAGGTTCTCAAGCTCATCTTCGAGCTTTCTAAGACCTTCCTGTGTCAGAATGACTGCTTTATCGCTCATCTTAACCGATTCTCCTGTCATGGGAAAAGTTTAAAAGTGCATCGGAATGCACGCTTTCAAAACATAATATGCCACTCTGAGGGAATGAGAACATTTCCTGCTGTTGTCTTGAGAGCTGCATACAATTTGTAGCATACATCAAGATTTTATACTGAACGATTATAGGGCAAGTAATTGGAAAAGTCAATCACATACAAAGGCAGAAACAGCTTCCTTATTGCGCAACGGCGGCAGGAGAAACAGCCTCTGTGGAATGTTCATTATTTTCTACCGTGTGTAGTCCGGATACAAAACCATCCAAAATACGTACCATATCATCACGTTTCGTTTCTTCCATAACAACGTCCTTAATGCGTGCAGAGCCTCTAAGTCCTTTGAGGTACCAGGCCAGATGCTTACGCATTTCGCGTACAGCCACAGCTTCACCCTTCAATGCCACCAGACGATCCATATGCAGAATGGCAATGCGGATTTTTTCTTCCGGTGAAGGATCAGGCAAAAGCTTCCCTGTCTGCAAATACTCAATCGTACGGTACAGCATCCAAGGATTACCCAGAGCGCCGCGTCCGATCATAACACCGTCACAGTTGGTCAAATCCAGCATCCGGCGGGCATCTTCCGGTGTTGCCACGTCCCCGTTTCCGATTACAGGAATGGAAACTGCTTCTTTAACTTCTTTTATAATATCCCAGTTCGCATGTCCCGTATACAATTGCTCCCGTGTACGACCATGTACGCTGACAGCCTGACCTCCGGCACGTTCTACGGCGCGGGCGTTCTCTACGGCATAAATATGCTCGCTGTCCCATCCAATACGCATTTTCACGGTAACAGGTTTGCTAACGGATTCCACGACTGCGGATACCATTTCATAAATTTTATTCGGATCAAGCAGCCAGCGGGCACCCGCATCACATTTGGTTACCTTCGGAACCGGGCAGCCCATATTGATGTCAATAATATCTGCGTTCGTCTCCTGATCCACAACCTTCGCCGCTTCCACCAAGGATTCACGGTCTCCCCCAAAAATTTGCAGACTGAGCGGCTTCTCGCGCTCATCTACGAACAGCATCTCACGGGTGCGCTTGTTGCCGTGAATGATCGCCTTGTCACTAACCATTTCTGCGCATACCAAGCCTGTGCCAAATTCCTTGGCAATCAGACGGAAAGCAGGGTTACACACGCCCGCCATCGGAGCCAGGACGACCTGGTTTTTCATTTCAATACCGCCGATTTTCAACATTCTCTGTTCACTCCTTTATTCATACTTGTATATGGTGTACTTATCGTCATTCCGTCAGTTCCCGGACTTGTATTTCTAGGGTTTGGGCAATAAGGTTCAGCATGTCAGGCTCTATTGTTCGATTGCCCCGTTCCACAGCACCCAGTATGGCCAACGATATGCCAGTTCGCTCAGCCAACTCCTGCTGCGTAAATCCTTTTAGCTTCCGAAAGGCGCGAAGCCGTTGTGCCAACTGCATGTTTTCCAAAACTGTATGCCGTCCTTTCCATCCAATGATTTCAATGCGGTATGCACGATACTGTACAGGCCGGATGGATCTTGGTTCGGAACGATATCAGCCAATGGGACAAGCACAAAAGCACGCTCCAGCATGCGGGGATGAGGAAGCTCCAAATCCGTTGTAGCGAGCTCCACCGCTTCCATCCATAACAAATCCAAATCAATGGTGCGCGGACCGTTAGGAATATGTCTTACTCGACCCAGACGGCTCTCTACTTCTAACATGAAGGTCAGAAGCTCTTCTGGAGCAAGTGTTGTGGATACGGCTGCTGTCATGTTTAGAAAAGAAGGCTGATCCAGATACCCGACAGGCTCTGTTTCGTACAGGCTGGAGCAACGCAGCACCCGTATACCCGGATGTTCGTCCAGCGCCGTGATGGCTTCATACAGGGTATGCTCACGATCCCCCAAATTAGCCCCTAAAGCAATATAAGCCTCTGATGCCTCAGAGGTCGAATGTGCGTTCATGTACCGTTCCTACTTTCTTGCGCGATAAAGCTCAACCGTCACGCCCTCAAAATGAATATCGAACGGCGGATGCGGCTTTGTGACTTTGACAGTCAGTGCATTGACACTAGTATAAGTGTCCAGTAAGGAAGATGCAATACGTTCGCCCAAAGCTTCAATCAATTGGTAAGATTCCTTTTCTACAATATCTTTAACGGTGTAATGCACCTCAGCGTAATTAACCGTTTTGTCCAATGCATCCTGCTCGCCCGCCTCACGCAGATCAAGCTCCAGTTCCAAATCAATGTAGAAACGCTGTCCCAGCTTGCGCTCTTCAGGAAAAACGCCATGATATCCATAATACTCCATGCGATGCAAAACCATTTTATCCACCGGTAATAAGCCCCTCTTTTTTAATTGAATTTTTTTATAATAAATTTTTTTCTGAAAATGCAGTGACTTTATGCGGGCAGTAGCGTAGCGAATTATTTGAATCCGAAGAAGCGTAGCGCTCGCCTTTGCAATGGGATTTTTACCTCTACATGTTTTACCAATTCAAAGAATCCCGTTGCAACAGCGATCGCAGGATCAAATGATTCGTGAAGCGGGCTTTACCCGCCATAACTCAGTGCATTTTTGGACCCGTACACCATCGCATCACACATCCGTACCGTGCGTTTGATTTGCGCAACATCATGTACACGCACTATCTGACAGCCTTGGGCAATGCCAAAGGCGACAGTAGCTGCTGTACCCTCAACTACATCATCTACAGGCAAATCCAGCGCTGTACGGATAAATCTTTTGCGTGACGTCGCTAATAACAGCGGATAACCCAACTGACTTAGCGTATCCAGAGAAGTCATAGCATGAATATTTTCGTCGTAATCTTTGGCAAACCCGATGCCGGGATCTAAAATGATCTGTTCCGCACGTACACCTGCCTCCAGCGCCAATCCGATACTTCCTTTTAAATCATCAATCATATTAGGTATAAAATCGCTATAGTTACGGTCATGACGATTATGCATTAAAATGACTGGACAATCGAATTGTGAAGCTACATGTGCCATGTCAGGATCTGCCTTAAATCCCCACACATCATTGATGATATGCGCACCCGCTTCAAGGGCCTGCCGGGCTACTTCAGCTTTGTAAGTATCCACAGACAATGGAATGTGAGGAGCAATACGGTGAATAGCCTGTACTACCGGAATGACACGGGCCAGCTCTTCTTCCACACCTACCGGATCATGCCCCGGCCGGGTAGACTCCCCGCCAATATCAATAATATCGGCTCCATCCTCCACCAGCTTCAAGGCATGTAAAACAGCAATCTCCAGACTATTGTGCAATCCGCCATCGGAAAATGAATCCGGGGTCACGTTCAGTATACCCATCACCTGAGTGGCATTTCCGAGCGTAAGCTCGGCATCGCCCATCTGATAGCTTCGTCGGTAAATGGTCGGTATATTCAATTTATCCCTGCTTTCTCTCTGTAATCGTGTAACAGCAGAGCGGTTATGGAACCGGTCTGTGTCCAGGCATCGGATAACCGGTACGTCGTTCCATCCGGCTCCAGCAACAGGTTCACAGGCCGGATTTCCTGTATGGAATTCGTCATAAATATTTCATCAGCCAGTCGCAGCTCGTCCCAACGGTATAGACCCTGCTCACAGTGGACACCTCTCGCTTGCGCCAGTTCTAGAATGAGTCCACGTGTAATCCCTGACAGGATACCTGTGGACAGGTCTGGGGTGTACAGCGTACCGTTTCGGACAAAAAACAGGTTGCTGACCATTCCTTCTGCCAGGAAACCGTCTGCCGTAAGCATCATGCCTTCAGCCTTATGCTGGACGGCAGTGACGTACTGCTGAAGCTCTCGCTTGGCGAGAATGTTATTCATATAATGGAGCGACTTTAAACGAATCTCGCCCTCGGGCGTGTTTCTCGGAGTTCGCAACAACTGAAGCGCCGATACGGCAGTCGTTCCCACGGCTTCTATATGCGTAGCGGGTAACGGCTTGGCGAACAAAATATGGTTAGGGCGCGTATAGTCACCAGACGGCAAGCCGAGTATCTCTTCGCCCGCAGACACTGTGTAGCGGATATATGCTTCGTTCAGACCATTCGCGACCATCAGACTGTGGATATGCTCGGTAAGCTGGTTCTTGTCCGGTTGAAAAGGAATGCCCAGCATCTGGCAGCCCTCTGCCAGTCTGTGCAAATGGCGATCAAGCAGGAACGGAACTCCCTTGTAGGTACGGAAGGTCTCAAACAGGCCCATTCCGTACAAAAAGCCGTGATCACTTACGTGAATCACGGCATCTGCGGCTTCCGTGAGGGCGCCATTGACTCCGATGTATTTCATCAATCAGACGCCTACCTTGCGTTTCAGGAAATTGCGTAACAGTTGATGTCCGTGGTCCGTAATGATGGACTCCGGATGGAACTGAACTCCTTCCACGGCAAACTCTTTATGCCGCAAGCCCATAATTTCACCTTCCGCAGTTTCAGCGGTAATTTCCAGACATTCAGGCAGGCTCTCGCGCTCCACCAGCAAAGAATGATACCGGGTCGCTGTGAACGGGGAAGGCAAGCCTTCAAATACCGATGTATTATGGTGGAGAATCGGTGATGTTTTGCCGTGCATGAGTCGTTCAGCCCGGATAACATGACCCCCAAACGCCTGTCCGATGGCCTGGTGACCGAGACAAACGCCGAAGATCGGAATCCGTCCTTTAAAGTGGCTAATCACGTCCAGCGATATTCCCGCCTCATTCGGCGTGCATGGACCTGGCGAAATCAGAATATGCTCTGGCGCCAACTCTTCTATGCCTTTCAGATCAATCTCATCGTTCCGTCTTACGGTTACTTCCTCGCCAAGCTCACCCAAGTACTGAACAAGATTGTACGTAAACGAATCATAGTTATCAATCACCAAAATCATACGACTCACCCTCCTGTGATACCGCTCTTGCTCAAAGCGGCTTCTTCTTCACCACATTGTACTGCCTTCATGACGGCTCTTGCCTTATTTCGGCACTCGCGATATTCCCTGTACGGGTCTGAGTCAATGACAATGCCTGCACCTGCCTGTAAATAGGCCGTGCTGCCTCTGACAGCTAGTGTTCTTATTATAATATTTAATTCCATATTGCCGTTATAGTCAATCCATCCCATGGACCCTGTATAAGGACCACGCCGGACAGGCTCTAATTCTTCAATAATTTCCATAGTACGCACCTTGGGCGCTCCGGTAATGGTTCCCCCCGGAAAGGTAGCAGCAATCACATCTAAAGCGGTACGACCCGCGGCCAGCTTGCCCTCTACTTGAGAAACGAGATGCATCACGTGCGAATAGTACTCGACAGTCAGCAACTCCGGCACATGCACCGTTCCGTATTCAGCAATCCGGCCGATATCATTACGTTCCAGATCGACGAGCATAATATGCTCGGCACGCTCTTTTTCGCTCGATAGCAGCTCGGCAGCCATGGCGCTATCCTCTTCCGGTGTCAGTCCTCGCCTTCTCGTACCTGCAATGGGACGTGCGCTGACGCGTCCATCTTCCAGCTTAACCAACAATTCCGGCGAACCGCTGACGATTCGTAAATCCGGCATACGCAGCAGGCCCATGTAAGGGGAAGGGTTCAGCAGGCGAAGCCACTCATAGATATCCTCAGGTTGGGCTACCAGCGTACGTTGCTGACGAATCGACAGGTTTACCTGAAACACGTCACCTTGTGCAATGTATTCCTGCACGCGCATTACGGCGTGTTCAAAGTCCTCTTGGTTGAAAGCTGCTTTCCAGCCTTCTGCTTCATGATGAGTAGCGAACGGCTCTTCTTCAGCAAGCCTTGCGCAACGGCGAATATAAGCAGGGTCAGATGCTCCGGCTTGTATGATGTTTTCCCACTGGGTCAGCATACGTTCTGCACGCTGGACAGCTTCTGCGTAATATTCGGAAAGTATGGCTTTCTGCTGATCCCAAGCGACATCATCGACATTGACGGTGTTACTACTGACGGTATCCAAGTGAACAGGTGTGGGCGTATGAACAGCGCAATAAATACGGCCTTCCTCATGATCATAGATCCATAGCTCGTTCACTTGCATCCATACATAGTCCGGTATGCCTGTATCGTCTGCTGCCTGCATCGGTAGGCGCTCCAGTGAGCGAGCTACATCGTAGCCAAGATAACCAGCAAAGCCCCCAGTGAAAAAAGGAATACCCGGTACGCGCGGCGCACGGTAGGGAGCGATCCAGTCGTTCATGACTGTCAGGGGCTGACCTTGTATGAGATCACGCTTGCCGCTTTTTAGATCGGTCCAGACTGCCTGTTCCCCTTTACCTTCCAATAAAGCAACCGGATTTAAGCCCAGATAGGTGTATCTCCCGCCTTTAGCGCTCTCCAGTAAAAAGGCATAGGGTGACGAATTCTCCCATGCCTTCTGCCATGATAACGGTAAACCGTCCGCAGGTAACTGATACTCAGCAATATATGGGATTATACTCCATCCTTCCTTCTGCCAGGCCTGCCACTGTGCCTCCGTTACTCTAGCTGTCGATTTCATGCGTGTGCTTCCCCTTCCCTTACTTTGCGCAAAGTTCTGTATGCTAATTTTTAAAAAGAATCCCCCACCCCCCTGACAACAGGGAAATGAGGGACTCCTTACATATAGTATACACAATTACAACGTAATTACAGTTCGAAATTATACAGTGGCGTACTCAGGTAACGTTCACCATTACTTGGAACGATGACAACAATGCGCTTGCCTTTGCCCAATTCTTTAGCCAGTTTCAAAGCTGCATGAACAGCCGCACCGGAGGAAATACCTGACAAGATACCCTCTTCCTTGGCTACTGTACGCGCAACTTCGAAAGCTTCATCGTTTTCTACATGAATAATTTCATCATAGATGTCACGGTTCAAAATTTCAGGAATGAAGTTGGCACCAATTCCCTGAATTTTGTGGGGTCCTGGCTTACCACCAGCCAAGATTGGAGAAGCAGCCGGTTCTACAGCAACGATTTTGATTTCAGGGAATTCTTTCTTAAGCACTTCCCCTGCACCAGAAATAGTACCGCCTGTACCAATCCCTGCTACAAAACCGTCCAAGCTGCCGCCGATGGAGCGAATGGCTTCCACGATCTCAGGACCTGTCGTTTCACGGTGAATTTTGATATTGGCTTTGTTCTTGAACTGCTCGGCAGCAAAATACTCCGGATTCTCACTCAGCAGCTCTTCCATTTTCTTAACAGATCCGTTCATGCCTTCCGATCCGGGTGTCAGCACAAGTTCTGCTCCGTAAGCACGCAACAAGTTGCGACGCTCCAAACTCATTGTTTCTGGCATAACGATTACTGCCTTGTAGCCCTTCGCGGCTGCAACCATGGCCAAGCCGATTCCTGTATTACCGCTGGTAGCTTCAATAATCGTACCGCCTGGTTTGAGCAGTCCTTCACGTTCGGCCTCTTCCACCATACTAATCGCGATGCGGTCTTTTACACTGGACCCCGGGTTCTGGTATTCCAGTTTCAAATAAATTTCTGCGCTATCTTCCGGTACGATCCGGTTAAGACGGACGAGAGGGGTCTCCCCGATAAGTTCGGTAACGTTATTGACGACTTTAGCCATGATAAGTTCCTCCCTGACATTGAATGTTATATTAATTTTTTGCAGAATCACATTGTTAATCAATCCTGATTTTAATTTCCGATAAAAAAGGTGGGTTTTCCACGATAATCATAACAATCTTCAAATCCATTGTCAATACGAGCCATAAAATACACGACTCCTCCAGCTCTGATTTTCAGCATCGCGCTTCCTTCAATCCAAGAATCGCTCACTCTGTTTATAGAGAAATGGATGGCATATCTTTTCCAGGCAAAATCCGTACCCCGTATTTATCACGCAGGCTTTTCTCTACCTCTTCCAGAGGAGCAGCTTGAGCGAGTGCAAGTGAGCGACGAATTCGCTGTCGAATCTGTTGTTCGTTCGTGGGAGCTTCCAGGCGGATATCCTGTACAAAAATGACGGCATAACCCTCGTTAACTGCAATGGGACCAGCAACATCACCGGAACTTAGCTCTCTCGCTGCCTCCATAATCTCTTGCGGCTGAAAAGGATCATACTCGTCCACCCATCCCAGCTGTCCACTTTTGTCTCTGCCGAAAAGATGACTGGAATGTTCTTGAAGCAATGTATCAAAGCTTTCTCCCTGCTTGACCCGTTCCAGCAGCATCTCAGCTTCCTCCGCTTGGGTCGCGTATATAGCTGCCAGCTTGATCTGCTTGCCGACTGCAAATTCCTCCGGGTGCTGCTTCCAGTACTGGTCAATATCAGCTTCCTGAACCTGAATACCCTGTGTGGCTATTTTCTCCAACCCAATCCGGTATTCCGCCTCACTCCGCAAATCATCCGGATTTAAGCCAAACTGTTGCTGCATTTCCTCAAAATAGGCGCGATCCGAAGCATACCCTTTGCTATCTTGCTCCAAAACCTGCTGCAAATCCTCTTGGGTAACCTTGATACCGAGACGCCCAGCCTCCGCCTCCACAACTTTGCGGTTTAGCATTTGTAACAGTGTAGTGGCTCCATAGCGTTTTTTCAGCTCCGCAATCCACTGCTCCTCCGATATGCCTTCCTGACCCATTTCCGCCACAGCATGATCGCCGTCGCCCTTGGTTACATCACCCGGCTTTAACAGCCCGCGAAGCATGATAAGACCACCCAAGGCGGCGACACTGACGGTCAGGATAATGACAGCAGTCCATAATCCTTTCTCCCGTGTAGTCATCGCTCGCACCGCCCATCCGGTTAGGCTTTGGCTTGATCTAACAGATTTTGCAATTCGTCTTTATTAAACTGATAAGCCTCATTACAGAAATGGCACACGACCTCGGCCTGTCCCTCTTCCTCAATCAGCTGCTCCAATTCGCTTTCTCCCAAGCTGATCAATGTTTTTTCCACACGCTCTCGCGAACATTCACATTGGAAATGAATATCCATTTCGTCGAGAACCCGAACGTCCGGCAGCATCCAGCGCAGCATTTCATCAAGCTCTAAACCCTGATCCAACAGAGCTGTAACTGGCGGAATGGAGCCGACTGCATTTTCGATGGCCGTAATCTCATCATCATCCAAGCCCGGAAGCAATTGAATAATAAATCCGCCTGCCACGATAACCGAATTATCGGTATCCACCAGCACGCCTAAACCCACTGCTGAAGGTGTCTGCTCCGATTTAGCAAAATAGTAGGTGAAGTCCTCACCCAGCTCGCCGGAAATAATCGGGGTACTGCCCCGATAGGATTCTTTTAACCCCAAATCCTTGATGATATGAATAAAGCCCTCTGTTCCGACAGCACCTGCTACATCCAGTTTGCCCATACTATTACTCGGCAAATGTACATGCGGCTCGGACACATAGCCCCGCACCTCACCTACAGCGTTAGCATCAACGACGATTTGTCCAATTGGACCGTCACCTTTAACTTGAATGGTCAGTCGCTCTTTACCTTTTAACATAGAACCCATAATGGCACCCGCTGTAAGCGTTCGTCCCAAAGCAGCGGTGGCGGTAGGATACGTATCATGTCTTCTCCGCAGTTCCTCCACCAGTTCTGTTGTCCGAACCGCAAAGGCTCTGACCCTTCCATCCATAGCTGTACCACGAATAAGTCGATCCTGTTTCTTTTCCATATTGAGTTCCTCCCCTATTCTCAGAGCAGCTATATGCTGTTATTTTCGTTAGTAAGTGTTCCCGCATAACTACAAAGCATGATTTTCTGCTATATAAATAACCTGTATCTACAGATCACGCGAATCGTTCAAAAACGTAACATATTTCAGTATAGACGAAAAACGCCGCCAATCCAAACCGGTTTCATCTCCGGCTGGCCTCGGCGGCGGCTTATATTCATTTTTTATTCAGCGTTACGTTGGTAAATGATACGCAATCCTTCCAGCGTCAACATCGGCAACACTTTCTGAATGCTCCGTGTCTCCGAGGCAATTAACTCGGCAAGACCTCCGGTAGCAATAACCGTAGGCTCTGCCTGCATTTCCTCCTTGATGCGCTCCACAATACCGTCCACTTGCCCTGCATAACCGAAAATGATCCCCGCTTGCATAGCATGAACCGTATTGCGGCCGATGACCTTCTTGGGTTTTTCCAGTTCAATGCGAGGCAGCTTTGAAGCTCGTTGATACAGCGCCTCCGTCGATATCCCGATACCCGGCACAATGACCCCACCCAGGTAGTTTCCCTTGGCATCAATACAATCAAACGTCGTCGCCGTTCCAAAATCGACCACAACCAGAGGACCGCCATACCGCTCGACAGCAGCAACCGCGTTCACGATCCGGTCAGCCCCTACTTCCCGGGGATTTTCATAACGCAGATTAAGACCGGTCTTGATTCCCGGTCCGACGATGAGGGGTGTTCTGCCTATGTATTTGTCGCACATTTCCTCCAACACATGAACCAGCGGTGGAACGACTGAGGAGATAATGACCCCTTTAATATCATCCTTCAATACACCGCCCATACTAAAAAGATTATGTATGAGCACGCCATATTCATCTGCGGTAGCCTGTCTGGAGGTGCTGATCCGGTAATGATGCAGCAGCTCTCGCCCCTGATACATCCCCAGCACAATATTGGTATTGCCCACATCCACTACAAGAATCAATCGGTGTCACCTATCTTTCTTTGCGTTAAGGTCAAGGCTGATATCCAGATTATGAAAAGAGTACGTCAGCCTGCCTACAGAAATCACATCTACGCCGCTCTCAGCCATCGCACGCACCGTATCCAGCGATACATTGCCTGAGGCTTCCGTTTTGACATGTGGAGCTTGTTCCCGAATGAAACGAACTGCTTCCTTCATGTCCTGAACGGACATGTTATCCAGCATAATAATATCCACTCCGGCATTCAGCGCTTCCTGAACTTGTTCCATATTTTCCGTCTCTACTTCAATCGTCATCGTGTGCGGAATATGGGTACGTGCCCGGGTCACCGCCTGTATAATCCCACCCGCACCCTTGATATGATTATCCTTAATCATAATGGCATCGTACAAGCCAAACCGATGGTTGGAACCGCCACCCACACGAACAGCGTACTTTTCAAGCAGCCGATGCCCTGGTGTTGTTTTCCGTGTGTCCACCAAGCGCGTCGAGAGTCCATGAAGCTGATCAACAAAGGATTTGGTTCGCGTCGCAATGCCCGACATCCGCTGAATCAAGTTTAGAGCCAAACGTTCTCCCGTCAGAATCGCATGGGTACTCCCTGTCACTTCTGCCAGAACAGTTCCCTGCTCAATCCACTGCCCATCAGTCACCAGTGGAGTGAAGGACAGCGAGGGGTCTACGACCCGAAATACGAGTTCTGCCACGGGCAAGCCCGCAACAACGCCAGACTCCTTGGCATGGATTACCGCCTTGGATTGGTGATTCGGCTCGATGGTCCAGCGCGTGGTCACATCGCCCGATCCTGTATCTTCTCGCAGCCAGCTGCGAATTTGTGCTGTCAGTTCTTCCTGATACCCGCTAAACTCTCCATAATGCTCGCTGTTAGATGTCATGAACGCATTCCTCCGTTATCCCTTGCTCACGTCGCTGCTGGACATGCTTGCGCCATACGCCATCGTCTGCTGTAGGGAAATCGTCACGGTAATGTGCTCCCCTGCTTTCCTCACGCAGCAACGCCCCATCCGTGACCAGCAAACCACAGGTGAGCAAATTGGCAAACTCAATCTCTTCCCGACTGGTCAGGACAGCGCTGAAAACGGACATCTGCCCCCGTAGCTGATCCAGTGCTGCTTGCAGCCCCTCCCCATTCCGACGGACTCCGACATAATGAACCATTGTTTCTTGCAGCTTAAGCTGCTGCTCCATGATAGACGAAGCAAGAGAGTCCACGCGGTTGTCATTGTAGGAAATCAGCGTATGACCGGCCAGCGGCGGTAAAGAATGTAACCGCTCGACAATCCTGCTGCCGAATACGACCGCCTCAGATAACGAATTACTCGCCAAACGATTAGCCCCGTGTACACCAGTGGAAGACACCTCACCACATGCGAACAGGCGTGCAAGGGTGGTTTCTCCATACAAATTGGTCTGGATACCGCCCATCATATAATGCGCAGCGGGCGCTATGGGAATCCAATCCGCCGTTATATCCAGATCAAAGGACAGGCATGTCCGATAAATGGTTGGAAACCGTTGCTTGATCCGTTCAGAAGGCTCATGTGTAATATCCAGATATACAAACGAAGCCTGCGTACGTTCCATCTCATGAACGATGGCACGAGCTACAATATCCCTTGGTGCCAGTTCCTGTCGGGAATCATACTGCTCCATGAATCGCTCTCCATGAATATTGCGCAGCACTGCCCCCTCGCCCCGCACGGCTTCGGAAATCAGGAATCTTGGAGCGCCCGGATGACACAAAGCTGTCGGATGAAACTGTATAAATTCCATATCCCGCACAGCTGCGCCGGCGCGATATGCCATAGCAACCCCGTCCCCGGTCGCGATATCGGGATTGGTCGTGTATCGATATAATTGTCCGCCGCCCCCGGAGCATAAAATCGTTGCATTCGCAGTGACATATAATCGTTCGCCATTCGGCTTTTGAACCAGAGCACCGATGCACTCGCCATGCTCGGTCAGCAGGTCGATCACCATATGCTCGTTCCATACCTCGATAGCGGGATGATCAGCGACCTTCTCTGACAATGCACGAACAATTTCATAGCCAGTGGCATCCCCATTTGCATGCAAGATGCGCCGATGGCTATGTGCGCCTTCCTGTGTCAGCGCAAGTTCGCCATTCTCCCGGTCAAAGGCCGTCCCTAAACGTATTAATTCCTGTACACCGCCTGGCCCCTCATGAACAAGGGCCCTGACCGCTTCCGGTTCACACAGACCTGCACCTGCAATCAGAGTATCTTGAATATGATAAGCGGGTGCATCCTCAGCCGAAGTGACAGCGGCGATGCCGCCTTGCGCATACTTGGTGTTGCTTTCCAACAATGCCTTCTTGGTAATTAGCAACACCCGCCGATTCTCCGCAGCCTTAATGGCCGTATATAAGCCCGCAATGCCGGAGCCGATAATCATCGCGTCGGCTTCGTATTTGGGTAATTCCGCTACATCAAAATCAACCAGATATCTTGGAATCATGCCTTCACCTGTTTCACAGAAGAATAGCGCACACCATAGGTTGTACAGTATGCGCTCACGGTATATGTTCAAAAGGATTGAAAGTTGGTTACAGCGGCTGACAGCTTGTATAAGCTAAGAACACGAACAGCCGTTTATTTAACAATAAATGTACACAACGTTCCTTCGTCTGTCAAATCGCCTCAGCTATTTCTCCAGTATTTAAAAAGCTCCGGAAAACCAATCGTTACTGGTTCTCCGGAGCTTTCATCTACGCTTATTCAACTGTCAACCTGATAATCAGGTTGTTGTCGGTGGAGTACCACCAGAGTTGCCCGAATTATTACCGTCCTCTGGCTTTTGCAGATTAGGAATATCATTCGGTTGATCCGTTGTATTCTTTGGCTCGTCATCCTTGCCTTGAATACGTACACGAACGTCTCCGATGTTGTCGATCACAGGCTCACCATTTTCCGGTGTACCTTCCCCCTCATTCGTGCTGCCGTCCAAAGAACCTGTCTCGATCAAACGTTTAATTTGCTCAAGCTCCAAGGTTTCTTCTACCAGCAAGGTTTGGGCGATCAAATGAACCTCTTTGGAATACTTGGTCAGGAGTTCTCTGGCACGCTCATAAGACTCGGTGATGAAACGATTCATCTCCTGGTCAATCTGATAAGCGATCTGATCACTGTAGTTCTGCTCATGACCGATATCCCGTCCAAGGAATACCTGACCTTGCGAAGTACCGAACTGCATTGGACCGAGCTTCTCACTCATACCGTATTCCACGATCATGCTGCGTGCGATGCTTGTTGCTTGTTGGAAGTCACTGTAGGCACCTGTTCCGATTTCACCAATGAACAGTTCCTCAGATACGCGTCCACCCAGCAAACCAGTGATTTTGTCCAGCAATTCCTGCTTGGTCGTCAGCATGCGATCTTCCTTCGGAAGCATGATGACATATCCGCCTGCGCGTCCACGTGGAATAATCGTTACCTTGTGAACCATGTCGGCATTTTCCAGGAAGAAGCCGATAATCGTATGGCCTGCTTCGTGATAAGCTACAATCCGTTTCTCGCGGTCACTGATTACGCGGCTGCGTTTTTCTGTACCTACGATAACACGGTCGATCGCTTCATCCACTTCTCGCATCGAAATATCTTTACGGTCACGACGGGCTGCCAACAACGCAGCTTCGTTCAACAGGTTTTCCAGATCAGCGCCTGTAAAGCCTGTTGTACGCTTCGCGATAACATCCATTTTAACATCTTTAGTTAATGGCTTGTTGCGTGCATGTACAAACAACACAGCTTCGCGGCCTTTAACGTCTGGGCGATCAACTGTAATTTGACGGTCAAAACGTCCCGGACGAAGCAATGCCGGATCCAGAATATCCGGACGGTTCGTTGCGGCTACGATGATAATACCTTCGTTCGCTCCGAATCCATCCATCTCAACGAGCAATTGGTTAAGCGTCTGCTCACGTTCATCATGTCCGCCACCCAATCCAGCGCCACGTTGACGTCCGACAGCATCAATTTCATCAATGAAAATGATACATGGTGCATTCTTTTTCGCGTTTTCGAACAGATCCCGTACACGGGAAGCGCCGACACCGACGAACATTTCTACAAAATCAGAACCCGAAATGCTGAAAAACGGTACTCCGGCTTCGCCAGCAACAGCTCTTGCCAAGAGTGTTTTACCAGTACCCGGAGGGCCCACTAACAGGACACCTTTTGGAATACGGGCGCCCACAGCTGCGAACTTACGCGGGTCCTTCAAGAATTCTACGACTTCAATAAGCTCTTGCTTCTCTTCGTCGGCTCCTGCCACGTCTTCGAAGGTAACTTTCTTCTTCTCTTCGTTATAAAGACGGGCTTTGCTCTTGCCGAAGTTCATAACTTTGCCGCCACCGCCCTGCGCCTGATTGAACAGGAAGAAGAACAACAGGAACATGATCACCAAAGGAACAATAGAAGTCAAGAACGTTAGCCAAATGCTTTCGCCTTCCATTTTCTTCTGTACGTATTCAAACCCGTTCGTTTCACTAGCGGTAACCAATTCGGTTAAAGCAGAGTCCGTTGGCGGAACATACACAGAAAAATTGGTGGATTTGGCATTAGCCGGCTGCTTCTTATATGCACCGGTTACAAGATAGGCGTAACCGTCAAATTGGACCGTTACTTTAGAGATATTATTAGCTTTAACCTCTTGCCGTAATTGGTCATATCTAGGGAGATCGGAGGCTTCGTTACTGTTGCTGACAAACTGAACGATACCCACCACAACTAAAAAAAGAATCAAATAAAAACCAGAATTCCGGATGAACCGATTCATCCCCTACCTCCTCTCGAAACACTTAAGTTATTTTACCATAGCCTATAAGCCCTTCTCAACAAAGGACCCTATTTAGTCCTAGGACTGGAGGCTGAGATTAGCTGGTGTAGATTTCCGGCTTCAAAATCCCTATGTATGGGAGGTTCCGGTAGTGCTCGGCATAATCCAGACCATAACCGACAACAAACGCATCCGGAAGAGTAAAGCCGGTATAATCAGCTTCAAGATTAACCGTCCGGCGGGCAGGTTTGTCAAACAAGGTTACGACACATACCGAATTGGCATTACGGTTCTTAAGCAATTCAATCAAATGAGTCAACGTCAGGCCACTGTCGATAATATCTTCGACGATCAGAACGTCGCGTCCTTCAACCGAAGCGTCCAAATCCTTAATAATTTTAACGACGCCCGATGATTTGGTGGACACACCGTAACTGGATACAGCCATGAAATCAAGCTCCAATGGTACTGTAATAGCTTTAACCAAATCCGCCATAAAGATAAACGCACCCTTCAGCACGCAGATCACCAGCGGATTCTTTCCTTCGTATTGCACGCTGAGCTGTGCGCCCAATTCCTTGATTTTACTCTGAATTTCTTCTTCGCTGATTAATACTTCCTGAATATCATTCTGCAACGGTGTAAACCTCCTAAGTTTATACTATGAAAGCCGTTCCTGCGCAATTACCGATGCCCTGGACTCTCCTGTCTTTGCCATGACATATATATAACCGAAGACGTGTGCTTTTGCACCGCGGCATGTACAGAACGCCGCACGCCCGGAATCCAGAGAATAGCTCCGGAGTGGTCGCAGACGACGGGAATAATGGGACGCAGCGAAGGAGGTATTTTTTCATCAATGAAAATATCTTTAACCTTTTTTCTTCCGTTTAATCCCATTACATACATGGTATCTCCAGGTAATCGCGAGCGTATTGTCAAAGGCAGGGCTAATTCATCCGCGTCGAAGCACGCTTCCTCCTCATTCGGCGGATTGGGTCCATCCGAATAGGAAGTTCTTCGCCACCGAAGTACACCACCCGCCTCAGGCAATTCAAGCTCACCGGAAATAGGCAATACGTCCAGTCCATAGCACCATTCGCCCATAACGCCTTGCGTACGGTCAAACAAAACCGCTTGGTCATATTCGCGGACTCCAACCGCGCCGCCGCCCAAGTCCAAACTCCACGTGGACGGCCGTTCCTGGAGAAGCCTCAGTCGAACGGTCTCAATTTTACGAAAATCTAAATTTTCACTGTCCGAAGGCAGATAATTTAATATTAGTTTAATCAACCTCCGTTGTAAAGCAACGGATAGCTTGCGGTAGGAAGCAATGGAAAACATATGCCTGCCATTATCCAAGTGTACTAATTCCTCGTACACCGCCAGCGTGGATGCCTCCATAAAATCATTTTCCTCAGCCATCGTTTCGGCCAGCCGGTTCAGGGACGGTGTCAGTTGCTCATTATATTGCCCCAAAAAAGGAAGCACATCCATACGAATGGCGTTACGACGGTATTTCGATAACAAATTGGTGCTGTCCGTTACATAGGAAAGGTCATGAAACTTGCAGAACTCGATCAGGTCAGCCTTGTACATACGTAGCAACGGGCGAATGAGTTGCACATTTTTTTCCTTGCGTGTCAGCCGCATACCCGCCAGACCCGCCGGGCCGCTACCGCGCAGCAAGTGCAGAAGAACGGTTTCGGCCTGATCATCCCCGTGATGAGCCATCGCAATATGCTGTGCCGCCCACTTTGCAGCCGTATCATGCAAAAAGGCATAGCGCAGCTCGCGAGCCGCTTCCTGCGGCCCCTTGCCGCTCTCCTTCATATAAACAGGCACATCAACCCGAATCATTTCAAACGGAACATCAAGTTTCCGAGCCATGTGGCGTACCTCGTCAGCCTCCGCATCCGATTCCTCCGGCCTGAAGCCATGATGGACGTGTGCACAGACGAGCTGCAAAGGCATATGTACGACGGATATCTCATGTAAAATATGCAAAAGGGCCACCGAATCCGGCCCTCCGGATACAGCAACCACGATGCGGTCTCCGGGGCTCCACAGCGAATGATCTCGCGCGAGGGCGAGCACTTCCTGTACAACACCGGTCGGTTTTGTTGTTCCCATTCACGACCCTCTTTTCTGCCGACCGTAAAAATGATGATCATCTGTTATCTTATGTAAGTCCTGCCGCTACCTTAGCGCAATCCAGAGCGCTCCGGCAAGCAGCAAAAGCGAGAGCGTGAAAGCATATCCCAGCCAGCGCGGATTTCCTCTTTTCACGGACGATTGCCTGACATGCGCAGAAGCCAGACGCGACCAGGAACGAGCCGCCACACGGGTATCGGGATATTCTCCACGCACTGCACCCACCAGCCATTCGGCATAGGGTCGTAATACACGGCTACGGCGAATGATGATGGTCAATTCCGCCGTATTACGTAGCTGTGGCAGCCTGCCCGCAGCTACTTTTAACGATTCGCCCTCCAATATATGAATAGTTAGAAGGGCAAAGGCAAACAGATCATACTGGGAATCGGCATTTCGACTACCCGCATTCCAGAATCCCCTGTCATACCATTCTGTAAATTGCTTAACGCTCCGTCCCGCAAGGGACACCCCGCCATAATCAATCAACTCGGCTTCTCCATAGGCATTGACCAAAATATTTTGAGGCTTCAAATCGCCAAATACCCATCCTGCCTGATGCAGATCAGCCAAACGATTAAGTATGCCAGTTCCAGCCACACCATACCATTCCGCTCCCTTGAGCGCCACAAAACGATGAAGCGGATCTCCCTTGACGTATCGCATGACATAAAAGGGTATTTCCCCACCGCTACGCAAGGATACATCGTCCACCTCGAACAAAAAGGATGGATGTCCGTTTTGCTGGAGAGCGGATTGGGTTCCCTGCGACTGCAATGTGGTCAGCACGTTAATCTCTGATTGCAGATCAAGCGTGTTCTTTCCCATTTTCAGAGCAAATTGTCGATCTGCCTGTGCCTCTTTTACCAAATATACAGTTCCGTTCGCCCCCCGGCCCAGCAGACGCTGAATGACATAGCTGCTCCGCTTCCACTTGCCCTTGATGACCGTTCCGGGTGCAAGAACGGGATCAGACGACGTAGTCACCGAGCATCCCTTCTCCTTTGCCATAGGATTCTTCCATATCTTTCTGTTCCCCTAGTGTAACATATCGGTAATAATCAATCACTTGTAAAATGGCTGGACCCGTTGGAGTCGCCCCCTTCATCCGCAAACGGCCGAATATCGACTTGACCTGGCTAAGTTCAGAGGTCCAACCCATATCCATGACCGCATCTTCACCCATCCGTCCCCCCGGAAAATGAAAGACAGAAATACGGCTAGGCCCGCTTCTGGACTGTAAACTGAGCAGCAAATCCCGAATGCTGTCTTCTACAGCAGGCAGCTTGGGCTTCATGCTCGCACTGGCATCAATGAGCAAAGCAATTTCCAAAGCGCTGGTTTCTGTCAGTTCATCCATCACCTCAACCACCTGTGCCCGTTTGGCCGGCGGCAGTTCACCGATATGTCGGGCGCCCCCCTCACCCAAAATATGCGTTAACTCTCTATTAACCGCCTGCTGAATCGTTTGAACCACTGTTTTGCGCGTCATCATCTGCATGGTCTGCGCCAATTGCTTCGTGCCTACAATTTGGCTAAAACCTCCTCCCGCTTTAGCGATTTCCTGAATCTCCGTACTTCCAAGCTCACCAATCGTCCCGTAATCTATGACTCCGGCTACGTTCACCGTAATGCCTTCCTGTAAAGCCTGAGCCGCCGCCATGACCGGACTGACACCCACATTAGAGCATCCGTCTGTAATGATCAAAATTTGCTTCATAGCTTTTTGACCTCCCGCTTCCTCGTAATCTATTCCGATAGATTCTATCTTTGCCGAATCTGGAACGATTCAAACGAAGAATACGGATTTTTAAAATGGAGGCGGAATTTCCCGGGCAATGTCTATTCAGCTAACCGTACGCGGGCGCTCCATCCAGCTCATACCCGGTACATGAAGCGTGGCCCATTCTGGGCGGAAATGATCTATTTTGCTAACAACTACCGTCATGTCATCATAGATTTGATTTTGCTGGTAGCGAATAACTCGTTCCAATAGACAGTCGGCCAACTGCTGCGGGTCATCGCTTTCAATTTCCTGAATCATGCGCTTCATCCATATTTCCTTGTTTACCGCATAACCCGGGGAGTCGTATATGCCATCTGTGATCATGATCAAAATATCACCCGGCTGTAATTGAAGCGACACCAGATCAATTTCAATATCCTGTATAATGCCAATCGGCAAATTACTGGCAGATACAGGAATGACCTCCTCCCCTCTTTTAATAAAGCTCGGCGTTGACCCAATTTTCATGAATGTCGTCCGGGCCGTATACTGATCAATCAGCGCCATATCGACCGTAGCATACATTTCCTCGGGTGATCTCAGCATCAGGACCGAGTTGACCGACTTGATCGCCAGTTTCTCATCCATACCGGATTGCAGTAATTCCTCCAAAATATTAAGCGCCGCACTGCTCTCTTGCTGCGCCCGCTCTCCGTTGCCCATGCCATCGCTCAAAGAGACCGCAAAGGTTCCGTTCCCCAGCTCCATCATGCTGTAGCTGTCTCCCGAGAAGAAGTCCCCTCCTTTGGCAGCGCTTGCTACTCCTGTGGCAATTTCATACGTTTTGGCGGAGCCAAACATGACCGTGGCCAATCCCTGGCGGCGATCTGCCGCCGTTTCGCGCATCACAGCAATATGCTCGTCCAATATGTCCGACAGCAGTGGAGCAATGATCTTCCGGCATTCGTCAAATCCCCTTGTATAGGCATGGACAATCTCAATTTCTACTTGGCCTGCATCCAGATTAATAATTTCAATGGATTGTATGGACAAGCCCAGCCGATCAAGCGCCTCTCGTATTTGTTCCTCCTGCCGATGCATCGTTTGCCCTTCACGCTGAATTTCCCGCGCCAAATCCTCCATAATCTGTGACACGCCAGATAGCTGGTCAGCAACAAGCTGACGACTGTCGTATACTTGGCGTTTCCACTGCATATTATGCTGATAGAGGCTATACTGTTGCTTCATCACTTGCAGCACCGCGCCCGTCTTGGCGCACGCCTTGCTCCACTGTGGCGGCATCTGCTCCGGCTCCAAATCCGGATTCTCCTCAATCGCACTCATCATTTCCGTCATATACTGATGAGTTTGCATAAACTTTCCGTCCCAGCACTGCTCGCACTTAAAGCAGGAGGCACATGTTCCCTCCGCCACAGCGTTCATAAAATGCTCGATTTCACCATCCGACTTCGCGCTCTCACTCGCAGATATCTGGTGAAAGCTGCGGGATAGCTGACTGAATACGCGGGAAAATTTCGTTACCCGCTCGGCAGTGAGATCACGGACCCTTTTGGCATACTCATGCTGGGATTTGGCGTGGTCCTGCGTACCAGGAACATAGGTAGAAACCGCTTTAAAGAAACTTTTTGGGGTCATTAAGAATAATAGAATCGCCGCGCAGCTCTCCCAGGTTGATGTCAGCACGTCCCCGGTCCCGTCCAAATAGATCGTCAGAATTGAGGAACCTAGCAACATCCCTAGCGCCACTGCGCCTTTTCGCCCTTCTCGCAGCATCCCTGCCAGCAAACCGGCAAATGCGAGCAAGCTCATCTGCACAATCGCAGACATATTGGCCAAGCTTAAAATTAAACCGGTAATCACACCGACCGAAGCACCTAGCGAAGCGCCCCCCACCAAGGCGAACACCAAGACCAAATAGCGAGATAGCACATGATCGACAGACAGTGAGTGAATCGTCCATCCTACCGCTCCCGTCATCACAGAGGCCAGTAAAATAATCAGACACAAAATTTCCTCATTTTTGAGCTGGCTTGTCTTTTTGCGATACGTAAACAATGGAATGGCCTGCGTAAAAACGAGTGTCAGCATAAAGCTGAGAACCGCATCCGTTCCCACGATGATAAGGTCATACCATGTGAAGGACGGGGCCATCACGGCGTAAAATAAATTGACCATAAATACAGACAGGAAAACCATAAGCGGGGCATAAGATAATTCCAGCCGATCAAAGGCTCGTAACCCGCGATACAGGAGATAGAATACAAGCAGCTCGCCGCCAATCATGAACAACGATGGATAAGGGGCAAGCAGACTGCCCAACACGACCGATACAGCCACAGGCAGCATCAGATCACGCCGCAGGAACATGATGACTGCAAAATAAGCGAGGGCAAAAGGGGATAGCTCGTCCAAAATGGTGGCGCGTCCCAGTAAAAATCCCATAGCAGACAATAGCAGCATCCATCTTTGCGCCGTTACCCATTGCACTGCTTTATGTGAATCCAGCCGCTTCTTGAGTCTGGAAGACCAACCTTCCGTACGTTCTTTAGATTTGGACTTTCTGGATTTCAACCCTGGAAAATGTACCACGTTCCATTTCTCCATCATGCGTCAGGCACCCCATTCATCAATTTGATGTTCCCATCTTAAACCGGAACGATTGAGAAAGTTTGTCAGAACCTCACGTCTTATTCCAAGAAATTTCCGACAAAAAAACGTTCTGCGCGAAAGCACAGAGCATCCGTCCCAATGCCAAGCCACGCCCGCTTGGAAGCGTATGGTAATTACGAACTCCCTCTCCTTACAAGACCTCTTCCTGTCGCCCACACTTTCGCTTAGACTAGCGATTAGCCCAGAAGATAGACGGAAAACCGTTGGAGTTTGTCGGACGATTATGTCCACACGACAAAAAAAACGTCCACTTTTCAGCTTGATTGCCCTGCTTTTTCTTCAACAAATCTTGAATATCATAAAACGCATGCAAGATTACAGTCAGATGGATCTCCCACGCTCCCATCGCCCTGCACGTATTTCAACTATTGTCGGCAGAACGCAAAAAAACCGTAGCAGTCTTTCGACTGTACGGTTTTCCGTGTATGGTTGATACGGTTGTCAAAGTGAATTAAACACGCTTCGCGCCGCGTCCTCCGCGTTTACCTTCGGTGTTCTTTTTCAGCGACGAAATGCGTTCCTCACTATCTTTCAGGAAGCGTGACATTTTATCCTCAAATGAAGGTTTACCCGGTGCAGGCTTGAACGAACGGCCTCCACGATCGCGGTTGAAACCACCGCCACCACCGCCTCCGCGTCCTTGACTTGGACCTGAACCTCCACCGCCGAAACGGTCGCCTCCGCCTGGTCCTCCTGTGCGCTCCGGTCTTGGAGCTCTTGGCGGACGGGCTTCACTTGCCGGCTTGTCAATCGTTTGCTTAATGGAAAGTCCGATTTTGCCGTCTTTGTCAACATTAATGACTTTCACCGTCACGACATCATTAATCTTCAGGTGATCGTTAACATCCTTAACGTAGTTATCGGCGATTTCCGAGATGTGAACGAGACCCGTGACACCTCCAGACAAATCCACAAATGCTCCAAAATGCGTGATGCCTGTCACTTTGCCCTCTAACTTGGTGCCCACTTCAATTGCCATAGAATAAAATGATCCTCCCTTAAAATATACAACCGATTTTTTTGCAAAAAAATCCCGCTGTGGTGATTTGATTATACAAAATGGCGGAACCAAGGTCAACTAAGCATTGGCCCGATGATGCGCCTATTTTTGCTCCCCGATGATCGGCGTCTCTTCCGGTTTGTAAAGACCGTACTTGCTTCTGGCAATTTCTCCGATATACTCGGGGTCCTTGAGACGATTCACTTCAGTTTGGAGCTGTTGTTCCGTTTGTGTAGCAGCTTGCTTCTGTTTTTCCTTCTGGGTGAGCTGTTCACTTCGATCGGCCATAATCATACCTTGAGAAAAAAAGGTGAAAATAGCCCAACTACCAAAGGCGGCAAGCGATAGCAACCAAATCATGATTCGCCTGCGCCCGCCCGCGTTGGACTTGGACGTAGGAGATGAATGGCGATCTACAGACGAATTACGCATGATACTACCTCCTTCCAAACCATCTTTTTGCTGTGTTTTTCAGTCTGATGCCGAGCTTCACAAGCAATTCTGGAGTCCTCCAGCGCGCTTTAAGCGGACCGATCAGCCAAACGAGCGGCTTCCAAACCGGCATCAGGATGTATATCAGCATCCTTCCCAGGAACACAATGAGTGCCCATGTCCATCCGACCAGCTTGCGTACCAGCCGATACAGCGCCAACACCGGATGAACAATCAGGATGCGCAGTATGCTGTTCACGATCAACGTCAGTCTGCGGACTATCTTTAATAACATTACCACAAAACGTTGGGTTGTAACACTAAAGGCCCAAAAATAGAGCCAAACCCCCAAAAGTAGTCCTAAAAAGACATAAAACCGCAGCTCACCGCGATTACTCGCGTACAGCACACGGAAAATAAACAGGGCCGAGGCCACCCAATACAGCACGTCCAACATATGAATGCTCCAACGGGCAAAATGAAAGCGGATGGACAGCACCCGGTAGCTGTCGAACACCACTCCCATGGCTATGCCCGACAACAGCATCCACGTCAATGTCAGCCATTGTGTGTGAGGGTTCATTTGAAGAGCTTGCCGAATAGGCTTTTTCCGTTTTTGGCCGGGGCCCCGGGCTCCAGGTAGACGAGGGAAGTAATCAGACCTTCAATGGACAGCAGCCCCTCTTCCAGACTGAGGTTTTTGATATGTAAATGCTGTCCGCGAATGGTGAGATGACCCAGCTCGGTCTGAAGCAGGAACTCTTCACTATCGAAGCTCTCCACATTGCTGACGCCTGAAATGTCGAGCTGCTTTCGGCTTTGCATGCGCAGGTCATGGTGCTTGGGCTTCCCTTGTTCAATCATGGCATGTACCCCTCCTTCTGTTCTTAGCTTATGAAGGGGACAACGGGATTTAGAACTGCACGAATAAGAAACTGCATAAGAAAAAGCATCCCTTCATGTAAATATGAAGGGATGCTTTAATGTACTGCATATTAGAAAGTTAGATCCAGTTACCAGTTCAAACCATTGTCTCTGGCAATGGGCTCTTCCTTCACTAATGTGTACATACTTGCAGCCTCGTCCTTGCGTGTAGTGTCGGCGAGCCGTTCCACTCGCACAGTCACCAGCTTCTGGCCAAACTGGACGGTAATTTCATCGCCTACTTTGACCGCACTGCTCGGCTTGGCTTCGCGTCCGTTCACCACGACTCTCCCCTGTTCGGAGACGTCCTTGGCTACCGTACGCCGCTTAATCAGCCGCGAGACTTTCAAGAATTTATCAAGACGCATTAGTTAACGGCTTCTTTAAGCTTATTACCGGCTTTAAAAGCAGGAACGGTCGATTCTGGAATTTCAATCGTGTTACCGGTTTGTGGATTGCGGCCTGTACGGCTGGAACGCTTGCGCGTTTCGAAAGTACCAAAGCCGATCAGTTGCACTTTGTCACCGCTGGCGAGTGCATCTGTAATTTCACCAAGAACGCCATTCAATACAGCTTCAACGTCACGTTTGCTCAAACCGCTTTTGCTGGAAATATTGTTGATCAGATCTGTCTTGTTCATAAGTTAAAAGCCTCCCAAATATCAAAAAATAATCATCGCGCTGCATGTCCATGAAATGGGGCAGACGTGAGGTCAAACTCCGGCCGAAGCCGCTCTGAACACAACTGGAATACGGTTGCCCGTAGAAAACAGTTATTTTCAGAATTACTACAAGTTATTCTGGCTTGGCCTTAAAAATCCTGCAATGGCAGTCGTTTTTTAATTCGACCCCAGTTAAGCCAACATCCTACTACAAAAGCCTCCCCATTGGCAAGTCTTCTCAAACCGACACGCTTCACAAAGGGATTTTCAGCCTTTACGGCCTAGTGTCTGCCAAGAGTCTTTTTCGCTTCCTGCCAGTACGTCTCCATCTCATCTACGCTGCTGTCCTCGGGACGTCGTCCCTGCTCGCGTAATCGTTCCTCAATGTACTGGAATCGGTCGACAAATTTGCGGTTGGTGGCCGACAGCGCCTCTTCCGGATCAACTCCCATAAAACGGGCTGCGTTCACGGCCACAAATAGCACGTCGCCCAACTCCAGCAACTGCGCATCCACGGAATGTCCCTCACGAACTGCTTCCTTCAGCTCAGCCACTTCTTCGTCCAATTTATCGAATACACCTTCAATGTTCTCCCAGTTAAAGCCTACTTTTGCCGCCTTTTTCTGGAGCTTGTACGACTTCATGAGAGCAGGCAAATCACGCGGGACACCATCCAGTACGGAAGGTTGTGCTGACGCTGTGCCTTTCATCCGTTTTTCCTCGGCTTTCATCTGTTCCCAGTTTTGCAGCGCCTCTTCCGCATCATTCGCCTGATTGTCTCCAAACACGTGCGGATGGCGGAATATCAGCTTGTCATTCAGCCCTTGAATCACATCATACACATTGAAGGTTCCGACTTCCTCTTCCATCTGGGCATGCAGCAAAATTTGCAGCAGCAGATCACCCAGCTCTTCCTTCATGTGCTCAGGGTCGTCCTCATCTATCGTTTCGATGACTTCATAGGTTTCCTCGATCAAATTTTTGCGGATCGACTGATGTGTCTGTTCCCGGTCCCATGGACAACCTTCCGGACTGCGTAAAATATCAACAATCTCATGCAGACGGTCAAAAGAACGCCGTTTCAGCGCCTCATTTTCACTGCGCGGTATGTACACCAGAGACAAGTTTCCGTAGCCCTCCACCCGATCCAACTCGTACAGTGGCACTTTATGCACCGCTTCCTCGCCCTCCACACCAAGCGCATGACCTACATAGACCTCATAGTCGTCAGGATAGCGCTCCATTAAACACAGCTTCACATCCGAAGCCGTAAACGTGTCATATACCTGTCCGATCAGCGTGTGCAACTGAGGTTGAAGCCAGCTCGCATCCAGCGTACCTGCGTCCAACAACTGGAAACCTTCAATCGGGTCAAAACCCAGACGCACAAAAGCTTCATCCAGAAAACTTTCGCCGCCAAGGATGTTCAGTTTAATGTCCTGCGCAGGGCAACGCTCTTTGAGCAATTGTACCGCCGCTTCCGCTACCATCGGATGACCCGGAACGGCATAGACGATTTCGCTTCCGTCCGCTGCTTTAGCAGCTGCTATCAACTGACTGGTAATTTCCTCGTATACCTCTGGAAAAGATTCCTTTGTCTCATACACGGTGTCAAACGACTCGAAGGCCACTCCAAACTCATCCAGTACCTTAACTGCCGGGTGCTCCTTCGTCCGCAGATACAGCGCCGAAGCGCCCCGCATTTTGTTCAATATCCCTATCGTAAGCTGATCCGGGTCTCCCGAGCCTAATCCTACGACTGTTAGTATTGCGCTCATGTCCAATCCTCCGTTCCGCAGAAACGTGGCACACACTCCGTAAATATACGGCGCGTTGCCTGCTTCCGCTTCCTTTGCTTTGGCACTACTATACCACAAAGTATATACAGGCTCATAAAATGGCTACCCCACCGCTCAACCGCAAGCGGCATAGCCACAAGGCTACGCCAGCACGCGCAGTCTGCGCAGCAGGGCTGCCAGTGGGCGTCCGAGCTTGGGCACCGCCGCAAGCTCCGCCTCTGTGATCAGCCTCAAGCGTGCGAGGCCGATCACAAACACCACGGCGCCTGCGGCTACGCCCAGCAGGCTTTCCGCCGCCGCCATGGCACGGCCTCCGGCGGCCCACCCCAAGGCACCCAGCGCCGCGCTGGTGCCCCACATCGCCGCCGCAGCTGCGCAGGCCAAGGCGACAAGCAGTACCGCCGGCTTGAGCACGCTGGCGGACCAGCTCCAGTGCAGCCCCGCCAGACGAGCGAGCAGCGCGATGTTGATCGCCGCCGCCAGCAGATAGGCGGCGGCTCCCGCGATGGCTGCGCCAGCCGTGCCCAGCGGCGGCACGAGCAGCCAGTTCAGCAGCGCCTTGGCTACGGCCGCGGCGAGCATCGCCACGGCTGGGGCACGAACTGCGCCCAGCCCTTGCAGCAGCGCCGCCGAGATGATGCTGAGCGTGCCGCCTACGGCAGTCAGCGCCATCCAGCGCATGACTCCGCTACCGGTGTCATCCGCGTACAGCATCACATTGACGGGTACCGCCAGCACAATTAAGCCTGTCGCGGCGGCTAGTCCCAACAGCCAGAACCAGCGCAGCGATTGCTCACACTGGCGGCGTGCCAGCTCCGTGCCGCCCGTTACCCGGGCTTCCGCCAACGACGGAATGAACAATGCCGACAGCGTGGTGGCAAACATCATCACCAGTTGTACAAGCGGCAGACCTCGGTTATAGACACCGAAGGCCACCATAACCCCTGTATCGTCCAATCCCTCCTGCTTTAACAAGCGAGGTACCGTAAACGTGTCCACCAAACTAATCAGCGGAACCGCCAGCGCTCCCAGGCAAACAGGCAGGGCATAACGAAGCAATGCTTTTAGCAAAGCACTGTAGCTCTCCGTCCGGTGGGCTTCTCCAGCCCGTTCCCGTGCTGTCCCGGCCGCACTCTCTAGCACACCTGATACGACAGCACGACTGCCGCTCACCAAATCGTCCGTCGTTCTCTCTATGACGCCAGAACGTCCAGACGCAGTCTCCTGTATGCCCATCTGTTCTGTCTTCCCAGCGACCCGCAAAGCCTGTTCAGACAGCCTCCCTTGCCTTCTGAGCTTCTTCCTGTGGTTGCGCCAGAATAGCAGCATGACGACCAGACCCGCTGCCCCGCCAGCCGCAGAACCAAAAACAGCCCCGGCAGCAATCATATCGGGTCCGGCTCCTTGCGACAGCATGAGCAGCAACAGCATGATCATCACACCCACTCGTACCGTCTGCTCCGTCACTTGGGAAACAGCGGTCGGGATCATATTTTGCAAACCCTGAAAATATCCCCTTAGCCCCGCCATAACCGGCACGAACAAAAAGGCAAAGGCCGCCGCCCTCACCGAGGGAATGACATGAGCATTGTCGATCCACTGACCGATCAGCGGTGCGCACGTATACATCAGCACACCCAGAATCACACCAAACATGCCCAATACAAGGGAGGATAACCGGGCTACACGTTGCCCTGCGGCTCGGTTTCCCACCGCCTCATACTCTGCTACAAATTTGGATATCGCTGCCGGAAATCCAGCAGCAGCAATGGTAATCAACAGCGTATAGAAAGGATAAACCGTATTATAAATACCGAAAACGCCGTCACCGCCGATATTTTGCAGCGGGATTTTTTGCAATGTGCCGATCAGCTTGCTCGCTACCGCCGCCAGTGTCAAAATGACAGCACCCCGTAGCAGCCGCGAAGCGGCGCGATTTTCCTGCATCGTCCGTTCCCCACTCCTACCTGAAATATGCATCTTTAACGAGTCCTATTATACCGCCTCTTTCTCCGGAAAGAAAAAAACCCTGCAAGACGACAGACGGCTTTCGCCATTCAATACGCCTTACAGGGTCGGAACGGGGGATTACTGTTCCATTTGTTTGCCGAGGAAACCAGCGGCTGTTTCAGCCATTTTGATCTCCATTTCGGCCATCTTCACGTTTTCGTCCTTGTTCAGCAACACAACGGAACCAATAGGATCACCACCCGAAACAATGGGAGCCGCCACAAAGGACGAGAGTGTTTCTTCGTGGTCTCGGGTCAGCTCATAGGAGCCGCTGGCTGTTTCCAGTACCGTTTTGCGATTATCCATACTGCCTTCGATAATGCTGCCGACCGGCTTGTCCAGAAACTCTTTTTTGGAGCCTCCGGCCACCGTAATAATGGTGTCGCGGTCAGTAATCATCGTAATATGGCCTGTGCTTTCAAACAGGGACTCAGCGTATTCTTTGGCGAAATCACCAAGTTCACCGATAGGTGAATACTTTTTCAAAATGACTTCTCCGTCACGATCCACAAAAATTTCAAGCGGATCTCCTTCACGAATTCTCAAGGTGCGGCGAATTTCCTTAGGAATAACTACCCGCCCCAGATCATCAATACGGCGAACTATACCAGTAGCTTTCATTTCACATGTTGCCCCACTTTCTCAAGAAGAATTTAGTCAACTACTGACGGTATCGAAAGACGCTTCCGCTCCCCCGGAAGCGGTCACGAAGAACGTCACGGTCATGGTGTTTATGGTGATATCTGACCATAGTATTCATCTGTTCCCAATTCCTTATGCATGTTCAGTTATTTACCTTCGGTTGTAGCTCCGTCCTTGGTTGTTCCTGCTTTGGTATCACTGGTACCACTTGTTGTGCCTCCAGGCGCAGTTGTGCTGCCAGTGCCCGATGTGGTGCCACTTTTCTCTTGCGTAGCAGGTACTTTCGGCAGGTTGATTTTCAAATCAAGCTTCGCCAAATCTTTTTCGGTAAAGTTTTGAATACTTTCACCAGCCAGCTTGTTTTTCAGAGCAGCCTTTTCGTTGTCCTTCAATTTATCAAACGTAGGCTCATTGCGGGATTCCACCTTGATGACGTGATATCCGTATTCCGTTTCCACCGGATCACCGATTTTATTGATCGGCTGCTTCTCGGCTGCTTCTTTGAAAGCAGGCACCCATTGGGCTACGGATGCATTCTCATACAAACCGCCATTGGAAGCCGAACCCGGATCTTCTGAGTATTTCTTGGCAATCGTCGCAAAATCAGCTCCGCCATCCAGCTTCGCCTTCACTTCTTTGGCCAGCTTGAGAGCATCTTCTTTCTTGCGTTCTTTTTTCGTTTTTGGATCCTGGAAATTAATCAGTACATGACGCACGGTTGCTGTCGTGAATTGATCTTTGTTTTTCTCAAATTCCTGTTTCAACTGATCGTCCGTCACTTTGTTCGTCTCACTGTTGATCACCGTCATCACACGGGTAAAGTAATCCTTCACACCCTGCTCAGTCAGTTTTTGATCACTTAAAAATGTCTTGAATTTAGCATCTCCAACCGACTTTTTATACTGCTCCAGTTGTTCGGTTCCTTCTTTGGCGCCCTGTTCCTTGGACTTATCGTCTGCTTTTTCAGCCAGAAGCTTGTACACCACTTCTTGCTTGGCAATTTGCTCCCGCACCTGATCCGAAGCAAGCATCGCTCCATATTCCGGATACAGGAATTTCATCATACTGATTTCCTGGTTAAACTCATTTTCCGTAATGGTTCCGCCAGTGTAGGTCACGACAACCTTACTACTGTCCTTCGGTTGGTCCTTGACCTTACTCTCCTCGGCTTGCTTCGTACATGCCGCCAGCACCGATATAGCCAGCACCGCGGCAATGGCCACCGATAGCATTCTCCAAGGTTTTCTTTTATTTGGTTGTGACATTTTGCAGTTCCTCCTTCAATGTGAATGCATCTTTTAGTGCACTCAAAAATTGCTCCAGCAGCTCTAGTATCTGTGGATCATCCAGACCTCTGCCTTTGATGCGTGCACTCATAGGAGTGCCCTGTTCAAATTGTACACGTCTTTCAAAGCGATTGCCAATCTCCGCAAGTTTGGCGGTCTGTACCGCCTGCTGGCGCCCTTCGTGGAATTTCAACACGATGTTGTCATCCCGCTGGACAATGGACTCAATGCCATACATGCGTCCGTACACCTTGAGACGGGCCACAGCCAGCAAATGACGCACAGCCTCCGGCAAGTCGCCAAAGCGGTCGACCAGCTCATCCTCCAGCTCCATAGCCTCGTCAAACGTGCTGACTGCCGCAACCTTTTTATAAATCTCAATCTTCTGAATACTGTCGTAAATATAATCTCCTGGCAGGTAAGCATCCACGCCCAAATCAATGGACGTACTCCAATTTCGATTCGACAGATCTTCTTCTCCAAGTACGCTAACCTTGCGTTTATTAATTTCCTCAGCCAGCATCTGCGAGTAAAGGTCAAAACCGACGGATGCAATGAATCCGTGCTGCTCTGCACCGAGCAAATTCCCCGCTCCGCGAATCGACAAATCGCGCATCGCGATCTTGAACCCGGAGCCCAACTCCGTAAACTCCTTGATCGACTGAAGGCGCTTCTCTGCCACTTCCGTTAACACCTTATCCCGCTGGTACGTAAAATAAGCATAGGCAATCCGGTTGGAACGGCCTACACGCCCACGCAGCTGATAAAGCTGGGACAACCCCATTTTATCGGCATCATGCACGATGAGTGTATTCACATTCGGAATATCTACCCCCGTCTCAATAATGCTGGTGCTGACCAGTACATCGTATTCACCGTCCAGGAAGTCCAAAATGGTCTTCTCCAGCTCGGATTCGGACATCTGACCATGACCCACGCCCACCTTGGCATCCGGCACAAGCGCATTGATCTCGGCAGCCATTTCCTGAATACCCTGTACGCGATTATACAGGTAGTACACCTGTCCTCCGCGTGCCATCTCGCGTTCAATCGCCTCACGCACCAACGTCTGGCTGTGCTCGACAACATAAGTCTGCACGGGAAAACGGTTTTCCGGCGGTGTCTCAATGACCGACAAATCGCGAACCCCGAGCATAGACATATGTAGCGTACGCGGGATAGGCGTAGCCGTTAACGTCAGCACGTCCACATTCGTTTTCAGCTTTTTCAGCTTTTCCTTATGCGTCACGCCAAACCGCTGCTCCTCATCGACAATGAGCATCCCCAGATCCTTAAACACCAGATCCTGCGACAACAAGCGATGGGTGCCAATGACAATATCGACCGTCCCCTGACGAACCCCTTTAATCGTCTCATTCTGCTCCTTGCGCGAACGGAAACGGCTCAACACCTGAATGTTGAACGGATACCCGGAAAAGCGCTCACGGAACGTCTCATAATGCTGCTGTGCCAAAATCGTCGTCGGTACTAACACGGCCACCTGCTTGCCCTCAATAGCCGACTTAAACGCAGCGCGGATGGCAACCTCTGTCTTGCCGTAGCCCACATCACCGCACAGCAAACGATCCATCGGACGGCTCTGCTCCATGTCCTTCTTGATCTCTTCAATTGCCCGAATCTGGTCACGTGTCTCTTCATACGGGAACATATCCTCAAATTCCTGCTGTTCCGGTGAATCCTTTTCAAAAGCAAAACCCGGCGCTGACTGCCGTTCTGCGTACAGCTTGATCAAATCATCAGCAATGTCCTGAACCGAGCTGCGAACCTTGCTCTTCACCCGTATCCATTCATTTCCGCCCAGCTTGTAAATCTTAGGTTCCTTGTCCTCTGAGCCGACATACTTCTGAATTAGGTCAATCTGCTCAATCGGTACAGACAGCTTATCGCCGCCCGCATAGAGAATGTGCATGTAATCCTTATGGATACCGCCAACCTCCAGCGTACCGATCCCCATGTACTTCCCGATCCCGTGATTCTGGTGTACGACATAGTCGCCCACCTTTAGCTCGCTATAGCTCTTAATCCGTTCTGCGTTGTCCACATGGCGGCCCTGCTTGCGTGCTTTGCGCTGCTTTTGCGAGAACATTTCGCCCTCGGTAATCACTGCCAAATGAATAGATGGCATCTCAAAACCACTTTGCAAATTGCCGATAGCCATCGTTGGCTCATCAATACCGTAATCCTGAAGCACCCGGCGCATCCGATCCAGCCGCTCGTCTCCACTCGCCAGCATCATAACCTGTGTGCCCGCCTTGCGCCAGCGATCCATTTCCGCCTTGAGCACATTCATTTGACCGTGGAAATCCTGCATACCACGGCAGATGAAATTCAAAATATTTTGCGGCTGTGTATGCGGAACCTGACGGAGAAAGATCGACAGGAACAACGTCTGGAATCTCCGGTTATACAGCAGATTGTCCGCGTTATCCGACAGCTCTAGCTGCGGTAACGTTTTACCGTTTTGAAGCAAATGCAAATTCCACTCGGACTCATCCCGTTCAAGCTGCTTGGCTGTTTCCAGCATCCGCGCCGGCTCGTCAATGATCAGAATGGTGTCTTCCGGCATGTAATCTGCCAAGGTTTTGCGTTCGGGATACAACAGCGAGATATATTTATAGATTTCGTCAAAATACACATGCTCCCGTAGCAGCTCAATTTCGCGGTGAATCTCTTCTTTCAGATGCAGCTTGGCCTGACGGTCTGTCATTTTGCCAAGCTGCTCCTCCAACAGAATCGCTGCGGCATCTGCCGCCTGATCCATACGAGCGCTATCCGCGATGACTTCCTTGCACGGCGTTACGGTAACTTCCTGCACCTTTTCCACCGAGCGCTGGTCTTGCGGGTCGAACATACGGATGGAGTCAATTTCATCATCGAACAGCTCCACGCGGTAGCCCCAACGGGTTGTCATCGGATAAAAATCGATAATCCCGCCACGGACACTCATCTCTCCACGTGACTCTACACGCTCCACCCGCTGGTACCCCATCTCGACCATATGCAGCAAAAATGGCTCCAGTTGGATCGTTTCGCCTTCTTTTAGCTCGATTCGGGCTTCACGCCACGTCTCTGGAAGCGGCAGCAAACGCCGGACACCAGAAAACGGCACGACAACAATCCCACGAAAACCCTGGGCGCATCGTATCAATACTTCAATTCGTTGGGATAGCGTCTCCGGGCTGGATATGGCGGCTTCAGCAGCCACCAGCTCATTCGAGGGGTACAACAAAACCCGTTCAGGAGGAAGCGCTTCCTGCAAATCATCTGCTATTTTTTGAGCGGCAAACATGTTGTGCGTCATGACCAGGATCGGTCGTCCGGTATCTTCGGCAAGCGCGGCCATCAGTACCTGTCGGGAAGAGCCCGACAAACCAGATATGAGCTGTTCCTTCATGCCTGATGATATACCTGCTGCAATGGATGCATAATCAGCATCCTTGGTAAAAGCCTGAATAAGTGCTTGTAACAAAAAAGGCACCCCTTTATGCTTATAAATAGTTGCATGTAAATTTATTCACAATAACGGCATGTAACTGAATAGCAACAGGTATTACACGCTTACTCTGGGGAAAGCAGCAAACCGAAAAAGAAGCCTCAGCAATGCTGCCAAGGCTCCATAAGCGGGATTGCCGCTTCACCTCTCAAGCTGGTACATGAGACCAGTTGAATACCTGTTATTGGAGCGGATTTACGAGCAGGCTTAGCTCCGGATTATTTTCCAGCGCCTGGTTGCAATGCTCGCAAATGACTTTGACGGTCACTTCACCGCCCGAATTATACGCTATTATATCTCTACGTTCGGCAGGGGTCAAGGAATGGAAGCCCAACCTTTCTTCGGTTATTGCAGCGGAATCAATCCGTCCCAAGAAAGTTCGACAATGTCTGCATACATAATTCACAATCATGTAATGTATATGCCTCCTGAAAGTTTTCTATACCTTTCAGTATGTCCAACAAACTTCCATTTAAGCCCATCCTGCCTGTTCCAGACCTTACTTATTGAATTCAGCCATAGTCCGTTCAAAAGGATGATCCAAGCTGTATTCCAAAGCATCACACGTGTCCTCTATCATTCCAGCCAGCAATTCCTTCTCCTTCTTAGGAAAGGTTCCCAGAACGTAGTCCACAATGGCGTATCCAGGCTCAGGGCGGGAAATACCCATACGAACCCGATTAAAGGATTGTGTGCCGGTATGCTGGATAATCGACTTGATCCCGTTATGCCCGCCTGCACTACCTTGATACCGGAGTCTTATTTTGCCGACCTCTGTATCCAGATCATCGTAAACCACGACCAAATCATCCATATCCGCTTTGTAATAGTCCATATAAGCACGCAGAGACTCGCCCGAGAGATTCATATAGGTCATCGGCTTGATCAGCACGGTTTTTACTCCGCCAATATGTCCTTCTCCAATCAATGCCTTACATTTGCTTTGGTTAATCTGGATGTTATGACGGGCGGCCAGAGCATCCAGCGCCATAAATCCAACATTATGTCTCGTTTTTTCGTATTGGGGACCGGGGTTGCCCAATCCTACAATCCACTTCATAAACCGTGACACCCTCTTTCGAAGTCTTGATTTTTTGGTAAAATAGTTATACTGAACAGGAAGGTGCGTGCTGGTATGCTCAATCAGGGTGATATCCTCTTATATGACAGCCATTTTCTATATCATTTAAAACATTCGGTTCCTGTCCAAGTCTATGACGGGAATGTACATATCCAGATTGGCATCATTGCGCGTTTTAACGAGCATTTTGTCGAAATGGAAGACACGCTATACAATCGTCAGTGCTTCACGTTTATATCCAGACCGGGCTTTTAGCCTGACATGCTGATAGGGGTTACCTTTTCCAGTTGGAAGAGGCAACCCCTTTTTTTAATGAGCCAGCGCTTATTCGATTTCAAACAGTTTGCTGATTGACAATTCCTCATGCACACGGATAATAGCTTCTCCCATTAATGGGGCCACAGATAATACCTTCAGCTTGCTTGTCGGATTGGGGTGAACGATTGGAATGGTATCCGTCACGACCACCTCTTTTAACGGTGAATTCTCCAGTCTTTCCATAGCAGGCCCGGAGAGCACGGCATGCGTACAGCACGCATACACGTCCGTTACGCCGCCTTCCTTGAGCGCATTCGCGCCCAACACGATGGTTCCCGCTGTATCAATAATGTCATCAATCAGAATAGCAGTTTTACCCTCAATATTTCCGATGATGTTCATTACTTCACTTACGTTCGGTTCAGGACGACGTTTGTCGATAATAGCCAGCGGAGCATTCAGGAAATCCGCTAACTTCCGCGCACGCACAACACCACCGTGGTCAGGGGAAACGACAACCGGATTTTCAATTTGCTTCGAACGGAAATACTGGGCCAGAATTGGCGCGCCGAACATGTGATCCACCGGAATATCAAAGAATCCCTGAATTTGCATCGCATGCAAATCCATACTAATTACACGGTGAGCACCCGCTTTTTCAATCAGGTTAGCGACAAGCTTCGCCGTGATCGGATCACGCGAACGTGCTTTCCGATCCTGACGGGCATAGCCGTAATATGGCATAACGACATTAATGCTTTTGGCGGAAGCCCGCTTGAGTGCATCAATCATAACCAGTAACTCCATCAAGTTGTCGTTAACTGGCAGACAAGTCGACTGCACAATGTATACATGGCAACCACGCACACTTTCAGACAGCTTAATTTGAATTTCACCGTCACTAAACGATGTGGTATGGGATTCCCCCATTGGAATTCCGATATAGTCCGCAATCTGGTGGGCCAACTTCGGATTGGAGTTACAAGTAAATATTTTGAGTTTGGAATCGCAATAAGTCATTTATAGAAACCCTCCGTGCTGATTCATTCATTACAGATTCAACGGCTTGCTGATTAAGGTTATTCCGATCTTTTCTTCTTCGCTTTGGCACGCGCGCGGATTTTATCCGCATATCCGGCTTTGTTCTCTTGACGTGGTCTGGCAATAGCCAGATCGTTATCAGGGACAGCATGTGTTACGGTGGAGCCTGCTACGACATAAGCACCTTTTCCGATCTTAATCGGGGCGATCAGATTCACATTGCTGCCAATAAAGGCATCGTCTTCAATTTCTGTAATAGATTTATTATATCCATCATAATTAACCGTTATTGCCCCACAACCGATATTAACATTTGTACCTACCTTGGCATCACCGACATAGCTCAAATGAGACACCTTGGAATGATCACCAATAGTCGCATTTTTCACCTCAACAAAATCACCAATCTTCACATGCTCGCCCAGCTTCGCACCTGGACGCAGGTAGGCAAATGGACCCACAGATGTGCTGCTGCCCACTTCGGCTTCGTTCAACACCGAATGCCTCACCGTTGCGCCCGAATGAATCAGGGTGTCCTGAATTTCAGTCTGCGGACCAATCACACAATCTTCGCCGATTTGCGTTCGGCCGCGCAGCCATGTGTTCGGGTATAGCACGGTATCGGAGCCAATGACAACCTCACTCTCGATGTAGGTAGAGGACGGGTCAATGATGGTCACACCGTTCAGCATATGCTTGCGCACAATGCGTTCCTGCATGTATCCCTCAGCCACTGATAAAGCAACCCTGTCGTTCACACCGATGGATTCCGACATATCATCTGTTAAATATGCCTCAACCTTCTCGCCTTCGCCATGCAAAATACCAATGACATCTGTCAGGTAGTATTCCTGCTGTGCATTGGTGTTGGTTACTTTGTCCAACGCTGCGAACAGCTTGGCATTATCAAAGCAATACGTTCCCGTGTTGATTTCCCGAACAGCATCTTCCTCAGGTGAGCAATCCTTCTGCTCCACGATCTTGAGCACTGCTCCCGCAGCATCACGGATGACCCGGCCGTACCCCTTAGGGTCGTCCAGCTCAGCGGTCAGAATCGTTGCGGCAGCTCCCCGACTCTCATGTAGCTGCACCAAGCCCTCCAGCGTTTCCGCTGTGATCAAGGGGGTGTCTCCACAGATGACGATGGTCGTACCTTTCTCCTGACCGAGCAAGTCTTTGGCCTGCTTGACAGCATGCCCCGTTCCCAACTGCTCTGCCTGAAGCGCATATTCTGCCGACGGTCCCAAATAAGACTGTACCGCTTCCGCACCGTGACCCACGATCACCACACTGCGGGACACTCCGATTTCACGAACCGTGTCGAGTACATGACCGACCATCGGTTTCCCGCATACCGGATGCAGAACTTTATATAATTTGGATTTCATACGTTTTCCCTGCCCTGCGGCAAGAATGACTGCCAACCTTTCCAACAAGTCCAACCTCCTATCCTGAAAATAACAATTTCCCTTTGGCTAAAACGTTAATTTCCAGATCAGATTTTTCTTACCTTTTCACAATCCTCCTGAAAAATAACGGCGAACCTTTAGTTAATGGCTATTTTTTCAGGCCAGCTTGTGCTGGACATTCATCCCCCGGGACGCATTGCTGCTCGATCCCTGTCTTATGAAAAAGTCGCTTCGGCAGCCCGGATGGCTCCAAGTTGCCTTAAAACTGACTGTTAACTCATTAAAGAATATATCTCATTCCAGACAAAAAGAAAAGAGAGCCACAGTTTGTGGCCCTCTTTTTCTTTTGTACCCCAATCTTGCTTTAGGCGAATTAAGCGCCTTCTTCAATAGCTACTCCTTCATCCACCGCCGCGCGTTCGTACTCAGTAAGTACAGCAGCCTGGATCTTCTCCCGGGTTCCTGAAGATATCGGATGAGCGATATCGCGAAACTCTCCGTCCGGGGTGCGTTTGCTAGGCATAGCCACGAACATCCCGTTATTACCGTCGATAACCCGAATGTCATGAACAACAAACTCGTTATCAATCGTAATGGATGCAATCGCCTTCATTCTTCCTTCTGAGTTCACTCGGCGGAGTCTGACATCCGTAATCTGCATGTGTGTTTCACCACCTTTTTCCAAATAGGACTTGGTGTATACATTCCACACAGCATTTCGAATTCCTTCTTTTTTTGGACAAATGGTATCCTAAATTCAGGTAATTTTTTTGAAAAGATTTCTTTTCGACATATTTAGGTATTTTTTGATGAATTGTGACATTTTACTGACCTGTAGACTCATCAAAATAATTCCCCAGCTTGACTGTAATTTGCTTGCTTCGGGAATCGACCGTGGTCAGATTCGCCAGTGAAATATAATCGTGCAGCAAGCGCTCTTCGTTCTCCACCTCGCCCGATTCTACCAGCACACCTACTCCAGCTACCTCAGCATCAAATTCAGCCAGCAAGTCGACCATCCCCTGAATCGTACCGCCTGCCTTCATAAAATCATCCACGATGAGTACACGTGATTTCTCGCGCATAGCACGTCTGGACAATGACATCGTATGCAGGCTCTTTTGTGATCCTGAGACGTAATTAATACTCACTGCCGAGCCCTCCGTCACCTGATGGTCACGCCGTACGAGGACAACTGGCAAGTTTAGCTGTGCTCCGGTAGCATATGCAAGCGGAATGCCTTTGGTTTCCACCGTCATAACCACATCGATCTGTCTGTTGGCAAATGCAGTAGCGAATATTTTACCCGCCTCATTCATCATCGCCGGTTGGCCCAGCAGATCCGACAGATACAAATACCCTCCGGGTAAGATGCGATCCGGTTGCTCCAACTGAGCACACAGATCATTCGCAAATGTGAGCGCATGTTCCTTGGATAGTCTTGGGATCAGCTTAACGCCCCCTGCCGCTCCCGCCAACGTCAGAAGCTCACCAATACCTTCATCCTCAAATACTTCCTTGATAATGGCCAGGTCTTCGCTTATGGACGATTTAGCCGCCCCATAACGATCCGCAAAATGCGTAAGAGGCACCAGCGTATGCGGCCGTGACAGCAAAAATTGTGTCATTTCCACCAATCGTGAGCTTCTTTTAAGTTTTTTCACAACAATTCCTCGCGATCTATTCTTCTCCTGCCGCCCGCTTCGTACAGTAAAAGCACCGGCGGACTGGCCGGCTGCTGGCGGAATGTAAGTGATATAGTAAAATCCGAATATTTAATAGTAAATATATCATCTTCGTACGTATTTGTACAACAAATACCACTAAAATTAGAAATAAATAACCAAAATCAGGTCAAAAGTCGTACTGCGTATACATCCTTGCAAAATCCTCTGAGTCCGTTATAGATGCGCGGTACTTTGGCTTCCTTCGACACCAGCCCGAACACCGTAGGACCACTGCCTGACATCAGCACCCCATCCGCTCCCAGTCGGATCATGGAGTTTTTAAGATGCTCCACCTCCGGATGCAGCTTGAGTGTGACATCCTCCAGTACATTCCCGAGCGCATTACACACATCGGTAAAAGAAGCGTTAAGGATCGCTTGCTCCATCTGCCGGGCAGACGGATGATGCGTGATCTGATCCGCTTTGACGCGTCCGTACACTTCAGCCGTCGATACATTGATCGGCAGCTTCGCGAGAATCACCCAGCATTGGGGCGGGTTCGGAAGTGGCTTAAGCAATTCCCCGCGCCCGCTCGCTAAAGCTGTACCGCCTGTAATACAGAAGGGCACGTCAGAGCCAAGCTCTGCGCCCAGTACTCTTAATTCAGCATCCGAGATGCCAAGCTTCCACAGCTTGTTCAGCCCACGCAGCGCTGCCGCGGCATCACTGCTTCCGCCTGCCAATCCTGCGGCTACCGGGATATGCTTGTCCAGATGGATATGCACGCCCGTAGAGACATCATAACGTTCCTTAATCAGACGCGCGGCCTGAAAAGCCAGATTTTTCTCATCTAGCGGTATGTACCCGGCCTGGCTTGAAATAATAATCGTATCACGCGGTAGCTCAGACATCGTCAAACGATCGGACAGATCGACCATGGTCATAATCATTTCGACCTCGTGATACCCATCATCCCGCTTACGTAATACATCAAGCATTAAATTGATTTTCGCCGGTGCTTTTTCGTATATTTTCAAGGCGTTCACCCACCTTCAACTTTTCCCTCAAGACAGCTTAACATATTATATCAGACTCAGCCTGTCAAGTCATGAGGTTCAAAAAAGCGGAGATCACCCGGTATGAACCGGATATCCCCGCTTTTTCGTCAGCACCGCCGATGGCTACGATTTGCGGGAAGCTGCCTGCTCTGCAAGCTGAATGGCCCGCTTGACCATATTGCCCGCATCCTTGGCTTTAATGCCTCCCCAGCCCTCTTCCTTGACCGTATCGTAAAATCCAAGATCCTTGGCCAGCTCATACTTAAGCTCTTCCGACATGACACTTCGTCTTCTTCGACTCATGCATACGCCTCCTTCGGCAGTGGAATAAGGAAGATCATTCCCGCCTTAGTATGCGCAGAGACGCGATGCTTCATCCTGCCCTATAAATACAAAACGGCTTCGTCATTTGAACTGACGAAGCCGCCTTTAAACCTGCAAAGCCGGTATAGATTACATAAAATCAATTAAGGTGTGTCAAAATATTCGACACTTGTATGGGAGTCGGGATCATATACAGTAACTTCCACCGACTCAGTAAGAATGTCAGCATAGCTGTAGGAGACACGTTTGAACGTTTGTTGCTCCTGATCCAGCTTGACGATAAAAACAGAAGGGTACGTTTCTTCCAAGACACCAGTTCGTTCGACGGTCTTACGGCGTCCGCCGTTAGCCCGCAGCAAAATTTTTTGCCCTACATGTGCGTCGAGACTGCGTTTGATTTCCAACAGCGTATTTTTAGCCATTGCCTAACGACCACCTCTTTCCTTGTCCATTATAACGAATTTTAGAGACAATGTCAAATCAAGCTAAATATTATAGCAACACGAAAAATAATTTGTCAATTTAATTTTTTGCGAACAGGAATATGCGTATAAAAATGCCAAAAAGCCCCTGTAACCAGAGGCTTTTTATCCACGCAAATCCTATTCAACAGGTTTAAACCCTAGATTGCAGAAGGCGTTACTTTAAGAGTCGACAAATTTTCGAGCTTGGGCAGACCGATACGATAGCTTCCCCGGGTTTCGATACCGCCCACGCCACGGCTGCCACTGATCGTCTGATGAAACAAGTCACCCATGTTGACCGTATCACGAATCGACGTAAAGGCTGCCTTGGCAGCCACATATACCGGGTCCAGCGCGTGAATCAGAATGCGCCCTGGCGAACTGGCAAAATTCGCTCCTGCACGCAGCAGCGCTTCAAAATGGGACTGACATGCTCCCGCCACAATCGTCAGTGAATCCAGATGACGCTCATATTGTCTCGCTACCTGGATCGCCGCCACAAAATTTTGCGAATTTTTATAGCTTTTCAGGCTATATAAATCATACGGCTGCGGATGCTTCAATACCCCGTCGTGTCCGGTAATGACTACGATATCCGGGCGAATACGGGGAAGCAGCCGATACAACGTGTCGGCCATTGCTGATTCATGTACATGATGCCCCTCCGCAGGAACGCGGAGTTCCTCATATAGGCTGAGACATTTTCTCAAATAGCCGGCATCCCCATCCAGATGAAGTACCTTGCCGGGCATTTCAAAATACGTCGACTCCACCGGATCACTCCACTCCCCGATCAAAGCCGCCTGACTGCGGGCAGCTTGCTTCTGCCGTGCCTGCTGCAACAGATGGAGAGACTCATCCGCCTTAATATGTGCTTGCCGTGTCTTCCCGCTAATCTGGTCAGCAGGCACCTTGACCAGATCGTTCACGGGGGAATCGGCAAGCAGCCGAAATTCCGTCCCTTTAATGATCACTTTATCCCGCTGGATGTCCTCAACGCGAAACGTGACATCTCCGCCGTACGATTTTCGAACGACCAAGTCTCCTAAAATCATCACACTGTATCACCCCTCCCATATCGTATGGGTGAATGCACAGTTTGGTTCCTTATCCATGCTCAGGAGCTTATACAAGCCAGCCACAACCGTGCAAAGCGCAACCAGACGCCCTCTGACTGCTGCTAAGCGATCACTTGTGCGTCAGGTCAGGAAATCCCGGCTTCCAGCAACACAGCGCTCAGACGCGCAAATTCCTCGATGCTCAGCGTCTCGCCCCGACGGGAAGGCTCTATGCCTGCCTGAAGCAACAGCGGCTCCAGCGTGTCCCTGTTCTCTTTGGTAAAGAAGCGGCTTTTCAGGTTATTCGAAATGGTCTTGCGACGTTGAGCAAAGGAAGCATGAACGACTTCGAAGAAATGCTGCTCGTCCACCACCTCTACCGGAGGCACTTCCCGCACACGCAGACGGATGACCGCCGATTCTACATTCGGCTGAGGAATAAACACCGTATTCGGTACGATGCAGACCAGTTCAGGCTCGCTATAATATTGCACTGCAATACTCAAACTGCCGTAGTCTTTCGTCCCAGGAGACGCAGCCATACGCTCAGCCACTTCCTTTTGGATCATGACGACGATATTCTCCAGAGGGAGCTTGTCCTCCAGCAGCCTCATCAGAATCGGTGTAGTGACGTAGTACGGCAGATTAGCGACGACGCTCACTTTACTGACCCCGGCAAAATCGGAAGCGAATACCTCGCGCAAATCCAGCTTCAGCACATCTCCGTGGCGTACCTTCACATGCTCATAAGGGGCCAGTACCTCTTCGAGAATAGGTAAGAGCCGCTGGTCAATCTCGACAGCAGTAACTACCTTGGCTGATTGCGCCAGCTTCTCAGTCAAAGCGCCAATCCCCGGACCGATCTCAAGTGCACCCTTCGTATCGTCCAATCCCGCAGCATTCACGATCTTGTTCAGAATATTTTGATCAATCAGAAAATTTTGTCCCAAACTCTTTTTGAACGAAAACCCGTGCCGCTGAATAATCTCCTTCGTGCGCCGCGGTGTTGCTATATCTTGAATCCCTGTCATACGGATATCACAATCCTTCACTTTCAATTTGTGTCAGCGCACCGGCAAATTCCTCACGGCTGATCTGGAACACAGCGAGCCGTTTATGTAGCTGCTTACCGTTACAATAACCAATCCCCAGCACATTACCCAAAGCCATACGCCGTGCAGCAGCATTGGGGTCGGTGATAAGTCCGGCGTCAATCAGATCGGCCCAATCGATTAGAGGATCAGCCCCTTCTACCGTCGTATGCACCCGTGCGAGAGCGTGTCTGATCGCTTCAGGCGAGGCATTCTCTACGCCAATATCCCCTTTGCGCGTCGCTTCCGCTTCTGGTATAAAGGCCTGCTTGCAACCGGGCACCTTGGAGGCGATAATTTTGCGGATGCGCTCCCCTGCATGATCGGGATCGGTCAAAATAATGACACCCCGCCGCTCCTGTGCCAACGCAATTTTGCGCAACGTCATTTTATTGATGGCGGAGCCGCCCGTTTCTATCGTATCCGCCTCGACAGCACGGCGAATAGCCACCGTATCATCCCGACCCTCTACTACGATCACTTCCTTGATCATTTGCGTCTCCCTCCACTACTACACAGTCAGCTATATTCATCTTTCCCTACTTTTGAAAACAAAATAAGAAGAGGATATCCTCTTCTTAGCATGGCATAACTATGATGTTAATAGTATCGCATTGACCCAAACATATACAACACGTTTTTAGTTCATTTCAGGCTTCACTGGTCCAATCACATATACGGTTTTTCCGTGCTTCCGACCAAACTGATTGGCTTGACTCAAACTCTCATAATACACATCGATTTTGTGGCCTTTAATCGCGCCACCGGTATCCTCCGCACGGCGGAAGCCCACCCCTTCAATATATACCCACCAGCCGATTGGAATCACACTCGGATCGACAGCGATGGTGCGTCCTTCCGTGACACGCGTGCCGGATGCGGTACGTGTACCGATCCCTGGCTCCTGTGACGAATACGCCGTCATGGAGACGTTTTGTAATACTTTGTTATATTTGAAATTCACACCTGCTTTACGGACAGCATTGTCCGAACTAACCCGTGTTGCCTTAACGGCATCTTCAGGACCGACGGAAGCAGCCAGAACGACCGGCTTTTTCTTCGTTCCTACCGCAATCACCTTATCCACACGATTCTGTGCGACTTCCTTGTTTACCAGCTGCTTGGATACCAATTTTCCGTCATGGTATACCTTTTGAACATGCTGGACCACAACACCCGTTTTACCGCTTTGGATGACCCGATTATCACCTTTATAGAGACTTGGATCGGCCGTTTTGATGACCTGATAAGGTACCTGTTGCTTCTGTTCGACCTGCTGTTTCTTCACACGGATGATTTTTATGTCCATGTTAGACGAAACAGAAGCATCCAGAGCAGGGTAAACTTTATCATTTGACGATAATTTATAGCCCGAGGTGCGAATGGCACCCTCTACTGTATTTTCTGTTGTGTACAATTTTTTCGTCTCGTTGGCTAAGGATACTTTGACCTGATTGGCATGTTTGATAACTACGCGATCCCCATCCTGAACTGCTCCGTTCAGCGGCATCGAAACCGTATCATGCGGCTGAAGTGAAATCGAATGCTCTTTGAGCAAATCTTGGAGCTGGGATTCCCGGGTTTCTACCGCAGATGCCTTACCGTCGATGACAAAAAAGACCTGTTTTTTAGATTGAGTGTACACCAGAATTGAAATCATAATCGTTAGTGCGATTAGAAAAATAGCAACCAAAGCAGCCTGGCGCACATTTTCTTGCTTCCAACGCAATACGTAAGACATGCTGGATGAGCGTGACTCATGGGTCTCCTGTTTTTGGAAAATTCCCATTTCCTCCGTCCTCCTTACATAGCCCGCCGTCTGGAGTAAGACATAGTTGAGATTGACGTGACTATAACAGATTTTCTACAAGACAAGCCCGTACTGCGACTGTCCTGCACCATGTACCCGTCTTCGCGGCATGCTGTCCTCCCCTGTTTAATCACAGTATGATGACAGATTTTCTTTTATTCACAACAAAAAAAGCCAAAGAAAGAGACTAGAGAGCTCTTTCGTGGCTTCCGACATGTGCGAATATGCGGAAAAATCATGCACGAGATGGCTTCTCTCTTGTTACGCTTACGGGGTTAGCTGTCGGGTTCGGACGTAGAGAGACGCCCTAGCTTGGGTCAACCGCTCATGGCGGTCGCCTTCACATTCACCCCGAAGACCCAGAAAGAAATCGAAATACGGCCCCTCCACCTGTTCAATCCCATCCGGGAAAGGAATCTAGGTCGAGCCGGCTGGCGGAAGAGACGTTCCCTTCTTGCCCATACACCGGACGTACTGTAAGCCATATCGGTTCCCCCGTTCCCTGTAAAAGGGACTCAGCGAGACTGGTTCATGAAATGAGCTGTTGGTGTTTACATTCAAACAACAATTCACTGAAAAGATGATATCCTGTTTCTATGCATGTTGTAAAGCAGGTTTCAAGTACATTTTCTACAATATTAGGTTAAAATATTGTAATATTCTCGAGTTTCCTGCAACAAATTCATGATTAGCTTCGTCTATCTCATTATTTTGATTGATTTCTTCACTTTTTTACTTAATGTCAAATCGTTCCAAGGCATTTTGGGTCGTTATTGACACTAATTCCTCCACCGCTAATCCCTTGATTTGGGCAGCCGCCTCTGCGACCAGTCCCACATGTGCGGACTCATTTCGCTTCCCGCGGAACGGATGCGGTGTCAGGTAGGGCGCATCCGTTTCAATGAGCAGACGGTCCAGCGGCACCTGTGCCAGTACCTCCTTTGGCTGCTTGGCATTTTTGAACGTTATCGGCCCGCCAAAGGAGAGGTGAAAGCCCATATCCAGCACCATTTTAGCCGTCTCCCAGCTCCCGGAAAAGGAGTGCATCACTCCGCCTACCTCACTCGCTTTTTCTTCACGCAAAATCTTAACAATATCTTCATGCGCATCCCGGTTATGGATGACAATAGGCATGTTCAGCTCACGAGCCAGTCCAATCTGGTTGCGTAGCACCCGATGCTGTACATCCTTCGGCGACGTGTCCCAATAATAATCCAGGCCAATCTCTCCGATCGCCACGACTTTTTTATGACTGCATAACGATGCAATCCATTCCAGATCCCCCTCCTGCATCGTGATCGCATCCTGTGGATGCCATCCAATTGCCGCATAAATAAAATCATACGTTTCGGCCAATTTCATGGTAGACGGAATGGTCTCACGGTTAAATCCGATATTAATCATGCGGGTCACTCCCGATTCGACAGCGCGTGCTATAACTTCTTCGCGGTCTTCGTCAAATTGCGGCGCATCCAAATGAGTGTGAGTGTCGAATAAATTCAAGTTTTTTTGTCTCCTTTATTACTTTATTTGGCATATAATTGTCTATTGTTTGACAAAATAATTCCTTATTTCGGCAGGAAGCTTGTCCTTTACCCCATCCAATTTGTTTTGGGGATAATACATGTGATATTTTCCCCGGTGAATGCCGCTAATGGAGCGCACAATTTCCGACACTTCGGAAATTTCTCTCACTTCTCCTTTACGTCCCAGCAGTAAAATCTGGTTGTCCGTCGAACCACCCTGCCGAAACACATCATAAGGAAGATCCGTCGGAAAATCAATTTCCAGATCATATTCCGGATGCAGACCAGCCAGCTCCAGCGCTGTCCGAATGTTGTCAATGGTATCTGTATCCATATTTTCGATCTCTACATATTTATACAGCTTGCGATCCATAAAACGGGTACTCAAATCACTTAAAATCTCGTCCTTTTCCCGTTTCCACTGACTGAACACTGTCTGAATCAAAGACTCATCGAGCATCAAATATTGTTCCACCGTAAGCTCTCCCCGAAAGAGGTCTGGCAATGGCTCCAGCAGAAAACTAAACTCATATCCGTTTCTAAATAGCTCCTTCGCCCGCTTGAAAATTTTACGTAATAAAATTTCCGAGCTGCGCGTCACAGGGTGAAAATAAATTTGCCAATACATCTGATAGCGCGACATCAGATAATCCTCTACAGCATGCATGCCTGACTCCTTCACAACAATTCTTCCATTATGAGGACGCAGCAGCCGTAAAATACGATCCAGATCTATGGTGCCATAATTGACGCCTGTTGAGTGCGCATCCCGCAGCAAATAATCCATACGGTCCGCATCCAGTGGGCTTGTGACCAGGTTTACGACAATCGGCTTGTCGTACGTTTTGGCAATTACTGCAGCCACCTTCGCAGGAAGCTCCTCATCGACTTGCCGCAGCACAGCGTTAATCTCTGTATTCCCCAATACAATCCGGCATGTCCAATCCTCGTGATTCATATGAAAGGCTTCTTCTATAGAATGGGAAAACGGGCCATGCCCCACATCATGCAACAAAGCTGCACACAATGCGACTAAACTTTCTTCCTTCGGCCAATCGGAAAATTCATCGCGTTCAAATTGGGAAATAATACGCCGTGTAATTTCGTACACACCTAGCGAATGCGAAAAACGACTATGCTCCGCTCCATGAAACGTAAGATAAGATGTACCCAACTGCCGAATACGACGCAAGCGTTGGAACTCTGGAGTATTGATCAAACGCCATATCACTGTATCCTGAACATGGATATAGTTATGTACCGGGTCCTTAAAAACTTTTTCTTCACTGAGTGGCTGGTGCAAGATATCAACTCCTTTAATATTCTGAATAATGGATTAAGATACAATAAAATCCTAAACGATTCCCTTCATTCGACATTGTTTGTCGTAATATGTCGAATTATAGATTTTCGGCATTTCCAAATCGACAAATGGCTTAAATCATCAATAAAATAAGGTAATGCACACGCATCATGCTCTTTATTCTAAATACTTTTGCATAATTAATCTGTTAGCTCATTTTTAAGGTTGACTGTTTTGGGAATCGTTGGTATAGTAAATATCAGAAAAGAGAAAAATTTGTCGAATCATGACACTTATATTATTTTGAACGGCGAGAGGAGCCTGATTTATTATGATGAAATCCACTGGTATTGTAAGAAAAGTTGACGAGCTCGGACGTGTTGTTATTCCAATCGAATTGCGCCGCACATTGGGTATTGGCGAAAAAGACGCTTTGGAAATTTATGTTGATGGCGAACGCATTATGCTCAAAAAATACGAGCCTGCTTGTATCTTCTGCGGCAACGCCGAGAACGTAATTTACTTCAAAGGAAAAATTGTTTGCCAAGATTGCATCTCAGAAATTCCAACACCTGTGACAAACTAAGATTTTTAGTATATAATAGACTTATAAGAGATTGTTAATTCTAACCTTTTTCATATATACTCCTTGTTGCCTTCCACGGTTTGAACCCAACCGTTGGAAGGCCCTTTTTTTGTTTCGGGAAGTTTTCATAAAAGCGCGTTATATACATCCCTTTTGGAAATGGAGCGGTCGGTAGCTGTACACTTCATAGCGTCCTTGCGTGTCAGCCCTTCTGTCTCATAATGCGCAACGTGGGCCTCCAAAGATAAGGACTGCCACCATGCCTGTCGCTCCTCTTCCTCTTCTGCTTCGTTTTTCCCTTCAACTACCAGGCAATATTCACCAAGCGGTGGATGCTCCTCCAGTCTGGCAAGGCATTGCTCCGCCGTTCCTCGTATCCATTCCTCATGCAGCTTGGTCAACTCACGTGCAAGCACCACTCTGCGTTCCCCCAGTGTTTCCTTCAATACCGTCAATGTCCGTGCAATACGATGAGGCGATTCATAAAACAGGATCGTGCCGTGAGATACCTGAAATGACTGTAGCAGCTTCTCCAGATCCTTTTTCTCCCGTGGAGGGAATCCGGCAAATGTAAATCTTTCCGTATTCAGTCCGGAGGCAATCAAAGCTGATAAGGCTGCGTTCGCCCCAGGAATAGGAATAACGCTAATTCCCACTTCCAACGCCAGCTTGACCAGATCCGAACCCGGGTCCGAAATGGCCGGCAGACCTGCATCGCTAACCAATGCTAAATTTTTTCCCTCCATTATATAACGTATCAGCTCAGGCCCACTGGCAGCTTTATTATGTTCATGATAGCTGAATAGCATTTCCGGCGTGATGTCAAAATGTGTGAGCAGTTTGCGCGTCTGCCGCGTGTCCTCCGCCGCTATAATACTGCACGATTTTAAGGTGTTAATCGCCCTAAAGGTCATATCGTCCAGATTACCAATCGGTGTTGCAACGAGATACAGCTTACCCCGTTCTTCTCCGCTGGTTATAAAACTTTTTTGCACCGCTGCCTTCACAGTAAATCCCCCTTGCTTACTTCTCCATAGATATCCCTTATTTCCTGAGTATAATTCCCATTCTCCTGATATACAATGAGCGGGGGCAAGAGACGAACCTCCGGCTTACCATCACATAGCGCCTCGATGAGCACCATATTCGCCTCCATATGAGCTCGTGGGTGGACAAACCGAATCCGTTTCGGCTCCAATCTGTTGGCACGCATCAGTGTTATAATCTCACCTAGCCGTTGCGGGCGATGAACCATCGACACTTTTCCACCATTACGGACAAGCCGTGTACACGCCTGAATGACCTCTTCCAGTGTACAATGCACCTCATGGCGCGCAATCGCCTGATGAGGGTTTAACTTGATATCACTGCCGTTTAGCGGCATATAGGGGGGATTTACCGTAATTGCATCATATACACCATGCCCCGTGATTTGAACCAGCTCGCGCAGATCCCCTTCCCGAATCTGAATCGCTGCCTCCAGTCCATTTAGGGTGACGCTGCGTCTAGCCATATCAGCCAAGCGCGGTTGGATCTCAATTCCTTCGATAGCCGCTTTAGTTCGTGTCGTTAGCAGCAGGGGGACGACCCCGTTGCCTGTACACAGATCCAAAATCTTTCCACGCTGCGGAATACCAGCAAACCGTGCCAGCAAAACCGCATCCATGGAAAAGCTGAACACCTCATCACTTTGGATAATACGCAAATTGTGTGACAATAGATCGTCAATTCGTTCAGACTTCTGTTCATTTTCGTACATAGCGGTCTCCCATCCTTTTACCCCAAATCGTTCTGAAACCATACTTCCTTACAAAAAAGCCGTAGGCACCTTGCTCCTACGGCTTGTTTTTATTTATTCAAAAATGACAGACAGAAAAGGCAATCGCCTTCCGTTCGCAAATGTCCGTAATACACGTTGCATATATGAAATCCTTCATGATACAGCCTTGCCAGATTGTCGTGGCCTTCGCCCACAACCTCACCCGTTTCCTCTTCATCCTTAATGACGATCGGAGGAGAAAGTTTCGGCCTTTTTGCCGTCTTTTCTTCTCTGGAGGTTTCACGTTTGAGCATCTTGCGCACCTGTTCGTTTTCAATCGTTAGTCGTTGATTTTCCTCCAGCAGCTCTTTTACTGCCAGTTTCAATTCACCCAGATCGCTATGCAACTGTCCCATTTGGGTTTCCATTTCGTGAATACGCGCAAAAACATTTAATTTATCCAAGTTTCCACCCCGAAGCAACCTAATGGTTTACTTGACGACTACATCGTCCATTGGAAGTTCCTTGACCTTGCTAATCTCAAACAGTTGAACATGCACTGTACGATGGCCAGCATTTACGCCTACAACTTTGCCTTCTCCGAGAGAGGTGACGACCATCTTGCCAACCTGCGGCAATTCTTCCCTCATACTCTCGTAGTTATCATGTTCGAACTTGAGACAGCACATCAATCTTCCACACAACCCGGAAATCTTCGTCGGATTCAGCGACAAGCTCTGATCCTTCGCCATCTTAATGGATACCGGTTCAAAATCTCCCAGCCATGAAGAGCAACACAGGATACGTCCGCAAGGACCGATCCCGCCCAGCATTTTAGCCTCATCCCGTACTCCGATCTGCCGCAGCTCAATCCGTGTACGAAAAATACTGGCTAAATCCTTTACAAGCTCCCGAAAATCCACGCGGCCCTCTGCCGTAAAATAAAAAATGATCTTATTGCGGTCAAATGTAAATTCCACGTCTACCAGCTTCATTTTAAGGCCATGGTCTTTGATTTTATTTAAACACGTACCGAATGCATCCTTGGCCGCCAGTTTATTCTCTTCTACAACAAGAGCATCATCATCTCCGGCAATACGGATGACTTTCTTTAAGGGCAGGACAACGTCCGAATCATTTACTTCTTTTTTGCCCACCACAACCTTGCCATATTCAATACCGCGTGCGGTTTCTACAATAACGCAGTTTTCTTTCTCCACCGGAAGGTCCAGTGGATCAAAATAATAAGTCTTGCCCGCCTTCTTGAAACGGACACCCACTACACTATACAAAAATTAACCCCCTTGTATGCCACTAAACCTCATTTGAAGCCGACATGTACGAATGGCCGCAATTGAAGTCTCACTGTCGCACAAACCGGGAACCTGGCGTCGCGGATTGTGCAGAGTGGAACAAGCGCGCCTTTCTGTTAGCCGGTGATGGAACCGCTTGTATCGGACAACCCAATCAGAAGCTGCTCTACGCACAATTGACCATTGACGTGAAAACGGAGCTTCTTCCTGCAATTCGCGGCCAAATCCATATAAGAGACCCATTGTTCTGTGCTGCGGGTGATTGCCAATTTGGAGACGGACTCCAAATGATCTATGAAAACAATGCTTTCGTGCCTTCCGTAACGGAAATGAAGCATATCCTTGAACCACAAATGAAACAGATGAAACAGAATATCCAGGTGTTCAGAAAGTCCAGTTTTAAAAATCTTCTGTTGAGCGAGAATAATGGACGAGCTTCCCCGACTCATGGACTCCTTCACTAATTGTAACACTACGTTTCTAATTTCTGCAAACCAATTCTGCTGGAGAATTTCTCTACATGATTCCAGTCCCGAGGCAATATGAACCGCCGACCGGACAAGTCCTGCCGTATAGCCTTCCCCGATCAAGGCCTGCATCATCACTTCAGGCTGTAAAGCATGAAAAGGAACCTGCTGCGTACGTGATTGGATCGTGGGCAGCAATGCCTGTCCATTTTCCGAAATGAGTATGCCCACCACAGGCACTTGAGGTTCCTCCAAAAATTTAAGCAGGCTGTTTGCAGCTTGCACTGTCATGGTATCCGCCTGCTGGATAATATATACCTTCGGATTGGCACTTTCCGATTTATAAGAGAATATGCGCTGAAGTCCGCGAATCTGGTCAATTTTGATCGTAGCTCCATCCGGCTCTACGATAAACAGATCCGGGTGATTGCCGTGCTCTACCTTACGGCAGGACAGACACTCGCCACATGCATCATCCGTCATTCGTTCACAAAATAATGCCTTGGCAAAGGTCTGCGCCATCTTGATCTGTCCGCTTCCCGGCGGTCCGCTAAATACATAGGCATGGTTGACCGCCTCATTCCGAAGTGCGCTTTGCAGCATTTTTTTAGCTATATCCTGCCCCATTATATTTTGGAAAGACATATTTCCTCACCTTCTCTCCTGAAAGCAACTGTTATCTATCAGCAAATAGTTGTCCTTCAGGGCAGCTTTGCTGCTATTATCCCATATTTCCAACCGTTGCCTACCTGAATATAGTCAAAAATAATCTGCCAGCATCATCAGCAAGCAGATTATTCCTTCGTGGCGACAGCCCGTTTGTATTCGTTTATGGCAGAAGTCTACATTTAAAACGAGAGATTAATCAGCAGCCCTCTAATTTCACCGACTCCTTGCAAAAGCTCAATCTTGCCTTGCTCAGTTTCGAGCAGATCATCTGCCATCTTGAGCAACAGCTCATCCACTTCATCAATCAGCTTATACCGCTTGCTGCGTCCCCGGCGATCCCAGCCCTTTGTGTCCTTCATCGACACGCCGCGCCGAACCGTATCCTCCAGAAACCGTTTAACCAGCATTTTATAAGCCTTCAGCTCACGAATCGTCATCGAGCGTGCCAGACGGTCTCCCTGCATCTGAATTTCCTTGAAGCGACGGTTTAGTTCCTCCTGCGATGCCTGCTGCCCATTTTGCTGCATAACATCGGAAAAGCTCTTGGACTGGATGGGCTTCGCATTCATTTCATTAGTAGACAACGTACTCTGTAAAGGGCGATAGCCCGGATTTATTTTCATATAAACCTGCTTTCCCCCCGAATACTTCCGCTTTTTCCCTTCATAAACAGTTCAACATGGAACTGAGGGAAACCAGCGGACTTCCAGGGACCGCGCCTTGGCGCTACCGTTATAGTGGATCTGTTCCTTACTCCCATGATACGGGCAAGAAACAGGTAATTCCCCTATCATATCGGCAGAATAGGTCCTATTGTGTAGATTCAGAAGTGCTCAAAACGGTCTACAGGCATCACGAACACCGTCGCTCCACCCACCTGTACTTCAACAGGCAAAGGCAGATAGGAGTCCGTCGTCCCGCTCATAGGGGTAACGGGTGTGACTAGCTGTTCACGTACCTTGCAACTGCTGCGAATGACATTCATCAACGAGTCCACCTGATTGTCATCGACACCGATCATAAACGTCGTATTCCCTGCTCGCAAAAATCCGCCTGTACTCGCCAGCTTGGTAGCACGGAAATTAGCTTTCACCAGTCCGCTGGATAATCTGTTACTATCCTTATCCTGCACAATCGCAATAATCAGCTTCATCCTGTATTCCTCCTTTAAGCCATATTAGGAACAAGCTAGTCCCTAGCTCAATTTTACCGTATATCCTTCGACAATTACATGCTAAAGTTTTGAATTAATCGCTTTTTTCAGCAAATCCTTTAAAACTTGCTCTACCTGCTCCGTTGCGGGAGATGCATCCACAATCGTAATTCGCTCCGGAAATTTGTGGGCCAGCTCCAGATACGCCTCACGTACCTTGTGGTGAAAGGATATGCTTTCCATATCAAGGCGATCCATTCCCTCTCCCCGGGATGCATTAATTCTGGCCAATCCCAACTCAGGCTCGATATCCAGATAAAATGTAGCATCCGGCTCCCAATCATCTACCGCAAAACGATTAATCGAAGCCACTTCCTCAATTCCAATGCCTCTCGCAAATCCCTGATAGACCAAGCTGCTATCCACAAAACGATCACATAATACGATAGCTCCCTTTTCAATAGCCGGCTTTACCTTCTCCACCAGATGCTGACGCCGGGCTGCCGCATATAGAAGCGCCTCTGTCCGGGCATCCATACTTGTATGGGCAGGGTCCAAAATGATAGAGCGGATCTTTTCCGAAATTTCGATACCACCCGGTTCTCTCGTCGTAATAACTGGATAGCCTTCTTCCTCCATAAACTTAGCCAGCCGTTGGATCATCGTTGTTTTACCGGAGCCGTCTCCCCCCTCCAGCGTAATAAAAATTCCTTTGCGATTCATGCCATTCCCTGCTTTCCAGCCTGAAAAATAAGAGTCACCTACAGGCTCGTATGCTTCTTTTATTCAGTCTTTTTATTGGTTAAGTCTCCAACATCTAATCTTTATTTTAAACGGAATACCCGAATTGTAAGCAACCTATCATCTGCTGCCCCTTGCCATTTGGCTCCCAGCTCACGGAGACGTCTCATTCGTTTAACTATTGATTCCGTGATTGTTTCTCCTGCATATAACAGTGGAATACCTGGAGGATATGGGATAATCATTTCCGCAGCCACCCTGCCCGCAGAGTCCTCAACAGCTACTACCTCCATCTGATCCAGTTTAACCGGTTGAAGCCCAAACTGCACCGGACTAGAATAAACCATCGCACCATCATTGTTCCACGTGGAAAAATCTAAATCCAGTCCACATTGCTCCTTCTGCATAGAACCCGGCCCACCAGCCGTCTCCTTAAACCGTATATCATCATTTATATGCACAAGAGCCTGCAACAGGTGATTAGCATCTTTAATCATGGAGCCTAACGTAAACAATAAAACAACATGTTTTTCGTCACTCATCTCCGGAATACAGCCATACGCTTCCAACTCACGCTTTAAGCCAAAGCCATCCAGTACACCAAATGTATCATACAACACCATTTTAAAAGGGTCATGGATCGAATATCCGTCTGCTTCTCCCTCATCCCTCTCCAAGCGCTCAGAAATGCCCTCTTGGGCTTCATTCTCCTGATGTGCTAGCTGAATAGGCTCTACGAGTCGAAAGCGTGGAAGCTGCTTCAGACCTTTTCTAAAAGCATCTGCTGCCGCCAAACCTTCCGTAAAGGCATTCGTCCCGTGAACCGCAATATGCCGCCTTGCCAAATCCAGAGAAGCCATTAACGGGTATGAAGGGCTGGAGCTTTGCACCATTGCTAATCGCTGACGAAGCAGCTCCCGGTTAATCCATCCTCCCTGCACGTGTAGCATGGCCCCCATAGTCATGGCTGGTAGCATCTTATGTGTCGATTGAACGACCACATCAGCCCCACAGGACAAAGCAGAAGCCGGCAAACGGGGATGCAGGCCGTAATGGGCACCATGCGCCTCATCTACCAGCAGGGGCACATGGGCCGCATGACAAGCCTTAGCTGTCGCTGTCAGGTCATGTCCCATCCCGTAGTAGTTAGGCATGGTAATCAGTACACCTTTGGCGGAAGGATAGGCTTTTAATGCGGTCTGTATCGTATCCGCCGATGGAGCAACCGCAAGCCCGCTGGTCGTATCTATTTTCGGCTCCAGAAATACCGCAGAAGCCCCAGACAGCATAAGACCATTCAGGACTGACTTGTGTACGTTTCTCTGTACCAGCAGTAAATCCCCCGGTTTCGTACACACGGTCAAAATCATTGCCAAATTACCGACTGTACTTCCTCCAATCAGCCAAAAGCTTTCCTCTGCACCAAAGCACATCGCCGCCAGCTCCTGGCCCTCACGGATCACATCCTCAGGGTGATGCAAATCGTCCAGTCCGGTAATTTCGGTCGCATCAATAGACATTACTTCTTTCAAGAGAGATGCAATATCTTCATTTTCATATACTTGTCCATTTTTGTGGCCAGGCACATGATAAGAAGCATTGTCCTGAGCCCGGTAACGTAATAGAGCTTCCATTAATGGTGCGTGTGAAGCCTTTTTCCCCATCATTCTGCAATCCTTCCGAAACAAAGCTTTATATCTACCCTATTTTATCGTAAAATCAAGCGGAATCCTACTTTTACTCACAGAAAAAAAAGCCCGTACCGACAGGCCCTGGAATACTAACCCTTTAAAGACTAGCTGACAAAGGATATTATGCATTTTTCTGTACCCAAATTTGCTTTAGTTGATCAATAAAAAAATGATATTTGGCGTCTGTCGCATCCGTGCGCACCATTTCAGCCTCACACACATCACAGATAAACTCGGAAACGATAAAGATGCCTTCATGCTTGTGTTGTCCGCATATAATGCAGCGGTGGCCGCCTTGATCATGCATATCCATCCCACCCTTGTATCTTTTACTATTAGTATGGGGCACTTTCTACTATTTTAAACCCTTTCATAGCCCAGATCGACGATATACTCTATATATATTCCATGTGAGCCCTTATGGTGTTTGTACCGACATGTTTAAAAAACAGCCTTCTATGCCGATATAATAAGAAAAGCTCCTACATATGGATACCCTTTCATTGGAGCCGTTGCATACTTCATTCGTAATAGCTTTTCCCTGTAATTATAGAAGAGGTTGGCTCACACGAGAAGCCGATCATTCTATAGCCTTACCCAAGCGATTTAGTGCTTGTCAGAGCCGCATGAGCGCAGCACCGTCCCTTTTTCCGGCTGTGGGCGGTCGAGAAGCCACTTGTGATGCAGTAGATTAATGAAAGGACTGTTTGCATGACAGAGGAAACCGGAACCAAAGCTACCTACTATCACTACAAGCTCATTAAAAAAATCAGTATTCCGCGTCAGCTGATATGGAGTCACATCTCGTTGCCTGTTATTATGCTTCTTTTCCTGCTTCTTGCCTTTTCATGGACCAGCCTGTTTTTGTTTGCTTTAGCTTTTTTCCTGACCTTATGGGTACACTTCGTGATCTCCCGATCTGTACTGTTCATAAGCAAAACAGCCTTCCGCAAGCGCTGGGCTTTTCACCGCAAGCTGCCTTGGCTGGGCTATATGACAGACCAGTACATAGGCTACGGCCTCTTTCGCCGTGTGCATATACATACGCTATGGATCGGCATCTGCTTGTCCGCTGTATTCATTCTCTGGTCTCCGCCAGCCTTTACTGTATCCTTGCTCTTTTGGCATCTGTGGCTTATTGCGCCGCGCCTATACATCCTGAGCCGTCTTACAGGCGAAAGGAAAGACGGCATGTTGAAGTTCACCGACGAAGATGCCTCGTATTATCAGCAGTAGACTAGCCATTCATCTATTCATATAGATAGAAGCTTATACCCGATCTGGCATATATCCATGAGCTAGAACCCCATATCAAAAAAGGAGCAACCCCATAAGGTTGTTCCTTTTTATTCCCCTCACCATTCCACACTACCATCTTTAACACTCTCGTTGGATTGTCTAACCCTTATTCTTTATCCTACCCTTAGCTCCGAGCCAATCTGATATGCCAATATAAAAAAGGAAGCCCCATCTACTTAACAGCAGTTTTGAGTGCTTCCTGATATCCAGCTTTATTATTCATTATGCACAGCATCTATCTGCTACATTTGAGGTCGTTTGTGACTTACTTAAACAACCCCCTATGTCCGCAACCCCAGTATCCAGTGGGGAACCGTAACATCATCAATTAAGGTCCACACTTTTGCTTTTCGCAGCAGCTTTACCATCCTTCGGGACCAATACAGTAAAAGAACCATCATGCACAGATAAGTGCACCATATGTTTATTTTTCAGGAATACTTTCTGATTAAAGGTCGATAGATTCGGTTCTTCTGTCCAGCCCCAGGCTGCAATTTCCTCCAGATAGGGGGCTGGCAAGCTATCACTTTCCTTCAAAGCCGGTAAAGCATAGCGTACATAGTCCATATCCGAGTTGCTGCTGGCCCGATCGGTTTTACTCGCTTCTTTAGGGACCGGAAACGTTTTTTCATTCGCTGCCCCCTCAAACGATGTCCAAGAAGGCTCCTCTGTCCCGCACCCGGTAAGAATCGCGACAGCGACACTGAATAGCACCAAAAGAGCAAGCCATTTATTTCGCCGCATGATCTTCCCTCCTTACCAGCTTGATTCACTATACAAACCCTATTCGAGAATTTGCATAATTCTGCAAGAACGCAGCGCGTGTATATGGGATTCAGTACCTATATTATACCGGGTTTCCTCTAACATTCCGTAACAAAAATGTTACCTTCTTTTTGTAAGAACATTTCTAAAATATACGTACCAAAAAAAGAACCACAATCTCAAGGAGATCATGGTCCTTCTTCCTTTTGCTTGGCGACGTCCTACTCTCCCAGGACCCTGCGGTCCAAGTACCATCGGCGCTGGAGGGCTTAACGGTCGTGTTCGGGATGGGTACGTGTGGAACCCCTCCGCTATCGCCACCAAACATGAATTTACATCGTAAATTCGCCTATACGTATGTATCTTCTACATACCTTCAAGGTGTTACACCCTGAAAACTGGATCCGAAACTCCATTGCATTTTATTCTTAGGATAAGCCCTCGACCGATTAGTATTGGTCAGCTCCATGCATTACTGCACTTCCACCCCCAACCTATCTACCTC
>NZ_SLTL01000021.1:0-102190 GCF_014858585.1 Paenibacillus sp. 23TSA30-6 | reverse complement strand
TTTAAGAATCTACTGAAACAAGCTTGACTATGAACCTATTTCTATACGGCGTTACCCATCCAATAGAGCGAAGAGCCGTATTAAGTCGCACTCTATATGAGTGCGTGGATTGAAATATATCATAGTACCTCCTCGATAAACTCGCATTCCTGTCGCACTCTATATGAGTGCGTGGATTGAAATTCCGTTGTGTATTGTCTATGGTTTGATTTTCATGTCGCACTCTATATGAGTGCGTGGATTGAAATTCCCCTGCCCCATCGACACGCCCATTCAAATTCCTGTCGCACTCTATATGAGTGCGTGGATTGAAATATAGAGCAGTCCAAGGTAAGGCGGTTAGGAAGTGGCATGTCGCACTCTATATGAGTGCGTGGATTGAAATATGGAATACTTGGGGTCTAGGATGATGTCTGTACTGGACGTCGCACTCTATATGAGTGCGTGGATTGAAATAATCTTGGACCGAAGTATCTTTATCTGTTGGAAACTCAGGTCGCACTCTATATGAGTGCGTGGATTGAAATACTATAAATTCAACCTTCGTACCGTCTGGATAGTGTCGCACTCTATATGAGTGCGTGGATTGAAATCATGAGAAGCGTTCGTTTCAGGCAGTTGAGATACAGTCGCACTCTATATGAGTGCGTGGATTGAAATAATCATGTTATTTATCCCCTTTCGTTTTCAACGTTGTCGCACTCTATATGAGTGCGTGGATTGAAATATTTGCAACTCTTCAACCGACTGGAATTTCAATGGGTCGCACTCTATATGAGTGCGTGGATTGAAATATAATGAAATAATAGCCAGAATAAATATGCTGTTAGGTCGCACTCTATATGAGTGCGTGGATTGAAATTCCCTGGTTCGGGTTGAGGAGCCGCCATGTTTCACGTCGCACTCTATATGAGTGCGTGGATTGAAATCTGCTGAAACTGTTAAAATTATTGGCAAAGTAGTTGTCGCACTCTATATGAGTGCGTGGATTGAAATATCCTCATTAACAGTCGTGAAATGGTTGAAAGTGTCAGTCGCACTCTATATGAGTGCGTGGATTGAAATGGTGCGTATCGTGTGCGGCTTAAAAACGTTACGTCGCACTCTATATGAGTGCGTAGATTGAAAAAAGATCTTTGGCCATAGATTATCAAGTCTATAATATGGGAGGGCTTTGACGTATTCTACGTTAGCAGCTCTCTCATTTTCTTTCAGCACATACAGAATATCAAGATCTATTTATCATAGTATTCAACGTGTGCATTGATAGGAGGAAACACATGACCAAGATGATGAAATTTGCTTATAGTGTATACCTTGACGGGTATACTCCTTATAGAATATATTCAAAGCGAAAGGAGGCACATTATATGGGCGTGAGCATGAAAACTTTGAGTGCACTTGCCGAACCCAACCGATTATTACACATTGTCGAGCTTTTACGTGACAGGCCCCTTACTGTAGGAGAAATAGCTGATCGACTTGGTGTTCGTCAGCCGCAAGTGTCTAAACATCTACGTATACTTAGTGATTCCGGGCTCGTTGAGGTACATCCAAGTGCGAATCGCCGCATCTATAAGCTGCTGTCACAGCCTTTCTTGGATATCTGGACGACTGGATTGGTTCCTTTCGAACCATTTGGGAGGATAGATTCGAGCGCTTAGATGATTATTTAAGTGAGCTACAAGCAAAGTAATTATGAAAAACGGCTAGCAATGGAGCCTCGAGTAAGCAGGAACCACGAAATTGTGGTGCCGGAGCGGATTGTCTGCGTCGACTCCTTTTCTGATAAATAATGTAATATCGTACAGGGAATGGCGGAATGGGATTTGTAGGATCTGCAAAAGAGAGATATAAAAAACAACAAAAATTATTGGAGGATCTACAATGTCAAATCAAATCGAAATCACTTATACCTTCAATGCTCCACGAGAACTTGTGTTTAAGGCATTCACCGAATCACAACATCTACAAAATTGGTGGGGGCCAAAAGGATGGATGTTTCATGTTGCGAAAGCAGATTTCCGTCCGGGGGGTGTCTTTCACTATAGCCAGCAACCTGCTGACGGCGAGAAAATGTGGGTTAAATTTTTATACAGTGAAATAGTTGCAACGGATAAAATCGTTTACGCCAGTTTCTTTTCTGATGAGGAAGGTAACAAAGTACGTGCCCCCTTTGATGCAAACTGGCCTCTGGAAACCCTGAATAACATGACGTTCATCGAGAACGAAGGAAAAACAACCCTTACAATGATTATGGCTCCTTCATCCCCGACTGAGGAAGAGTTCAAAACCTACTTTTCTTCACAAGAGATGGTTCAGAACGGATTTACCGGGACGTTCGATCAATTAGCCGAATACTTAAAAAACAGTTCGATATAGCAGTAGCAAAAAAACACCGTCCACCGGTGTTTTTTGTTATTTATAACTATCCTTCCTCTATGGAGTATCGCTTATCCGCCATATTTTGGTGGTCATATGCCTGCGATGAGGTCATCTTTTGAAAGATAGTTGCCGTTAATTTTCCTATAACTCAAAGGACGCATTATTAAGTCTTGATAATCGAATAAAATGGACTGCTTTGTGTCGCACTCTATATGAGTGCGTGGATTCTGCTAATGTTATACTGGCAGTTCCTTTTTTTATGCATTGAATATAGAACGCATGTTTGTATATAATATATGCAGAAGAGTTATCTACGTACTCCACGATGCCAAATGCAAGCTGCTAAGACTATTTCAGATTATTGATAATATTTTAGTGTGATTTATGATTGTTATTTGCTCGTGGGTCTATTAATATAGTGGAGAGTTTTGAACTAATAGTTGCAAAATAAGATTTTCGTATGCGAAATAAATAACCTTAGGAGGACAACACGCAACATGTCAGAGTCACAATTGAAAATGGGGCCGTTGGTCATTTTGATGATTAATATGTTTATTGCCATGCTGGGAATTGGCCTCATCATTCCGATCCTCCCCAAATTCATGGGTTCCCTCGGAGGCACTGGTGAAACGGGAGGCTACCTGGTTGCCGTGTTCGGCTTGACCCAGTTTCTGTTTTCACCGTTGGCTGGTGAATGGTCCGATAAATACGGACGCAAAAAAATGATCATTATCGGTTTGGTGATCATGACGATTTCTTCAGTATTATTTGCCATTGGGCATTCGTTGACGATGCTGTATATATCCCGTTTGCTCGGAGGCGCAGGGGCTGCCTTTATGATTCCTCCGATGATGGCTTATATTGCCGACATTACGACGGTACACAATCGCGGTCGGGGAATGGGTTTGTTGGGCGCGGCCATGTCTCTTGGGTTTGTTATCGGCCCTGGTGTGGGCGGCTTGCTGGCAGATATTTCGATACGCACGCCTTTGTACGTTTCGGCTGGAGTATCGGGTGTGGCTGCCCTGGTTTCGTTGATTTTGCTGCCCGAAACCTTGTCGATGGAGAAACAGTTGAAATTCCGGAATGTCAAAGTCAAACGCGACAATGTCATTAAGCAGTTTGCACTTTCTTTTCGCAAGCCGTACTTCATGCTGTTGATTATGATTTTCACCCTAACCTTCGGGCTGACGCATTTTGAAACGATGTTTCCTTTCTTCGTGACAGGCAAGTTTCATTATAATGAGCGTGATATTGCCATCATTATTACGGTAGGGGCGCTGGTCGGAACGGTGATTCAGGCGGTTGTGATCAGTCCGTTGTTGAATCGTTTTGGGGAAAAAGGTGTCATTATCGGCTCCTTTCTGTTTTCCGCGATTTCTCTTGTGCTTATGCTGCTCTCCGGGAACTTTTATTATGTACTGGGGGTATCGCTCATCTTCTTTACCGCCACGTCGCTACTGCGACCAGCCATTAATACGGCTTTATCCAAAATGGCCGGGGATGAGCAGGGAGTTGCAGCCGGAATGAACAATGCCTATATGAGTATCGGTAATATTTTGGGACCTGCGCTGGCGGGTACGCTGTTTGAGGTGCATATCAATTTGCCGTACATTTTCGGGGCGGCCATTCTCATTCTTAGTTTGGGGCTGGCTGTAAAATGGAACAGCAAAGGTACGCAAACGACAGCGGTTTAATGTTATTTTTCCTGTAAACATAGTCTCTTTTGGCGTGAAATGTGATTTGTTCTTGTGAACCACAGATCGCGCCGAAGGAGACTATTTTTTGTATACATAGCGAAATCGTAAATGAAACGACTGAATCTTGGGTAATAATGCATGATGAGTTTATGAAGAAGACGCAGGAATGAAATACAGCTCGATAAAATATGGGCAACAGCCCAAAGGAGACGAGGGCCGATGGAAGAGCGAAATGAACAGTTATTTTATACAGGAACTTATGCGTCTCGCGATGATAGAGGTATTTATATATGCGCTTTACATGTGGAAAACGGTGATTTGCGCATCATTGGAGGCGTGGAAGGAATCGAGCGGCCTTCATTTCTGGCACTGCACCCGGATGGAACGAAGCTGTATGCCGCCAGTGAAACAGAGGAAGGTGAGTTGTACGCGTATCAGGTACATGCGCAGACGGGAGAGCTGCACCCATTGGATCGAAAAGGGACAGAAGGGGCGCATACTTGCTATGTCTCAGTGACAGCAGATGGACGGTATGTAATGGCTTCCAATTATTCAGGCGGTAATGCTGTGGTATTCCCGGTGACGGAAGCTGGCGGGTTGGGGGAAATGTCGGGGCAGGTTCAACATACCGGCTCAGGTATTCGTCAGGACCGTCAGGATGCGGCACATCCGCATTCGATTATTCCTGATCCTTCAGGACAGTATGCAATGATATGTGATCTGGGGCTGGATCAGATTGTGGTATACCGTTTGACGGAAGACGGGAAACTGGTGACCCATCGTGAGGCAGACCTGCCGCCCGGTTCCGGTCCGCGTCATCTGGTCTTTCATCCTTCGCGTCCCTATGCCTTTGTGGCTAACGAGCTGAATAATACTGTCGCTGTATTTAGCTACAACGAACGCAACGGGGAGCTTCAATTGCTTCAAAGCTTGTCCACACTGCCGGAAGGCATCATAGATGTGGAAAATACAGCCGCGGACATTCGGATTACGCCTTGTGGACGCTATCTGTACGTGTCAAACCGGGGGCATAACAGCATCGTGCTGTACCATGTCGATCTGGACAGCGGCAAGCTGGAGACGGTTGAATGGGTGGAGACTTTTGGCAGCACGCCGCGTAACTTCAACATCCTGTCCGGGTATCTGGTTGTCGCGAATCAGGACGGGAATAATATCGTATCCTTTGCTATTCACGGCGATGACGGACGCTTGACTCGAACAGGATATGTGCTGGAAGTTCCTTCACCCGTATGCATTGAACCTGTGCGGCAGTCATAACGTATGGCAAAAAGGCACGTTAGAACAAGATGAAAAAATAAAAACACGGTGCTTTGCTTGCCATGAACGCATGGGGCAAAGCGCCGTGTTTTAGGGTCTGAGAAGGAAAATGGTCTGAAAGTTTATTTGCTGCTGTCGCCAGCTTCTACCGTTGCTGTTTTCGTATGGTTTTCCGCAGGCTTGTAGTACAAGCGGAACAGAATGTCCTGATTGTAGTTACCGAATCCGGTACCGAACAGGGTAACCCCTCCAACATGCTTGGCATCATCCAGAATGGCAATGCGGAATTTCCATTGCTTCTGATCAATCAGCACCTGGCTTAAGGTCACATTGGATATTTGCTTGCCGTCCATAAAGGTACCCTCAGACGTAACGCGAAGTCTTTTGAGCAGACCGTATTGGTTGATAAAATCAGGCCACCATGCAGGTGTGTATTTTCCCCGGTTATCGCCGAAATCTCCCGGGCTGGTCCAAGTCCCCAGATTCACATCGTTCAGAAAAAAGGTAATGTCCGAAGGCCAGTTGTCATTGGTAAAAGGGGCCTCAGACGATAGCTCCATCGAAATTTCCAGCTCCTCGGCCTTTTGGCTGGACAGGAGGAAATTCGGTACTTTATAATCCATATATCCTTGGCTAAACCACAGAATTTTGGAATTGAAGCGCTCAGGGTCCAGAAATGAACGAGGCTCGTCGAATTCTCCGATAATTTTCTCGACGGTAGCCAGCCCGCAGGTCGGCTGAATTTCAAAATCCGTAAAGTGCCCGACGGAAATCTCCGTATGATGAAATTGCCGTACATCCTGCTGATAGCGGGGCATGGCTATTTCAATTTTGTCCGTAGCCAGTGAGCATACTTTCTGAACGCCACCGCGTCCGGGCAGCATTTTGGTCGAAATAATGGACGCTCTCTCCAGCTTTTTAACATGCATGGTCATGATGGCACTGCTTAGTCCCAGCGCTTCCGCCAACTCGCGTATATTCATAGGCTTCTCCGCAAGCAGAACAATCATGTTCAGCCGTACCTCGCTGGCCAGTGCTTCATATACGGGAAGTGATTTTTCAGAAATGTCCAGTTGCATAGTTCCTCCAATTCTAACGCACATCAACAATTGATGATAGTTTAACATATATGGATTTTTTTCAATATTCATACATAAAAAACGATATGATTTACATTTATATAAACAATATACCCTTTCCTTGATTGTCGGCACAAGCTTAACCCATCAAAAAGCCTAAAATTGTTCAAAAAACAGGACACCCCATAAAAACCATTCGGTGTCTGTCGGGATGTCCTGCGAGGGTATGCGGTTGAACGTTCATGCTGTATATGATCCTGCTTCGCTTGCCGTTTAGGAACGGCTATGCTCCTCCGCCAAAGAAGAGTCGGACGTTCTGTCTCTGTCTGCTGTGTGCATTTCCGGATATTGAGAAGGATCGGCCTCCATCAAGCCGGGATGACCGACATAAGGGCGATCACTCCGTGAGCGGCCTCGGGTGAGTCGGAAGCCGATCAAAAACAGGGCAAGCTGCACAGCCAGTATGTAGGGAGAAGCCTCCGGTCCGATCCATTGAAACAGGGCAACGGCGGCGATCATAATGGACAACAGGCTTGTCGGGAAATGGGATGCCGTCACATCCAGATCATTTTGTCTGCGCAGGGTCATCAACCGGTATACGTACAGCAGGGCGATCAAGCCGGAAGCAAATCTCATCCATGTACACCATATGAGCCAGGATGCAGATGGGACAGCTTCGGGCAGACTATTATAGATTGTACTATACGACATAAGTTCCACAATCAGCCGTGAGATTAGCCACACTATACCCGTCAGCGCCAAAGGCCCGGCAGCGGGACGCAGCAGCTTCCATAAAGCCGTACCCCAGCCCGGAGCATGCGATTCCAGCAGAACAAGTCGACGTTCGTCGATTAGTTTGTTCATTTCGCGCTCCAGTGATTTGAGAAGCAATTCCCTGCGGAATGCGTCACATTCTCTTAGAGATGCCTGAACCTGTTCCTGAAGGTGCGGGGTTAAATAGGGAGCAGCCTTCGCTTCCTGAAGGGCATGAATCAGTCCACTCTGATGTTGGCGTGTTTCACTGTTGCTTATGCCGTTCTGAGTGGAGGTTTGGAGATAGCCTGCCAATCGTCCGTAGATACGCAGCGATTCCTGTAATTCATTCAACCGCTGCTGACGTGAATTTCGAAGCTGGGCTGCGCTGTGAACATACAGCCACACCAGCAAAGACAATGCCAGCAGGACGGCAATCAGACCGGGTGAGATATATGCGGCCAATGCCGCGAAGTCCGTCGGGGACACCCGCAATCCCTCCTTCCATTGTTCTTTCTACACTATTGCACAGACCACACAGGCATTTCAAGGGCTTGGTCACGTCTGACAGAGATATATGAAGTATTTTTTGGTAAAATAGACAAGATGATAAGCAGGGAGGGGAGATTCAGCATGAACGAGTATATAGAAAATACCGCAGAACATCATAGAGGATCGAATCATCCGGACGGGCAGCTTCGCGTGGAGTACGTCGTTCCATCCGTTGAGGAGTATCGGGCACTGCGGAAGGAGGCGGGTCTGACGCAGATTACAGAAGCAGCAGCAGCCAAGGGCCTGCCGAACAGCCTGTTTGGGTTGACGCTACGGATCGGGCAGGAATTGATCGGCATGGGCCGGGTGAGCGGTGACGGCGGTGTTTTCTTTTTGGTGACGGATATTGCAGTCAAGCCCTCCCATCAGGGAAAAGGTTACGGGCGTAAGCTTATGGAAGAGATTATGGCCTATTTGAAACGTGAGGTTCCAGCGGGTAGCTTTGCGACGCTGATCGCAGACAAGCCAGCCGACCGCTTGTATGCGCAATTCGGCTTCCAATTGACCAGCCCTGGATCGGAAGGGATGTACTGGCGGCAGCCGGGCGGGGTTTGAGCAAGGGCCGAAGTGGATAAGTAATAGTAAGGAAATTATAGACAGGAAGAAGGCAAGGACATATGAAAATCATTATTTTTGGAGCAACAGGAACCATTGGGCAAGCATTGGTGAAGGAGGCCATCAAGCGCAAGTACCAGGTGACGGCGGCGGTGCGTGATCCGCAGCGTGTGACGGAGCAAAGTGAGTATTTGACGGTCGTTCAAGCAGATATTTTGAATCCCAATTCCGTAACAGCCGTGGCGAAAGGACATGATGCCATTATTAGCGCCTACGGTCCTAAGTTTGGAGCCGAGGAAGAATTGCTCGAAGCAACCCGTTCTTTATTGGAAGGAACCCGGCGTTCCGGCGCAGAGCGCATACTGGTAGTCGGCGGGGCTGGCAGCCTGAAAACGGAAAACGGTGAACGTCTGATGGATACCGCCGAGTTTCCAGAGGAAGTCAAGCCACTGGCAGCCGCACATGCCGAAGCACTGGAGCTGTATCGTGCTGCGGATGTGGACTGGACATATTGCAGTCCTGCCGCAATCATTGAGTCGGGACGGCGTACAGGACAGTTTCGCATTGGCTTGGACCATGTAGTTGTTGATGAATTGGGTCACAGCCGCATCTCGGTTGAGGATTATGCGGTTGCTTTGATTGATGAGCTGGTGGAAGGGGAATTTGTGAATTCCCGTTTTACGGTCGGGTATTAAAAACAGGGATGGCAATACGGGAGGCGAAGAAGCATGTATATGGTGACCGCCGAAGAAATGCGGCAACTGGATCGGTATACGATTGACAAGCTGGGCATCCCGGCCCTTACCTTGATGGAAAATGCCGGGCGTACGGTAGCTGACGAGGTATTGAAGCTCTACGCTGTGGAAAGTGGATGGAGCTATAAGAGCTTCTCGGAAAGCCATGTGGATTCAGCATACGGTACGGAACGCAGATATATAGTGGGGCAAGATGCTGCCAAGCAAGGATATGATGAGGGTCCATTCTATGGTGAACAGGTCGCCCACTCAGGGCCTGGGGATACGCCGGGATATGGCGGTGTTATTCGGACGGAGCCTTGGAGCCACGGGCGGCATGCCATGTGGGCACGGGAGCATTGGTATATTCTCGTCGGCAAAGGCAACAATGGCGGCGACGGTCTGGTGGCGGCCCGTCATCTGACGGATGCGGGCCTGCGCGTCACCGTTGTGTACGCTGAGTCGCCGGACTCGCTGCGCGGCGAAGCGGCGGTGCAACGCGATACCATCGCGGCTCTGCACATCCCGACCCTGGTCTACGGCCGGGATGCCCTTGACCTGCGCGGCGCCTCCGGCATCGTAGATGCCCTGCTGGGCACGGGCACACAAGGCCCGCCGCGCGAACCCTACGCCTCGCTGATTCGCGAGGCCAATGCCAGCGGCGTGCCGCTGGTGTCGGTAGACGTGCCTAGCGGCCTCGACGCCGACACAGGTGTGCTGCACGAGCCGTGCATTCGCGCACGCGTCACTGTATGCCTCGCCTACTTGAAGCGTGGGCTCGTCCAATACCCGGGCGCCGGGAACGCAGGCGATGTAGTGGTACGCTACATCGGCATCCCGCCCGGGCTTGCCCGTGAGCACGGCGTGCAGCTACGGCTCCTGACCCGCGACACGCTGCGCGAAGCGCTGGGCGTGGACGTGAGCCGCAGCCGCGTGCCGGATGGGCACAAGGGCACCTACGGACACGTCCTCGTCGTCGCGGGAAGCCTGCGCATGAGCGGCGCGGGCCTGCTGGCCGCACGTGCCGCCCTGCGCATCGGCAGCGGCCTTGTCACGTGGGCGGTGCCCGAAGCGCTGCTGCCGCGCCTCATTGGAGCCGCGCCGGAGCTGATGCTCGCTGCCGCAGCCGCAGGTGGAGACGGCGAGTGGAACGCCGACTCCGCGGACGAGCTGCTTCAGCTTGCGCAGACGCGCGATGTGCTGGCCGTCGGGCCCGGCCTCGGCCGCTTCGCAGGAGACACCGGCTGGCTGCGCCGCCTGTGGGAAGAATACGGCGGCCCGCTCGTACTTGATGCGGACGCTCTGAACATCCTCGCTGCAGCGGGGCCAGAGCTTGATGCCTGGAAGCCGAGAAGCGCGGCGGTTGTACTGACGCCGCACCCCGGCGAGATGGCCCGTCTGCTGGGCATATCGACGGCCGAGGTGCAGCGTGACCGCATCGCCCATGCCCGGCAGTACGCCCAAACACGCGGGGTGACGCTGGTGCTCAAGGGAGCGCGTACCGTCATTGCGTGCCCGGACGGAACGGCTTATGTCAACACGACAGGCCACGCCGGGATGGCGACAGGCGGTGCAGGTGATGTGCTGACAGGCATCATTGCAGGCTTGCTGGCGCAGGGCTTGAGTGCTTCGCAGGCAGCAGCCTTTGGAGTATACCTGCACGGCAGGGCTGGAGAAGCAGCAGCGCGTCATCGCCAGCATGCCGCCTCGGTCATTGCGGGTGACATTATTGAAGCCCTATAATCCATAATAGTAAGGGCAGGAGGAAGGCCAAGATGATCTGTACCCCAAATTCACGGCTCTGCCAAGGTCTTCCTGCATAATGCCTTCCCCGGTAATATAGTAATGTGATCACTGTACCCGCGATGCCGTTATTCCATGAGACTCCCGTTCCTTCGGGCGATATAAAAGAACCGAGCAGGAGGAAGATACTGAATCCTGCGGCAAGGTACAGGGTGAGCAGCTCCGGTTTTCGCAGCCAGGGCAAGAGATCGTGCAGTGCATCGGCGACAAGAGCGGCCGGTAGGGCAAAACCATATGCCCATAGCTGCGCGGTCAGCTCACCGCCATTACCTGCTATGGTTACAGGAATCCCCGTAATTGCCTCTGCTATATAGCAATAGGCCCATAACAGGCCGAACACCAGTCCTCCGCAAGCCAGTTTGTTCAGCGCATAACAACCCAACTCCATTCGCCAAGGCATCTTGGGATTATATTCATTCCATGGATGTCTCATGTTGCGATTCCTCCTTAGTACACTTCATCACAATCAGTAATCCACAACCAATCAAGGAATTTATTTTCAATTACACTCCGCTGACGCTTTACGGCACTTCATTTTACGTTAGCTGTGTATCATGGTCCTAAGAAATAATGACAGCGGATAGCCGCGTTACGGAGAGGCGGGGATTGCATGATACAAGCGGTTATTTTTAATCTCGAAAGTACATTGTTGGACCCCGGAGGACGAGGCTTAATCCAGGGAATACGCGATATTTTCAGATGGAAGGGTGTGCAGGTAACCGAAGAACAGGCATCTCATGGGCGAGGATTACCGATCCGTGATCATATTGCGAATGTGCTGGCACTTTCAGAGGTTCGGAAAAAATGGCTGGATTGCTTCGGTACGCACCCCGGGAGGGCGGATATTGAGCATATTTACCTTGAGCTTGTCCCTGTTCTCCGTTCCTTGATCCAGGGAGCTGAACCCACTTTCGGTATGGATAAAGCGCTGAATGAGTTGCAGGATCGGCGGATTCAGTCAGGTGCCACCGCATCTTGCCCGATGGAGATGCTGGGCAACGTTTTTACGCCTGAACAGTCCCCATATGCACTGGATTGCACAGTAGCTCCCTGTGAAGTTTCACAAGGGCGTCCTTATCCATGGATGATCTATGAGATTGCACACCGATTACAGGTTTTTCCGCTTAGCGATATTGTAAAAGTAGGAGATACGGCAGCAGATATGCAAGAGGGCAGGAATGCTGGTGTGTGGACAATAGGTGTGCTGAATCATAGCGAAGGTGCGCTGACCGCGCCGCAAGCAACTAACCGTGAATCCGACGACAGAGTGGCTGAGGAACGGCGCAGACAGAACGTATACGGATTAAAAAGGGCAGGAGCCCACATCGTCATGAACTCGGTCGCTGACTTGCCGCGTATTTTGCGTGAAATCGAAATGCTCCAGCATACGGGCGGCTATCCTTCCTATACAAAGCAAGTAAAAACAGCGTTGATGCCTCCGTCGTGAGTAGCGTTGATATACTGCGGAGCTATGAACTGGATTACACGGTTCTAGGTTATATGTATGCGCCACGCCGGACGAAGGTGAACTTCTCAGCTTCTGGGCAGGAGACTATTTTAAAATTGTATCTCGAAGATTCGGCTGAAACTAAAAAAGGGGATGACCTTGCCACAAACGGCGTTAGGTTCATCCCCTTTTAAAAATAGGTAGTGATTAAATAAATATCTATTGTTCGTTGGTCTTCACCCGGAATGGGTCAGATTACGTGATACTTCGGATAATTCTTTTACCGCAATGGCCTGCTTTTGGGCGCTTGCCGATACATCTTCCGTCATTCCGGCAGTCTGCTGCGCCGTGCTGGCTGTCTGATCCGCTTGGCTCATAGAGACATCGGCTACTTGCTCCAGTGTATTTTTAGCAAATGAAGCCTTGCGGACAAACCTTATGATTTGGATGTCGATGTCACCATTAGATCACGAATGAACTGTTTCAGCTTTTTTAACTGCTCTTTTCAGGTCCTGCTTGCGACGTTCCTCCAAATATCGCTCCCCATTCTTCTTGTCTGCTGTCAGCGTAAAGCAGGAAATGATGGTGAACAGACCTGCAATGGAACCCAGAATTAAATAAGTAATTGGGAAATTCATAACTTCATACATATGTCCGACAATTGGCGAGAAAACGGAAACCACCAGGGAGCCCATAAACAAATACAACAGGTACATGGTGGAGGACAACCGCTGGTCAAAGTTAACGGTAATGTACTTGAAAATGGCCACCAGAATAAGCGGCTTCTCCAGGGAGTGAATCATCTTCATCGCAGCCACCCATATGGAACCGAATGGCAGCGAAGAACCGATAATACGCAACGACATAATCGCCCCGGCAATAATCAATGCCCATTTGGCGGTCGTTTTGTTCACAAACCAAGGGGTAACAAACAGGAACACAAATTCCAGGAAAACCTGCGCAGCGCTCAAATCGCCAAGGAATTGATTTCCTTCCGCTTTGGAACTGAACTGCGATACGAAATATGTGGCAAACTGCTGGTCATATACCTCATAAATTTGGGTCACACCCACCATAAATAGCATAAGAAACCAGAACTTTGTGGTACGTACGAGATGCAGCACATCCATTAGCTTCAACGATTCTGTTTTTTGCTGCTCCTGTCCGGAAATTTCGACTTTGGTCAGGAAGATACAGATCATAGCAACAACGGCGGATACGGAGGCAATCCAGAAGGTCAGATTTACATTGATATTGATGACCCGTCCCGCAACAAAAGTAGCCGCCGCCCACCCGAGTGAACCCCACATACGAACCCGTCCGTATTCAAAGCCGTATTTGCGCGAAACTTTGTCCATATACGAATCGACGACACCGTTACCTGCATTAAACACCAGGCCGATAAATAGCGCACCGACAATGGCACCAATGACGAACTGCGTTTGAAGCAATGGACCGTACACATAGATAAAAAAGGGTCCGACGAGCAAAAGGATCGTAAAGAGTATGTACAGCAGATGTTTTCTCAAGCCCAGCTTGTCGGATAAGTAACCGAACAGGGGCTGCATGACCAAGGCGACGATTGAATTAGCCGCGTATAGAAACCCCGTGTAGGTTTCTGAAATCCCCAGGCTTTGCCCCAGCCAAATGACAAAAAAAGACATGGCCGCAGACCATGTAAACAGATAAGCGAAGTTAAAAATACTAAGAGACCAATAGTTGCGTTTTGCCAAATTTATCATGTTCAAGCACCCCTTCAAAGTGTAGCCGCTCAATGTGTTGCAAACGTGATTATGCATTGTCTTTACTATTAATTGTAAGGATTATTCCATTGAATCCATAGGGCACTTTTCCAAGATTTCCTGTGCTTTTCGCAATCAGTTGCTGGATTCTGTAGAAACACAAAACAGCCTAACGACGTATATACATCGTTAGGCTGTTTTTGTGTAATCGGGTGAGTATAGGGAATTAATTAAAAGATCTAGCCCGGTAAATACCGAGTTAAGGCTGTATCTGCTTAATTACAAATCGTCAAATCCGTTGTCGTCTCCGACCTTGCCGTAATTGCGCGATTTTGCTTCAAAGAAGTCAGTTTTTGTCGCGTTCAGCGCTTCATCCGAGAACGGCTTGATCCAAGGCATACAATTTACGTCTACACCTTCGTAGGCTTTGTCCATACCGAGCAGTCTCAGGCGCATGTTCGCCATATACTTGATATAATCGCCCAGTTCGTTCAGGTCGATGCCGCGAACCTCTTTGAGCGTGTAGTGCGCCCAGTTGGTTTCCAACTCGACTGCACGGTCGATCATGCGGTATACATAATCCGTATTTTCTTTCGTGTCCAGCTCAGGGAAATCAGACAACAATTGCTTGAACACTTCGGCAAAAAAGTAGCAATGCTGATTTTCATCCCGCTGGATATACGAGATCATTTGGCTGGTCGACATCATCTTCTGATCACGGGCCAAATTATAGAAGAAAGCGAACGTACTATAGAAGAAAATGCCCTCTAAAATCAAGTCCGCCACCATCGCCTGGAAAAAGGTTTGCGGATTCTGCTCATCACGGAACTCCTGATAAATGTCTGAGATGAACGTGTTACGCTCCAGCAGCACAGGATCATTTTTCCAGTATTCAAAAATTTCCTTCTGCTCCTGATCCGATACCAGAGAGGACAGCACGTAAGAGTAGGACTGGTTATGCACGACTTCCTGCTGCCCGATAATGGCCGACACAGCTTCCAGTGAAGAATCGGTAAAGTAGCGTTTTACATCCCCGACGAACATCGTTTGCATGGAATCCAGCACGGCCAGCAGGCCGATGTTGATTTTGAACGTGCGCTGTTCTTCGGCATCCAGTGTTGGGAATTGGGATGCGTCCTTGGACATCGGGATTTCATCCGGAATCCAGTGGTTGAGCAGCAGCACCTTGTACAGCTTGTACATATGCGGCATCCGAATATCGTTCCAGTTCAGAATGCCGGAGTTTTCGCCTTCAATAATGCGGGTAGAGCGGTTAGGTGCTTCCGTGTTAAAAATCTTTTGTAACTGCATGGGAGATTCTCTCCTTTTATTTTAGGATGCACAGCTATCGCATTCTTCAATCGTCAGTGCGCGACTGCGTACATAATAGGTTGATTTCATACCTGATTTCCAGGCATGGATGTGCAGTTCCAGAAATTCAGTAGCTTTGATATCCGGGCGCACATACAGGTTAAAGCTTTGGCCTTGATCAATATGACGCTGACGGGCAGAAGCCATGTTGATCGAAGCATGCTGATCCAGCAGGAAAGCCGTTTTGTAGTACCAGATCGTTTTTTCGTTTAAGTCCGGTGCAGGGTTAGCGATCTTGTAGGTTGTTTTCTCTTCATAGGAAAGCAGCTCATACAATGGATCAATGCTGGCCGTAGAACCTGCGATGATAGAGGTGGAACCGTTAGGCGCGATGGCGAACAGCCATGCGTTGCGAACACCGTTTTGTTTGACTTCTTCCGCAAGTTCACTCCACTCGGACGTGGTGACAAATTTGCCTTCACGTGTACCGTCCGTATAGCCACGGGATGTGAAATAATGCCCGGTAGACCAGTCAGAGCCTTCAAATTTGGCATAACGGCCTTTTTCCTTCGCGAGCTCCATGCTTGATTTTACAGCCAGATAGTTAATTTTTTCGTACAAATGATCGTTATAAGTTACCGCTTCATCGGATTCCCAACGGATGCCTTCAAGTGCGAGCAGATGATGCAGTCCGAACGTACCCAGACCGACTGCGCGATATTGACTGTTCGTATATTGTGCTTGCAGCACCTCAATATTGTTAATATCAATAACGTTATCCAGCATACGTACCTGAATCGGTACGAGACGATCCAGCACACCTGCCGGAACGGCGCGAGCCAGATGGATGGAGTTCAGATTACATACAACAAAGTCGCCAGGAATTTTGGAAATGACAATGCGTGTTTGTCCGTCCTTGGTGACCAGTTCTTCTTTTTCCACTACAGTTGCAGATTGGTTTTGCATAATTTCCGTGCACAGGTTGGAGGAATATACCATACCGTGGGCGCGGTTCGGGTTCGCACGGTTTACCGTATCGCGGTAAAACATGTACGGAGTACCTGTTTCCAACTGCGATTTCATCAGGCGCTTCATGATGTCGATAGCAGGCACCGTAATGCGGGAGAGAATTGGATGCTGTGACGCTTCCTCATACTTCTCGCGGAAGGAGCCTGTACCAAAGGCTTCATCGTAAAAATCCTCCAGCCCCAGTGGACGGCCGTTGTCATCCTTCCAGCCCATGACCTTCTTCACTTCATGCGGGCAGAACAGATTCCATTCGCCACGTGCTTCCACCCGCTCCATGAACAGATCGGGCAGACATACGCCGTGGAACACGTCATGCGCACGCATCCGCTCGTCGCCGTTGTTCAGCTTCAGGTCGAGGAACGCAAGAATATCTTTGTGGAATACGTCCAGATAGACGGCAATCGCGCCTTTACGTGTACCCAGTTGGTCTACGCTGACCGCTGTATTGTTCAGCTGGCGAATCCACGGGATGACGCCGGAGCTTGTATTTTTGTGTCCACGGATGTCGGAGCCACGTGCCCGTACTTTACCGAGGTATACGCCAATGCCGCCGCCCATTTTGCTGAGACGGGCTACATCGGTATTGGAGTCGAAAATGCCTTCCAGCGAGTCGTCTACGGTGTCGATAAAGCAGCTGGAGAGCTGTCCGGCCACCTTTTTTCCGGCATTGGACATGGTTGGTGTAGCTGCCGTCATGTACATGTTGCTCATCGCCCAGTATGCTTCCTTGACCAGTTCCATACGCTTGTCGGCAGGTTCTTGGTGCATCAGGTACATCGCGATGATCATATAGCGTTCCTGTGGCAGTTCCATCACGCGTCCATCAAAATCATTTGCCAAATAGCGCTCAGACAGCGTCAATAGCCCGATATAATCGAACAGCAAATCATTTTGTGGCAAAATGGCTTCGCCTAACTCGTCAATTTGCTCTTTGGTATAGTAGTCGAGCAGCTCTTGACGGTAGATTCCCTTTTCGACTAACTCGGTAATGAGTGGATAAAAAGCACCGTAAGGCTCGTCTGCGTAGGATTTGTAACGGCGGTGAGTAGCCGCTTTTTTATATAAGGAAGTGAGCAAAGCACGCGCAGCAGCGAATTTCCAGTCTGGTTCTTCTTTGCTAACCAGTTCAAGGGCAGCCATCGCAAACGCGTTGCTGATTTCATCTCCCGTCACTTCGTCCCGGCGCAGCTTACTGGTTACACCACGAATGAGACGATCTTTATCCAGCTTGTCCAGCCCGCTGAGTACACGGTCGGCATATACGGAAATGCGTATTTCATCAAAAGCCAACTGGCGATTGTTTGGTTTGGTTACGAGTTGTGGCATAGGATTAATTCCTCGCTTTCCTGATTTGGAATTCATACTTAGGGAATAGGCATGAAAATGATCATGATGAAAAAGATAATGATGAAAAAGCGATGGTTCAGACAGCATTTGGGGGCTGTATGTAATCCAATAACATAGAAATAGCGATGCACCTGCCAATGAAGGGGGAAAAGATGGTTCCCGTACGATTTATCGGCTACATCACTATATTTAGACGTGTTATGAATATTTAACCCAACATATTGTGTGTATAAACTTAAAATTTCAAATAAGTGCAAGGAGTATTATAGCAACATTCGAAGCCATACGTAAAGGAAAAGGAATGGAAAATCAAAATATGCAGAGAAGTCGCGGGCTGTATTTGAATTGAGGCTGTTTGAACGGTACAATGAATGATAAAGATGTTTCCTACAGAAACAAGCAGCATACATATGAACTTTTTTTGTGAAATAAGGTTGCTCGCTCTATCGGACTGAGGTTTTAGATTTTTAAAGAAGTGACGATTTTAAATTAAAGGAGGAACTTGGCGATGGCTATTGCAGAAGTGACAGTGATCCCGATTGGTACGGGGAGTACAAGCCTGAGCGACTACGTTGCCCAGATGCAAAAAGTGTTGAAGACGCAAAAAGGAATTACCTATGAGCTTACCTCCATGAGTACAATTATTGAAGGTTCGTTGGACGATGTGTTCACCGCCATTGCTGCGCTGCACGAAGCGCCATTCCTGTCAGGAGCCAAGCGCGTTTCCACCTCGGTCAAAATTGATGATCGCCGTGACAAGCCTTCCTCCAGTCACCAAAAGCTCCGTTCCGTCGCAGATAAACTATCTGGCACCGCGACAGGAAATGTTACCGAACTAAATCCAAATCCTAGTTGAAAAAGTTGATGTAAGTGATTGATTTTTATGTAACTAAGAGTATAATAGTTTTTGTTGTCAGTTACACTGACCTGCTGGTGTAGCTCAGGGGTAGAGCAACGCACTCGTAATGCGTAGGCCGGGGGTTCAATTCCCTTCACCAGCATTCTATGAAACTCAAGCACAGCGCGGCTTCCAAGCTTTTTGGAAGCCGCGCTTTTTTGTTGGAGTGAGGAGAATGCAAACAGTTTGCAAACCTTTAGTCAGTAAATGTAAAAAAAGGACTCAATGGGCATTTAGCCGGATAGAGTCCTTCTTGTTGTTTATTTAGTTAAATACTCACTTACTTCAAAGGTAAGGATTTTATTGAAGATTACGTAGTCCTTCCGGTTGCTGAATGGACCTTTGTTGTTATTATGCTTATCAATGGCAAAGAATGAAGCATCTCTGCCGGCATCTTTAGCATCATACCAAGCGATGAAGGCATTCAGTTCTTTTTTGCTCAGATCGAACTCTTTATCCAATCCATTGTCCATCGGAAGGAGTCACAATCTCACCTGAAAGATCGCTTTTCATAGTGAATATACAATTTCTTAAAAAATTAAGTATCTTACGGGAACTTTACCGGAACGCACTTAATTTCACCAATTCTGTTGTGATTTAAAAGAAAAAGCCCCGAAGGGCTTACTTTGTTAAAATTATTGATTTTCTTTTGAAAGAAAAGAAGCTGCTAACAGTGTAGTATTCGTATAACCACCTGAAACATTTTCATACGAAAAATTAGCGATAGGAACTCCAATAACTGAAGCAACGTCTCCTTCAAAGATTTCTCCACTTGCACCTGGATATACTGCCATTACTGTATTATCATTTTCATCACTAATATAAACGATAGCCATTGTCCCTGCAGCAATGTTATCTTCTTCTATATCTATTACATCGCCGCTTATTTTTACAAATTTGTTTAAGTATAAATTCAGATTTTTATTTAAGTGTTTTGTTGTTACAGATTTGTCTACTAGATTAATGACTTTGCTTTTATCTGTTGAAGGAAATAAGTCACTGTTTTTAACAATGAAGTCGTAAGATGCTTGCTCCATAGAAGCTTGATCTTCTGTTAAAACAGGTGTCCCATTTTTCATGAATTCGGCAAATAAATATTGTTGATCTGTGACCTGATTATTTGTAGAACTTTGCTGAGCAGTATTCTCATTGCTCGCTGTTTGTTCTGTAGCAAAGGATGTACTTGAAGAATTAGACCCTGCTTTTGTTGTTTCTTCTTTTATATTGCTTCCACAAGCTGTTAGAGCTACAGAAAGTAGAGTAATCAATAAAACTTTCTTTGGCATGATGAATTCTCCTGTGAGTATCCTCATCGGTTGAGGTAGTTGCTCATTTTATCTTGTTACCTTTTATTATCGAATATTAGTGTTGAATATGTAATACTTTTCAAGTTTTACATCAATGATAATAAACAGTGGCTCATTCTATTCTAAAGGCATTTCATTAATATGTGATATCGGACGTAATGCGTTGCTAAAAATTGTATAAACGATTCAGTCTGTCAGATCAGACTATGTCGCAAAGCCGGGGGTTTAATTCCCTTCACTAACACATTACAACCTCAAGCACAGCGCGGTCTCTACGCTTTTGGAGACCTGAAATAAAACGATTTGCAAACCTTTAGTCTAGAAAAAATGTATCGTCCAGTAGTGCAATTTAGGCGTGATTTCGAGATTAGAGTAACTGTAAAGAAGGACTTCATTGGCATGTTAGCCGATATGAAGTCCTTCATAATGTTTATTTAGTTGAATACTCGCTTACTTCAAAGGTAAGGATTTTATTGAAGATTACGTAGTCCTTCCGGTTGCTGAATGGACCTTTGTTGTTATTATGCTTATCAATGGCAAAGAATGAAGCGCCTCTGCCGGCATCTTTTGCGTCATACCAAGCGATGAAGGCACTCAGTTCTTTCTTACTCAGATCGAATTCTTTATCCAATCCATTGTCCATTGTTACAGTCAGAATAGCGCGGTCACCAGTTGGTTGGGAGGACTCATCTGTATCCGACGGATCCGGTGTTGTAGACGGATCAGGCTTTGTAGACGGATCCGGTGTTGTAGACGGATCAGGCTTTGTAGACGGATCCGGTGTTGTAGATGGATCAGGCTTTGTAGATGGGTCAGGTTTTGTAGATTCGCCAGTAGCTTGATAAGGTAAAAAACCTTCTGGTACAGAATATTTAAAAGCGCTTGCTCCAAAATTGGCTTCAAGTCATTGTTCCAGATGTTCCATTCATGACCATCGGGAAAACCTGAGACCCTTCTAGTTCAGATGGTTTAACGGTGTTGGCTCCCAGGGAAACACCATTCTTGTACCAAACAATTTTATCGCTATCTAAATCCAGTGCAACACCGATAACATCATTAAGTCCAAACGTAGGACCATAAGCTGTTCGTACGTCTGATGTAATGTTATTTATAATTTGACCACTATAACCGTAGTATCCTTGATATTTCGGACCAGATTCACCTGTTATTCCTACTAATGAAATACTGTGGCTAACCTTTACTTCCCAATACCATTTTCCTTTTGTTTTTCCCACTGTCGCTTTGTCGCTTTGTCCTACGCTCCCTAGAGAAGTTACTACAGATCCGTTTTTCCAAGTTACATTTGTAGTCTCAGCTTTTGTAACGGTAGGGAACAATGAGAACACTGAAACCCCAATGATAAGAGCTAACATGATTGTTCCTAGTTTTTTAAACATGATATTTTTCATGACTTCCTCCTAATATATGTAGTGACAACTGAATTATAAAACGGGGTTAGAAGGATTGTCTAAACATTAAAGTCTATATCTATAAATAAATGTTGATTTTTAGGATGTTTATTTCTATGGTGAAGTGTTAGTTCTTCCTTATACTTATGATAGGGCCACCAATGTTCTGTTGAATAACTGCTTCCTGAAGATTTGGGAGTGCGTTAGAGTAGTATCCAACGTAACAGTGATATATGAATGCCAGAGGTGTTCTTAAACAATTTTGATGCAAGTGGAATATATAAGCTGAGGTTTTACGGCTCCCAACAAAAAGACTAAAACTGCATTGGAGCTCGTTTCTTATAGTGGCTGATTTTTTAACATTCCCTCTGCACCAATAGAAACTCTGTCCCAACGTAAAAAGGACCCTCAGCAGCTCTGGTCCTTTTTGGATTATTCAGTACTTTCTTTGGCATTCAATATGTAATCAATTTCAATTATGTCCCCGATATCTGTAATTTCAAGTACCTCAATAATCTTTGCCAGATGGTCTTTATTCAAAACACTACGGGAACCACGGACAATTTCACTAATGGTACTTGGGCGTAGCCCTGTTAACTGAGATAAAGTCCCTTGTGTCATTCCCTTTGACTCCAGAATCTTTCCAAGCTTGACTACGATTATAGCTTTTTTTGACATATAATCGACCGTTCCTTCCCCTTGATTCTTGCTTAGTTATGTTTGTGTTGATTTTAAGTGAAACTAAAAAATAACGCAAAAATATATTGACAATAACGTTATATGGTTATATTATAAATAACGAAATAACGTTAAATCGGAATATTGATTTATGACCACGGCAACAATCTCGTTATTGACATAGTTGATGATAAGATAGTACAAAAATTCGCATCTAATCAAAGTGGTTCTTCATTATTGTACAGCAAGTTAATCCGCAATTCTACGTGAGTAAACATGAAGCAGTATATATTCTTGATGTGAAGAACACAGATGCTAGAAATTTAAATTCCAATTTTGTGTATAACAATGTATTTGCGATATAAATATGTTTTGTAATGATAGTGAATCGCTGCTACATAACCCACCCATTAGGTAATAAGGGAATTGTCAGGAGCCCTTACCAAGTTGGACGGATAAACACTAAGAAGGAGTGCATAAAAATGGAGACTAAATCAACCATACTAGAATGGGTGGCAATGGTATATGGACCTTTTGACCATTTACATATGTATGAAATATATGAAGGTGTGCTTTATGATGGACGCTACTTCTTTCACATTGAGGACGGACGTTTGTGGATGCGTCATGTGCGGAGGTTGGAGCATCCCGAACATACACACTTATTCGTCGATGGTGACAGTGGTGGGTTGCAACTGGCAGAAGGCATTCAGCGTGATCTCATGGAGGTTGTTTCAGAAACCATTGACCAGCTACGCTCTATGGATGGCATGACTTTTTTGCTTAATGAACTGCTATGGTTGGAAGGGGAAGGGCGCTGTGACATCCAGTTGAATCTCGTAAGCAACAAGGGATAGCATTTACAGGGATTTTTGTCGTAGAAGGAATTGTTATATTGTTCACCGAATGAAATATTCGAGGTGATCGTCTTGAAGCATACATATAAAATGTTGAAAACAGACATGGAGCTATTTGGAGCGGCTTTAACCCAGGTACATGTATACGTTGTATCCGTCGATGAAGAATTACGTGTGACATTTGAGGATTATGGCGGAGTGGTGGAGGAGATCACACCAGAGTCGGTTAAGATCGCCCGTAAAGATTTTATACGAGAACAGTTGAATTCCGGGTAGACCTAAAAGACTCCGCTGGCTTATAGCCGGGTACGGCGTCCTTTCGTCTTAGTTTCCCGCCCAAGAAATACTTAGGCTTTAGATTCAGCGCTGCGTTCGGGACTTGCTTTGGACAAAGCTTGGCGGACACTTGCTGCGTTGTGTTCGCGATAGCTGGGGGTTTCAGGCTGTTGTCGCCAGAATTCATTTAAACCGCCAGCGTCTATAGCGTCGAATCCAAGTTCTTCAATAAGTTAAAAGGTTTTTAAACTTCCCCGATGTGCAAAGTACGCCTTTCAAGCCTTTTGAAGGTTGTGCTTTTTTGTTAAAATAAGTGGAATTACATAAATATTCCAGGGAATTGTTTAGCGATTGCGTCAGTGATCGTATCCGCCATCTCTAACGCTTCCGCCTCAATTTTATCATATATCTGAACACTTGTTTTATAATCGTTGGTGATCATTGAGACAGCCACTGATTTTGTTAAAGTTAAGTGTTCGTAGAACATTTTCCTAAATTCTTCTTTAGGTAGATAGGGATTGATACGGCTTAAAAACTCGGAAATTTCATCGGCGTTGGAAAACCACTTTTTTTCTGTAGTTGCAACCAGATTTTGATCTCCTGCTATGGCTGCTTTAACAGTCCGCAGCAAGCACTAAATGCTCCCTAATTAAGTTACCGTATGTTTGAGCTACATGATCACCATACAAAGGCCGAAGTGAATTCCCCATATCTGTTGCATTTTGAAGAAGCCGGGCGGTAACCACGTTCACATCAGGTAGATGAAAGACCAAGCTAAGGATGGTCATCCTGGTCCAGGCTATATGTTGTTCCCACAGCATACGCATGAAGCTTTTCAATTCAACCTTCGCCTTGCTTACACAATGGGGATTTTTGGTCATTAGATGAGCAGGTGTTACTTGATCCGATCGCCAATAATGATCGTATGGTTGTATTACCGAATGTATCTGCATAATAGTGCTACATTATTCGAACTCATATTGTTGGGTGAATGTCCCTAAAAAAAGTCATCTTCTAGCAGAACTTCTAAACAACTTCGGAATTAGATTTGTATGAGACGCGGGACTTCGATAATCATAATGACAAGGCATATTCCATATGACTAAGTAAGTGCTTTTTGCTCACACAGAGGAGGGATAGGATTGGATGCATTCGTTGCGCGCTCATTAGATGAGATACGATTTTGGTCCAGGATCATGAAGGAGCATTCATTTTTTCTGGGGTTAGGTTTTAGAGCGGAAGATACTCAACTCATTAAAGAAGCCAATCAGTTTCATGCTATTTTTGAGGATATTGAGAGAAGATCACACGATTTTAATATCGATACTGACCCTCATACAATCAAAGAGTTTAATACGGAGGTCCAGAATGCAGCGACTCATATTTGGGCGTTTAAGAGAATGGTATTGGGCCTTATATTGCAATGCAAGCTTCCCGGACAAACCAATTTCCCTTTACTGGTAGATCATGTAAGCCGGGAAGCGAATTATTTCAGAAACCGTTTAGAGGAACTCAATTCGGGAAAGCTCGAACCATTACCCGATGCAATTATTGATGAAAATGTATTTTTCTTAAAAATCATGGCCGATCACGCAAAATTTATAGGCCATTTGCTTGATCCATCCGAACGTAAACTGGTTGAACAAGCTAGGGAGTTTAGCAATGATTTTGATACACTGATGTTTCAAGCAATTGATTTAAGTCATATGCGGCCACAGTCGCAGACCGTTCCACTCTTGAGTCAATTTGTTGATGAAAACCGTGTCTCTGTTAAGTCCTTGCGTGATTTTAAGAAAACAGCGCGTGATTTAATCGACGAATGCCGAATAAAAAGTATTATCCATCCTTTATTAGCCGATCATGTATTTCGTGAAGCTGAGCGCTTCCTTTTTATTCTCGATATGTTTGATCAATCTTTATCAGGTGTTAAGGTGAATAAGAAAGAAATCATGCACTGATATGCTGTCGCTGATGTGTAGCCTAAATAATTAAAACGTAATCCTTCAGACTGGGACACAGTATTCCCCAACAGGAGGTGCGCCAAGACCATATCTTTTAAATCCTAAACAGGTGTCGAAATTTATTAATCAGTCCAGTGGTTAGTAACCATTCAGGATGTGAACCCGTCTGAGTATTCAGGGGGGGATGATCAATGAACAGCTTCACGTTGTTTAGACGAACTATAGCAGTAGCTAGTACCGCAGTGTTACTATTATCCGGCTGCACGCCAGCGAAGGACGAGGAACATGAAAAATCGTCTGTAGAATCCACACAAGTGGGGCCATCGGATAAGCACGAAAAAGAGTGTTCAAATGTAACTATTGATTACGCATCTTTAGCAAAATGGAATGGCGTTACCTATAGGGCCAGCTATGAGAACGACAATAGTAATTTGCACAAAGGGGAGAAAGTTGGCGCAATTTTATATCGCATTTTTCCGAAGCCTATCCTAAACTGAACTACGTTCCATTTGACCAAATGTACAAACAGACCAAGGGATTGGCCGGGAACAGCTACTATCTCCAAATTGAAATGAAAGACGGATCAACGAGAAACCTTGCCTATCATATCCAATCTAAAGCCTTCTATCCTGCCGGATATGCTACTCCTGAACTGGCTCAGCTTGTGGAAGAACAACGTAAACGAATATACGCCAAATAAAGGACTACAGCTCAGAATTATCCTTCCCGATCTCTATCGAAAATACTTCTTTAAAACCTCTCTCACCATCTGCTGTAATGTATATTGCCCGGGTTTTGGGCAGGCGTTGAATCCAGTTTAATTCTAATAATCTGTCCAAAAGAGCATTCCCCAAGGCTCCGGCCAGATGGTGGCGTCGTTCACTCCAATCTATGCATTTATATGAGAAGGAGCGGCGCTTTTTTTTCGTTGCTTCAAGGTCAATTTGAAAGTCTGCAAAGAACGCCCTCCCTTTTTCAGTAACAGAGAACCCGTCCCGATCCTGCGAAATGTAATCTTTTTGAATGAGAGAAGCCGTTAGCTGTACACCTAAATGACCTGCCAGATGATCGTAGCAGGTTCTTGCCTGACGTATGGCTTTGTCTTCGGAAGCATGCTGGAATGACTTGATTGGAACAGGTGGAGCTATGGATAAAAATGACTCCATTACCCGGGCAACTTCGGGATTTTGAATGCCGTAGTAACGGTGACGCCCTTGTTTCTCTACAGTAACGACTTGAGCCTCGGTCAATTTAGCCAAATGGAAGCTGGCGGTTTGCGGTTTGATGCGTGCCATATGGGCCAGCTCGCTTGCAGGATGAAATCTGCCGTCTAATAAGGCGGTTAAGATGGCTGCGCGGGAAGGCTCGCTGACGAGAGAAGCAATCATGGCTACATTTGATTTGGCGCTCATGGCACAGTTATCCTCCTTTGTAATCCATACTTCGATGAAGATTGAAGTATTTATATTCTACAATAAGGAGGCAGATCTGAACAGAAGGAGAAGGGATAATGGACCAAATGAATCAAATAAATCAGATGAATTTCAGCCCAGACATCAAAACGATTAAGCCTAGCATTTTATATTATGGAACCCCTGTGATTTTACTCAACACGCTGAATGAGGATGGAACGACCAATATCAGCCCTATTTCCTCCTCATGGGCATTGGGAGATTGTGTCGTACTGGGTATTGGAATAGGTGGGAGAGCATTTGAAAATATGAAGCGGCATCCCGAATGTGTGATTAACATTCCGGGACCTGCCTTATGGGAGCATGTGGAGCGGTTGGCCCCCTACACGGGCAAAAATCCCGTACCCGAGGATAAGCAACAAAATGGCTTTACCTATCAGAAAGACAAGTATGAGATTAGCGGACTAACTTCGATTGACTCTAATGTGGTCAAGCCCGCTCGAATTAGGGAATCCCCTATTCAAATTGAAGCGAAGGTGAGGGATGTACGGATTCCTGATCATTCTCCTTATTTTGCAATCGTTGAAACCCAAGCTGTACAGGTGCATGTTCATCAGGATATGATCCTCGGTGATAACCACATTGATCCGGCAAAGTGGAGCCCACTCATCTATAACTTCCGCCATTATTTCGGCCTTGGTGAGCAGTTGGGCAAAACCTTCCGGTCTGAAACCTGATGTTTTAGAAAATCTATAATTTCCTACCTGAATAATGAGAATTATCTTCCCAAATCGTTCTTTTTGTGCGAGAATGATTGAAAAATCATTCATGATTGCGCATACAGAAAGAGAAGATTCATACAGCACGTATAACAAGGGAGGAAATAACCATGTCAGAAGATCGCAAGCTGTCATTCGAAACTCTCGCTGTCCATGCCGGACAACAAATTGATCCTACTACCTTTGCCCGCGCTGTTCCGTTATACCAAACCACCTCGTATGGATTTCGGGATGCCGAGCATGCGGCTGATTTGTTTTCGCTAAAAGAGTTCGGCAACATTTATACGCGCCTGATGAATCCGACCACGGATGTGTTCGAGCAGCGGATCGCAGCTCTGGAGGGAGGGGCTGGCGCGTTGGCAACGGCTTCGGGAGCAGCAGCCATTTCCTTTTCCATCCTGAACATTGCGGGAGCAGGGGATGAAATTGTTTCGGCATCCAGTCTATATGGCGGTACATATAATTTGTTTTCCACGACGCTGCCGAAGCTGGGCATTAAGGTGCATTTTGTGGATTCGGATGACCCGGAGAACTTCCGCAAAGCCATTACGGATAAAACGAAGGCGTTATTTGCCGAAACGATTGGCAATCCACAGGGCAATGTGCTGGATGTGGAAGCTGTAGCAGCGATTGCGCATGAATACGGTATTCCGTTAATTGTAGATAACACGTTCCCAAGCCCGTACTTATTGCGTCCCATTGAATACGGAGCGGATATTGTCGTGCATTCTGCGACGAAATTCATTGGCGGACACGGAACGTCCATCGGTGGGGTGATCGTGGACAGCGGCAAGTTTGACTGGAAAGCAAGTGGCCGTTTCCCTGGACTGACCGAGCCGGACCCAAGCTATCATGGGGTTGTATACACCGAGGCGGTGGGGCCTATTGCATACATTATCAAGGCGCGGGTACAACTACTGCGTGACCTGGGAGCAGCTATTTCACCGTTCAACTCATGGCTGCTGCTTCAGGGCTTGGAGACACTCCATCTACGGCTGGAAAGACATAGCCAGAATGCTTTGAAGGTAGCGCAATATCTCGAAAGCCACAAGGATGTGGAATGGGTCAGCTACACTGGATTGCCAAGCCACCCATCCTACAAGTTAGCCCAAAAATACTTGCCGAAAGGGCAAGGGGCGATCCTGACCTTCGGTATTAAGGGCGGCAGTCAGGCGGGAAGCAAGCTGATTGAAAATGTGAAGCTATTTTCCCATCTGGCGAATGTAGGTGATTCCAAATCTCTGATCATTCATCCGGCTAGCACAACCCATCAACAGTTGAATGCGGAGGAACAGGTTGCTGCTGGAGTCAAGCCAGAGCTGTTGCGTTTGTCTGTCGGGACGGAAGCGATAGACGATATTTTGTACGATTTGGAGCAGGCGATCGCGGCCAGCCAGCAGTAGTTAAGTGAGCAGAGGGTAGCAGGTGGAGCTTCTGCGGCGGCAAGATTGGTAGATGGAATCTGCTGTTAACGGTCATTAGTGGTGGTAGAAGAATACAAGCAGGACAGCGCCAATGCTGTCCTTTTTTGCTTGGAATCTGCCAGGTTTTGTGTCCTGCAATGGCTCGTTTTCAGCCGTGCAAATGAAAGAGACTTGTGGTTATTTGTACAACAGATCAAGGACGGCGGTTTTTAAAATAGTTCATAACCCAACCAATGTGATTGAGATGGTCTGTCACTTCGCCATGCAGGGCACCAAAAAAAGTATCTTGAAGCTCTACGTCAACGGCACCTTTTTCTGCCAGTGCATGGTAAGCCTGTTTAAGCTCTTCTTCGCTGTCAAAATCGAGAATGATTTGTACATGTTGCGCTCTCAGCGGTTTACCATAGGAATCGGAAAAATGGATGTGACTGCTGCCCAAGTGAAGCTCAGCGTGTAAAAGCTTGTCTTCCTGCTTGTTCAGTACTTTAATTTCTCCGCCCAAAACAGACTGATAGTAATCCACCGTTTGCTGGACATCGTTAACAATGACAAAGGGACTTGCACTTCTCATGGGTTCATCTCCTTTGGGGTCTTTATGTAGTTACTATACATTATTTACGTTGCCGCAGGATTTACCCCTTTTCATTTCAAATTATGGCTTGGTTCACTGTGTGACGTCTGTTACAATAGAAGTGACATTTACAAATGGATAGAAAAAAGATCGGACGGTGAGCACTTCTATGCTGTGGGAAGCGACTATATATTTTGTGATTTTGGTAATTTCCGCTCTAAGCGTGATTGCGGTATCAGGTAACCGGAGGACTGCGAGTACAATTCTTCTGGTGCCCATCATTTTATTTTGTACGATATTTATGGTGCAAGGTTCAGTATTTACAGCGATGAAGCACCCGACGATGGGAGCTAATGTTGGTTCGCACATGGCATTTTTAACAACTTGGGTAGTTACTGGAATATTGTTTGCCGTGACGATTGTGATTGCTTTCATTAAATATAGCAAGAAAAACAAGGCGTAATTGAGCCTTAACCTCAGATGAAAAAGGGCTTTTGGTCTTTGGCCGAAAGCCCTTTTTGTATCCTTTTTTCAACAATGCGGGATGTCTTCGTTTATCTGCGTCTTCTCATGAACAATACAACAACCAGCACGACGATGATGACGATCAATAGAAATTTCATATTCGATACCCTCCTTGGTCTGTCTCTTATTTGGTATTAACCATATTTGATTAGCATGTACCGATTTACCTCAAGAAGATACCTGTTGTGGAGCGTTTGGAAAAAAATAAAGCTGAGCTCCAAAAAGAGGTTTACAGGATTAGTTGGGAAGTGTATACATAAAGTAAGGAGGCGATTGCCATGAGTGATCGTGGATTTCATCTGTTCTATATTATTTTCCTGACGGTTCTTGCACTAGGAAGCGTGGGTGGAATTGTTTGGTGGCTGCGTTCTGTCGGTCGTCAGGAGAAAGAAAAAAACTGAATTTGAAACGGACGTAAAAGTCCAAAATGCAGCTTCCAGTAGGAGGGTGCATTTTCATGTGCTATAATGGGAACATATGTTCTTTATAATGGGAGGAAAGACGATGTTGCCTGATTTGGAACGAAAGCTGTTACGGATTTTGTATAACTATTTTGCCCAGCATCGCCATATGCCGACGATGACGGAATTGACCATCAAAACGGGGAAGAGGGACGGCGAGATTACAGCCGCTTTGCGGCATATGGAACAGGAGCGTTATATTACATGGGAAAATAACTCCAGTACTCAGCATGTGGTCTTGCTGGAAGGGTGGGAGCGTCCTTCAACGGATAGGTTCACCCGCCCGGAAACAGGGCGTACAACTACTCCAACCACGCCGCAGGACGGCACAGAATACTGGACGAATTATTAAAGTAGAACTCAAAGCTGGAAAAAATTAATGAGTTTTTAAGGTGCATATCATTTAGTTTTAAGAAAGAGTGACTATAATGACCTTATTAACCCCTTTTTGATCAAGCTATAGACCCTGCCGATGTATTGGCAGGGTCATTTTTTTGGCTATAATGCTTTCGATGGTGCTTAACAGAATACCTATGTACATTAAAAATCCCCCGGGGATCATCCGGAGGATGGGTGCAGCTTGCGTGAACTGCACGGCCTGCTCGAACTTCATGGTTCGACGGCATAATATATATTCAACCCCTGCTGCCTTGCATAATATGGTCAGCATGTTCATAAGGGGCAGTCCGATTCCACTGCTCATTTTCCAAACGACAAAAGCCCTACCTCTCTTTCGTCCTTGCGGCTCCGATGACCGCGCCAGTGTGAATGTGAAAATCTTCGGCAAAAGCTCAAAATTCTACATTAGGGTTATACATAAAATTTGGAGAAGCTCCATGCGGTGATTAGGAGTATAGCTTGTTGCGCGGAATCCTATGGGGTTTAATACATACTTTAATAGTATAGCAAGAACGATTCTAAAATGCAAGGCTGCAATTTCTCAATCTATATATGGTTGATTAAAATTCGCTTATAGGATTTATGCAAATTGCTCAAGCAAGAAGGTTAACTTTTGCCGACCGGACTCCGATATTGAATAAACAAGATGTTTTGTGAGTGTACGGATGAAAAGAGGGGTAGCATTTTGCCGATCTATAAGCGTTTTATTCAGCATGTTATCCTGAACTATATTATAGGTTCGTTTATAGCTGTTCTGTTGGTAGGCGCGATTTTTTTATTTTCCACGTTAAATGTAGCCCATTATGAATTTTTAGGTCTTATGAAGATCATTGCTTTTTCCAGTATTATTATGATTGTTTGCGAAACGCTGGTATTTAGGATGCATTTGGGACCAGTTCGTCACTTTTTTCTGGATAAGCGGACGACGTTCGAGGATGTAGAAGCGATGTATATACGGATTCACCGTCTGCCTATTCTGTCTGTGTTACGTATTATGGGACCGCATTTGCTCGGTTTTTCCATCCCGGCAGCTGGTATGGCCATATGGATGATTCATACCAGACAGCTCACCCTGCCCTTCTATTATGTGGGAATTGCCTGTATAGGGGCTTGTCTGGTTGCTTCGATGCACGCGATGATTGAATTTTTCCTGACGATGAGGGCGATCCGTCCGTTGCTGATAGAAATTAGAGACCGAACTTATCAGAAATATGGAATTAACATATCGCTTCGGGGACGGGTATTACTATCGCTCCGGCACAAATTTCAGCTGAGTGCAACGTTGATTGGTGCTTTTCCGCTGTTTTTGTTTTGCCTGGCTACGCAGATTCGGCTGGAACGTCTGGATGAGACGCTTTCCAGCTCCTATTGGGTATGGGCGGGCACGATTTTACTATTTGGTGTGGCCTTTGCTTATCTGGGAGGTTGGCTGTTAACCCGTGAGATTGAGCAGCCAATTCGCCATTTGCTGGAAAAGATGAATGAAGTGAAGGAAGGCCGCCTGAACGATAAGGCTAGCGATTTGTACTCTGACGAATTTGCAAAGCTGGTTGAAGGCTTTAATATCATGGTTGAGGGATTGAAGGAACGGGAAGACAAAAACAGTCAGCTACAGGAAAGTTATTTCGCCACCTTGGCGGCAGCACTGGATGCGAGGGACGCTTATACCGCAGGACATTCTTTGCGTGTGGCTGAATACTCGGTGATCATTGGACGGCGGGGCGGTTTGAATGAGACAGACCTCGATTTGCTGCGCAAAACGGCATTACTGCATGATATCGGCAAAATCGGCGTAGCCGATGCCGTGCTGCTCAAGGATGGCAAGCTGACGGATGAGGAATTTGACCAGATTAAAATGCACCCGGTCATGGGAGAAAGCATTCTCCGCCAGGTGGAGCCGGCCGATGCCATGGCTCCTTATTTGCCCGGCGTGCGTTCGCACCATGAGCGTTATGATGGCAAAGGATATCCAGACCAGCTCTGCGGGGAGGATATCCCGCTATTTGGACGGATCATCGCGGTAGCGGATGCGTATGATGCGATGACGTCTGACCGCCCATACCGGAAGGGTATGCAGAAAGAAAAAGCGGTTATGATATTGGAAGAGGGAAAAGGAACCCAGTGGGACCCTTACTTTGCTGAATTATTTGTCGAAGAATGGCGCCGGAACAAGGGCATCATGAGTTGACCCTATACTGTATATCCACCAGGGCGAGCCGTTGCGGTTCGTCTTTTTTATATAGGGATGTACGCATCTTTGACATGTCGAAAGCTGAAGCTTCATGTTATGATATACGAGAAAAGCAAAAGCGGTCAGCATAGGCCTGGCATCCAATTTTTCGCGCTATGGGAGTGTGAGTCCATGCAGTTTTCAATGATGTTTCTAATGAATCTGGGGATGCTGATTGCCGTTGCCTATGTGGCGAACGTGATTTATAAATATGGGTTGAGTCGTACCTCTTCGCGATTTAAATATATCAGCTCGGTACTGCTGGTGGTATTTGGCGGATGGGTTAGCTCTTGCTTCGGTTTTAACTTTAGTGAGACGGTTATTTTTGACCTGCGCTTTGTTCCGTTGATTATCGCGGCGTTGGTGTATCCCCGCTCCTATACACTTATTATTATCGGGGTAGCGATCGGGCTTACAAGGTTTACCTTCGGGGTGAATATGGCGGCGTGGGTCGGCTTTCTGAATATGAGCATTCTGGGCGTGCTGTGCGCCGGATTGAACTACTGGATGCGCCGTTCCACCTGCCGTCTGATTATTAAGGCATCAGTGACTATTTTAGCGGTTAATATCGTAAATACGTTGAATATTGCCTTTCTGGGCGTCATTCCATGGCGCTATTATGTGGCGGAGGTTGTTCCTCTCACTTTGCCTATTGGTATTGTACTTAGCTTTTTATTTGCGCTGATTTTACGTGATTTCCAGATGGAGCAGATGCGTAATTATCAGATTATACAGGCCAATCAGCTATTATCGGAACAACGCGATGAGTTACAGAAGACGAAAATCATTTTGGAAGAACGGGCCAGACAGTTAATGGTGGCTTCCCAATATAAATCGGATTTTATGGCAACGATGTCGCATGAGCTGCGTACACCACTTAATAGCATTATTAATCTGGCGCAGATCATCAACGAGCAGGGAAAAGAACTGGATGAGGACGAGCTTTACCAGTATAGCGAGCTGATCTATGCTTCGGGGCATGATTTACTCCAGTTGATCAATGACATTCTGGACTTGTCCAAAGTCGAGGCAGGGCGGATGGAAATCGTCAGTGAGCCGATCAGTGTGCGCGAGATTGCGCAGGTGATGATGATGCACTTTGAAGTCACTGCCAAGGACAAGAAGCTTGAATTCAGCTTGAACGAGCATGGCGATATACCGGATGAAATTCGATCCGATGCCAAACGTGTACAGCAAATTTTGCGCAACTTGTTATCTAATGCTTTTAAGTTCACTCATGAGGGACGTGTATTGCTGGAGATCAGCACACAGCATCTGGAACGAAAGGGGCAGGAGGGAGATTGGGTTGTATTTGCGGTAAAAGACACGGGCATCGGTATTTCCAAGCTCCAGCAGCATGTTATTTTTGAGGCATTCCAGCAGGCGAACGGTTCCATTAACCGCAAATATGGAGGAACCGGGCTGGGACTATCGATCAGCCGTGATTTATCCCGCTTGTTGGGCGGTTTTATACGTTTGGAGAGTGAGGAGGGCAAGGGAAGCACTTTTTCCCTGTACCTGCCCATGTGTCCTTCTGAAAGCAGGGAGGCGGGAGAACAGCCGTTTAAATTAGCCTAGTAAACAAGTGCAGGAGCAGGTGCGTTACAGGTGACAGGCATAAGGAGGTCTATCGTGGAGCGTAAAGCGGTCGTTGTGGGTGCAACGGGGCTTGTCGGGGGTTATGTTGTACGGGAGCTGCTGGTGCAAAAGGAATACAGCCGCGTCATGGTTGTGGGCAGACGTGCGCTGGAAATCAAGCATCCCAAGCTGGAGCAGGCACTCATCGACTGGGAGCATCCGCAGGAAGCGGCATCCGCCTTCGAGGGGGTTGATGATGTTTTTTGCTGCCTCGGGACGACGATGAAAAAGGCTGGCTCCAAGGAGCAGTTTCGTCAGGTGGATCTGGACTATCCGGTTCTGACCGCCCGGTTGGGCAAAGAGGCCGGTGCGGTGCAGATGCTCGCCATCTCCTCGATGGGAGCGGACCCGGAATCGCGCGTGTTTTACAACCGTACGAAGGGTGAGGCTGAGGAGGCGCTTGCCGATATTGGCTTGCCTGCGTTGCATTTGTTCCGTCCGTCGCTGATTTTAGGCACAAGGCCCGAACGTCGTTTTGGCGAAGCCGCCGCGGCCGTCGTGATGAAGGCACTGGATGGCGTGATGACAGGCAAACTGGCTTCCTACCGCGCCATCCCGGCCTCGGTGATCGCACGGGCTATGGTACGAATCGCTCTCGCGCATGCGAGCGGCGTACATATTTATCCGAATGATATCATTCGGGTCATCGGAGCTGAGCTGACACCCGGTGAGGATGAACCCGAAACAAAAACGGGTGCCGATAAAAATGTGTAAAATTAAAGCACAGCCATAACAGGGTACCTTGGGGGGGACCCGTTATGCTGTAATCCATTAATGCGGAATAGTGGCTTTGGACTTCCCGTGCTATAATACGGAGAACCAGTATTAGGAAGGAGCATTCAACCCATATGAAAAAAACAATTGCTACTGAAAAAGCGCCCGGCGCTATCGGACCCTATAGCCAAGCTGTGGAGGCGGGCGGTTTTATTTACACCTCAGGACAGCTTGGACTGAATCCGTCAACAGGTGAGTTCGGTAAAGATGTACAGGAGCAGGCTCGTCTGTCCTTGAGCAACGTACAAGCTATTCTGGAAGCAGCTGGAAGCAGCCTGAACCAAGTCGTGAAAGCGACCGTATTCCTGAAAGATATGAACGACTTTGTCAGCGTAAATGAAGTATACAGCTCTTTCTTCGAACAACCGTATCCGGCTCGTAGTGCGGTGGAGGTAGCTCGTCTGCCGAAGGATGCACTGGTGGAGATTGAAGTTATCGCCTTGAAGGGCGAATAGGCTAAGGAATACAAAAGAACTTCCAAAATCCACACATGATGTGGAAATGGAAGTTCTTTTATGCCTGTGGTATACGTGATGAGATTCCTTTAGTCCCGGTCCCGGTTACGGGCAAAGAACAGCCAAAGCGAGTACACCAGGATGATTGCGGCCAGAATGAATGCAGCCAGCCGCACGTTTTCATTGTCCGGATGCTTGATGGCGATGGCGACATAAGCCCACACGAACACAAGTGGATAAATGCTGTCACGATATGGAAAGCTGACCATGATAGCAAGCACGGTGCCAATGAACAGGAAGATGATCGCCCATGTGGTATCGCTGAGTCCCCAGCCGTTCCACTCGTTCTTTTCCAGTGCCACCGCGATGTTGATGATGGTAGCGACGGATACCCAGCCAAGGTTCAGACTGAACGGTAGCTTGACGAACCACATTTCCCCGAGGGTTGGTTGCGGCGTACGAGATCGTACATATACGACAGCCAGAGAGAGCAAGTACAGGATAATGACGATCACACACAACTCTACATATACATACTGCCACAAAAAAATCCAGATCATGTTGAAGATACAGCTTAAAATAAAGAAAAAACCGATAGACTGAACGCTCGTCTTGGTTTGTCCTGCCGATGTAGCCTGATACACAATAAAGCAGGCAAGCAGCAAGTAAATAACCGACCAGATGGAAAAGGCATAACCCGCAGGTGTCAGCAGGGTAGGGTACATGTTGGATACGGCAGCGGTGCTTCTTCCGCCGATGGGAAGTGTGGAAGCCAGAATGTTAATGACGATGACAGCGATAAACGCAATGATAGTCCACCATTTCAATGAATGGCTTCGTGACATAGGGCATCTCCTCCTCAATGAATAATGAACCGTGGAATGACCGACTGGTCACAATCTTCTACTATGAATATACCCACTTTGCTACCAAATATGTCCTTGCCGGGAAAAGTTTCATGCTACAAATATTTTATTAAAAAGGTGTATTTATATGCAGTCATATGTAGTCCAATGATAAAAATTTTAAGCACTAGAAGTGAGGAGATAGGAGAATGAATGGTTTGGAAAAAGCGGGGAAGTTCGTAGGAGGAACCTTTTCGATCTGGGTACTTTTATTTGCGTGTCTGGGATTTTTCTTCCCTGCGGCGTTTACAGGACTGAAAGGATACATACAGCTATTCCTTGGCATCGTGATGTTCGGTATGGGGCTGACACTGTCCTCGGCTGATTTTCGTGAAGTATTCCGGCGTCCGGTTGATGTGGCTATTGGTGTAGTCGGGCATTATCTAATCATGCCGTTTTTGGCTTTTGCGTTAGCGCTGGTATTGCAGCTACCGCCAGATATTGCTGTTGGTGTTATTTTGGTAGGGTGTTGCCCAAGCGGCACCGCTTCCAACGTGATGACCCTTTTATCAAAAGGCGACGTGGCGCTGGGAGTATCCATTGCTTCGGTGTCGACGCTGATCGCGCCACTGGCAACCCCGGCCATGATCAGCCTGCTTGCTGGACGGTGGATGAATATTGATGCAAAGTCGCTAATTATGGATATTCTCGTCGTGGTTATTGTACCGATTGTGCTGGGGGTTATCGTCAAATCGCTGTTCCGTAAACAGGCTGAAGCAAGTGTCAAGGCACTGCCGCTCGTATCGACGCTGGCTATTGTGCTGATCGTGGCTATTGTAGTCGCAGGCAGCAGAGGCAAGATTTTGGAAACCGGCCCGATTATTTTTGCTGTGGTGATTTTGCATAACGGCATCGGGTTCCTGCTCGGGTATTGGTTTGCCAAGCTGTTCGGAATGAATCTGTCCAAACGCAAAGCCGTTACGCTGGAAACAGGGATGCAAAATTCCGGGCTGGGCGCTGTGCTGGCAGCGGCTCATTTTAATCCGATTGCCGCTGTGCCGAGTGCAATTTTCAGCGTGTGGCACAATATTTCCGGCTCGCTGCTTGCGACCTGGTTTTCCCGTCGGGAAGAAAAGGACAGCACAGCAGGGAGATAGCTAAAACGCCGTCAGGCACTTGGAATTGTACAGGCTCACCGAATGGTTTTTAGGGAGGATCAGAAGGGTTTTATTTGACTTTATATGAGCGGATCATTATACTGTGGTTATTATAACCACTGTATTTAAGTAAGCAATATTACACATGCTTCATAAGAGTAAAGTTGCCTTGAATTCGTTTTCGGCATCATGGTAACAGCCCATATTCGTTTTGATCTGACTTACATTAAAGGAGAGAGTACCGAAATGAATCCAAAATATAAACCGTTATTTGAAGCTTTTACTCTGCCATCCGGCGTTACGTTGAAAAACCGTATTACGATGGCACCGATGACTAACTTTGCGTCTCATGAAAATGGTGAAGTCAGTGATCAGGAGTTGGCTTACTATCGTGAGCGTTCCGGCGGTGTAGGTGCGGTCATTACCGCTTGCGTGTACGTGACTCCAGATGGTAAAGGCTTTGTAAATGAGTTTGGTGCGGACAAGGATGAAATGATTCCGAGCCTGCGCCGTCTAGCTGACACGATTCATCAGGAGGGCGCAAAAGCGATTCTGCAAATTTATCATGGCGGTCGTTTGTGCCCACCGGATCAGATACCGGACGGACAGCCGATCAGCGCAAGCGCGGTGGCTGAGGAAAAAGAAGGCGCACCTGTGCCGCGTGAAATGACTACCGACGATATTCACCGCGTTATCCGTGCCTATGGCGAAGCTACTCGCCGCGCGATTGAAGCGGGCTATGATGGTGTGGAGCTTCACGGAGCGAATGGATATCTGGTACAGCAGTTCTTCTCCCCGCATTCCAATCTTCGTACCGATGAGTGGGGAGGCAGCCTTGAGAAGCGCTTGACCTTCCCGCTGGCGATTGTTCATGAAGTGAAGAAAGTGATCGCAGAGCATGCGAAGCAGCCTTTCATTTTTGGATATCGCTTGTCTCCCGAAGAAGGAACCACGCCGGGCATTACACTGGACGATACGTTGGTGCTCGTTGACCGCTTGGCAGATCAAGGTCTGGATTACCTGCACATTTCCGTCAATCATTTCTTCGGCGGGTCCATTCGTGATCGTAGTGCAGAACAATCCCGTACCGTTATTATTCATGAAAAGGTGGGCGACCGTGTGCCTGTCATGGGCGTTGGCTCGCTGAATACGCCTGACGAAGCTCTCGGCGCACTGGAGACAGGTGTACCGCTGGTTTCACTGGGACGTCCGCTTTTGATGGAACCGCAATGGGTTCAGAAGGTGCAACACGGCACTGAAGATACGATCCGCACGACATTGTCCAAGCAAGCTCAACAGGAGCTGGTCATTCCGGACTACCTGTGGGGTGCGTTGACGACGATGCCTGGCTGGATGCCTGTTACGGACTGAATCTCGAATGAAATGGATGAGGATACCCTGGGTTGCTTTCATGCACCTGGGGTATTTTTCTGCCCTGTAAATACATGCATACGAAAAACAGAGAAAGAAGGGAAATGACAATGTTAAATGAATCCAATGGCGCAAGTTTGATCACTTCCACCCATCCGGGGCTACAGATTCGGCTTTTACAAGTAAGTGATGCAGAACGATTATTGGAGATTAGACGCGAAAATTTTGATTTTCTTAAGCCATTTGAGCCGGAACGGCCTGAAATTTACTTTACGCTGGAAGAACAGGCCCGCCTGATTTCCATCGGCCTTGAGGCTGCACGAGCCGGGCAGGGATATACGTTTGGACTTTTTTTGCCGGAAAATGATAAGCTGATCGGCAGAATGGAGCTATCGGGCGTAGCCAGAGGCCCTTTTCAAAATGCGAATCTGGGATACTTCGTAGATCCTGCACATCACGGACAAGGCTACGCCACCTCAGCAGTAAAGGATGTTGTACGTTACGCCATCAATGAATTGGGATTGCACCGTATACAGGCCGGGGTTATGCCGAGAAATACACCATCCAATCGAGTGATGGAAAAGGCCGGATTTCGCCGGGAAGGGCTGGCTATAAACTATTTGAAGATTAATGGTGTCTGGGAAGATCATGTGCTGTATGCGTTAACGGCTGAGGATCTACAGAATGTCGTTTTCTGAACTCGCCGGGCGTGATGCCCTCCAGTTTTTTGAATACCTTGCCAAAATATTTTTCGTCCTGATAACCAACCATACCGGCAATATGATGAAGGCGTAGCTTGTCGTTTAACAGCAGCAGCTTCGCTTTGTCCATCCTGATCCGACATAGATACTCGGACAGATTAACGCCGTATTCCTGCTTGAATTTACGAGAGATATATTCCCGACTGAGGTAAAAACGGCTCGCCATATCCTGTAGGGAAATGTCCTCATCGTAATGAGCGTCCAGATAGCGGGCAATATCACGGATAACAGGATTGCTTGGGCTATGGCTTGGTGTAAGGGCCTGCCCGGCTGCAAGCAGTCGGTTTTCAACCTGCTTCTGCCATAGGGGCAGGGATAGCAAGCCCCGGTTGTCGATCGGCAGGGCAGGGATGGAGCTGTGCTCGTCTGCCAGTTCCTCGCCTGCGGCATCTCCGGGTCTGTCATTCAGCCAGCGAGCCAGCATCCAGTCCAGCTCCTGATTCCAGCCGACCAGTTGCTCTGCCGTAACCGAAGGTAGCTCGGCTACGGCTGCTATCCAGCCTCCTGCCGCCGCAGCTATACGACTGGCGTTGCAGCTAAGCGCACTAAGCCGCAGCTCCTCCTCCATCTCGGGAAGCTGAGGAAGACGTACGGCTTGCCGTGCAAGAGAGCTATGGTGCAGCCAGTCGGCGGCTTGCAGCACATCCCGTTTCCACAATGCTTGCCGCGCTTCCTGGTAGGCTGTGGCCGCCGCCACGGGAAAGGCACCGAAAGAGCCGATTCCAATATGCATATAGCACCGCAACGCCGCTCTTATCCCTGTGTGTATATCCTGCAAGAGCAGCGGCCAGCGGGACGGTTCGCCCCAATACAGCAGAATAATTTCGTCCATACGCTCCAGATGACGGAACGCAATCCCGGTTTGGGAATTCCCGAGAAACTCGTTGCAGATGTTAATCAGGGAGAAGCCCAGAAGCGTGTGCCGCGTTTTGTATTTGTCCAGTATATCGGCATCCAGTTGAGTGGTGCTCATCACCGCTGCATTGCACATATGAATAGCCGCAGGAAGATGCAGTTCCTCACGTAAAGGCGTGATGGAAAGATGGGTATTCGCTGTGCCGGACACCAGCTCGGTCAGGAGCTTGTCGGCATAGTGCGGCCTCATCCGGTTCACCTCAATCGCCTGCATCGTGTGCCTGTTCCGGTCTTGCTCCGCTGTCTGCCAGGCTTGAGTGGCTTTGGTTAAAGCCTCGTTAATCTCCACCGGGTCCACAGGCTTGAGAATATAGTCCATGCCTCCCCGACGGATGACCTGCCGGACCAGTTCAAAATCGTCATAGCCGCTGACCACCACGACTCTGGTCGCGGGGGAATTCACCTGAATCCACTCCATCAGGGCCACCCCGTCCTTGCCTGGCATCCGCATATCCGTGAGTACAACAGGTGGCGAAAAGGCGGTGATGACCTCAATCGCCTGATCGCCCGACTCAGCTTCAATGACCTCAGTCACGCCACAAGCTTCCCAATGTACAAGCATTCGAATGGCATGGCGCACATGCTTTTCATCATCCACAATCAGCACTTTCATGACAGGTCACTCTCCCTTAATATGAATTTCGGTATGGGCTTCGGTACGAATTTCGAGTGTATAACGAACGCCATGAGGCAGAATATTGTCTACATACAGGGTATTAGAGCCGTCTTCAGAGTGAAGCTGGATGCGCAGCAGCACATTACGGAGTCCGATAGAATCCGACTCGCTGGTGTTCGGTTCCTCATAGGCTTTCAGCGGACGTTTCAGCATATGCTGGAGCTGCTCCAACTCAGTCTGCGGAATGGAAGTTCCGTTATTTTCCACTGTTATCTTCACGATTCCTTCCCGAATCCGGCAGCCTGCAATTCGAATCTCACCATGTCCCAGCCGAGGATCAGCACCGTGTTTAAAGTAATTTTCCACTAATGGCTGGAGAATCATTTTGGGCACTTGATTATCCAGGACCCCATCATCCCACTGGTAAGTAACCTCTAATTGCTCGCCAAAGCGTTCTTTTTGTAAATCGAGATATTGCTTTACGTGCTCGGCTTCTTCCTTGAGTGTAACGACTGTATGATCCCGCATGTTATAGCGCAGCATTTTGGCAAGGGAAGAGAGCAGAGAATAGATTCGCGGCACCTCATGCTGTAGAGCCAGCGTTCCGATAGATTGTAGCGTATTGTATAAAAAATGAGGATTAATCTGTGCTTGAAGCGCTTTCAATTGATGTGTCTTGTTCGCCAGTTCGAGCTTGTATTCCCGTAAAATGAGGTTGTTGATCGTATCCATCATCTGTCTGAAGCGGCGTGACAGCACTCCGATCTCATCATTACTCATGGCCCGAATATCTACATCCAGTTGACCGGACTGAATCTGGTTTATGTAGCGGGTCAGTCGCTTGATGGGCTCTGTGATTTTGATGGAAATCCACAAGGTGGCGACAATGACGAGCAGCAATGCAGCGCCTGTAATGACTGCATTGATCTGGGTCAGGCGAGTGGCCCGTAAATAAAGCGTGCGATTAGGGATTTTCTTGACGATCGTCCAGCCTGACAGGTTGGCATCCAGCTTGCCATACACCTGCAATGCCGTATCGTCTTCAATAACACCGTGCTCGCCTTCTTTAGAAATTCGATTAAGCAGACCGGATTCCTTCCAGTGTGTTCCAATCGCCTCTTCCTGTCCACTATATATGATCGTTCCGTTCCGGTCGACCAAAAACAGCTCCTCTGTATCTGCATCGTACAATTGACGGCAAATGCTGCGCAGCGGCTCCAGACGAACATCCATAGCAAGTACCCCAAGCGTCTCTGAGGAAGGAATGTTCCGAATCGCCCGATGGAGTGTGAATACCTGTCGCTGTGTGTTGTGCTCCGTATAGGAAACCGCCGAAAAGCCGTACAAATGCTTCGTATGTGAAGGCTGAATAAACAATCCGGAAGAGCCGTAATGAATAGAGCCGGGAAAGGGGGCCAGCCGGAATTCCCGTAGAGGGACTGTGCTGGTAATCAGCGTAGATTGCCTGGCCTCAAAAGAGTGCAAATACACCTGGTCGATGCCTGACGAAGCATTCATCATCGTTTGCAGCGTGGTGTGAATTTCGGCGACGGCCCGGTAATCATCCGGAATTTTAGCCAGGTTGCGCAGGAAATGAGGATCATTATAGACTCCAATGGACGCGCGGTTTAATCCCTGTAAATAGTTATCCAGATTCGTAATTCCCTGAAAAATAAGCCGTTCATTTTCTTGTGTGGCCTGCTCTCGCAAGGATTGCTTGGTAAGAATGAAGGTCATGGTCATCGACAGCAGCAGAGGCAGAGTGACCGCAATTAACAGAAACCAGATCAAGCGGGAACGAATGCTGTGGAATTTCATGCGAATAGCTCCTTTCACAATTCAAGGCAAGCCGGAGGTCAATATTTTCCCCCTGAATGGTTCACGATCTTGCGTGTTCTCCAGAGCGCTTATTCGACATAATGAACATGTGAACCGCAAATCGAATGGTCAAAGCGCTCATGCTGCTTGATGAGGAAGCCGTAAGGAGCGCTCCAGACACCAACAGACAACAAAGGAGGGGATCGGCTTGAACCGCGCCAAATCGTCGCAATGGCTCCAGCAATGGATTTTCGTAGGGCCGTCGACGTTATTTTTCGTTATCATTATTGTAATCCCTTTCATGCTGGGAATGTACTATTCTTTTACAGAGTGGAATGGAGTTGCTAATCAGGCGAAGTGGGTCGGATTGGATAATTTCAGTCACGTTTTACTGGATGATGACAAGTTTAGGACAGCGTTCTGGTTTACGATCCGTTTTACGGTGATTGGAGTGGTGGCTGCGAATATGATTGGTTTTCTGCTGGCGTATTTTTTAACCAAGCCGCTGAAAACAAAAAATGTGCTGAGGACTATTTTTTTCATGCCCAATGTGATTGGAGGGCTGTTGCTGGGATTTATATGGCAGTTTATTTTTGTCAAAGGATTTGCAGCGATCGGAGAGAGTACGAGCTTGTCCTTCTTCAATCTGCCCTGGCTGGGAGATGAGATCACGGCTTTCTGGGGTATAGTGATCGTGTTTATCTGGCAAACCGCCGGGTATTTGATGGTCATTTACATTTCTTCCCTGACCAATGTGCCCCGGGATATGCTGGAGGCAGCCGAAATTGACGGAGCAAGCCGGATGCAAATATTGCGGACGATTATACTGCCTTTGATCATGCCTGCCGTTACGGTATGTCTTTTCCTGGCGATCTCGTGGTCGTTTAAAATGTTCGATCTCAATTTGTCACTGACCAAAGGGGGCCCCTTCGGTTCCACGGAGTCGGTCGCACTCAATATTTATAACGAGGCGTTTGTGAATAATCGTTATGGGCTGGGAACGGCCAAGGCACTCATATTCTTTATCATTGTTGCGCTTGTTACGAGCCTTCAGGTGCGTTTGACGAAAAGCCGGGAGGTGGAGGCGTAAATGGAAACAAGCAAGCGTTATCGCGTCGGAACATGGGTGACCGAGCTGGTGATGATACTCGTCGCTTTGATATTCCTCGTTCCGTTTTATTTTTTATTCGTCAATTCGGTCAAAAGCTTTGGTGATCTGCTCACCGATTCGGCGGCCTGGCCGCAAACGTTTGTATGGAGTAACTATGCCAGAGCATGGAGCATTACGCGTTTTCCCGAGGCCTTATGGAATTCACTCGTGGTTACGGTGGTCAGTAATCTGTCGCTCGCACTGATCAGCTCGATGGCTGCTTACCGGATGGTCCGGCATCCGACGCGTTATAACCGGGTGTTGTTCACCCTGTTTGTGGCTGCCATGGTCATTCCTTTTCAATCCGTGATGATTCCTTTGGTCAAGGTGGTCAGTACACTGGATTTAATGAACAGCATCGGTGGTCTGGTTATCTGTTATTTGGGATTCGGGGCGCCTATGTCCATCTTTCTCTTTCACGGGTTTGTTAAAGGCGTACCAGTTGAGGTGGAGGAGGCGGCTACGGTAGACGGCTGTACGCCTTACGGTGTGTTTTTCCGCATTGTATATCCGTTGATGCTGCCGATGATGGTAACGGTTATTATTTTGAATACACTCTGGATCTGGAATGACTATCTGCTGCCTTCTCTTGTGCTGCAAAAGGCGGAGCTGCGAACGATTCCAATCGCGACCTATGCCTTTTTCGGGCAATACACCAAGCAGTGGGATTTGGCATTGCCTGCACTGGTACTGGGCATCTTGCCAGTGATCGTATTCTTTCTGGCTATGCAAAAATATATTATTCAAGGTATTATGGCTGGCTCAGTCAAGGGCTGAGTGTACCCTGAGAATTACTATCACTTTTTGGATAGAAAGGAACATAATTATGAAAACGCATACTTTTAAAAAGAAAGCCCAAGCTCTGATTCTGTTTCTCGCTGCTTTTGCACTTGTTCTGGCAGGTTGTAACAGTAGCGGCGGTGAACAAAGTGCAGGAAAAGAGGAAGCTAAGGAAAAGACGATTCATATTTTTCAGTTCAAAGTGGAAATTGCAGAAGCGCTCAATCGCATGAAGGCGGAATATGAAGCGTCCCATCCGGGAATCAAGCTCGATATTCAGACCGTGGGCGGAGGTAGCGACTATGGGGCTGCCTTGAAGGCGAAGTTTGCCTCCGGGGAGCAACCGGATATTTTTAACGTAGGAGGCTACCGGGAGCTGGATACGTGGCTGGAGTATTTGGAGGACCTGTCTGACCAGCCTTGGGTCGGTGACGTGGTCGATGTCGCCAAGGAACCCATGAGCAAGGACGGCAAGCTGTACGGTCAACCGATGAATCTGGAGGGCTACGGCTTTATTTATAACAAGGATTTATTCAAGAAAGCGGGCATTACCGAGACACCCAAAACGCTGTCCGAGCTGGAAGGGGCTGCCCAAAAGCTCCAAGCCGCAGGCATTACCCCTTTTTCTAATGGATATCAGGAGTTTTGGGTGCTGGGGAATCATTTGCTGAACGTGGCATTTGCCAATCAACCGGACCCGTCAGCTTTCGTGAAAGGGCTGAATGATGGAACAGCGAAAATCCCGGGCAACGCTGTATTCGCCGAGTGGATCAAGCTGTTCGATCTGACGCTCAAGTATGGCAGCTCCAAGCCGCTGACGACTGATTACAACACACAGGTAACGAATTTTGCTACTGGCAAGGCTGCCATGATGCAGCAAGGGAACTGGACCCAGGTACAACTTGACGGGATTAATCCAAAGCTGAATCTGGGTATTCTGCCTATGCCGATTGGTGAAGACGCCGCAGCCGGAGATAAGCTGTTTGTAGGAGTCGCCAACAACTGGGTGGTTAACAAAAATTCATCTGTCAAAGCCGAGGCGAAGGAGTTTTTAAACTGGATGGTGACATCCGAGCAGGGTAAAAAATATATCACCAAGGAATTCAAATTCATTCCGGCGTTCAAGAGCATCAAAGGGTCAGAGGCTGATATGGGCCAATTGGGTGCCGAAGTGGTGAAATACAGTCAGGAAAATAAGCTGCTGGGCTGGTTCTTTGCCCGCTATCCTGAAGGAGCGCAGCAGGAATTCGGCAGTCAGATGCAAGCCTATGTGGCGGGTAAATCGGATGCCGGGAAGCTGTTCGAGGATTTCCAGAGCACGTGGGATAATTTGAAGACCAAATAATGAACAAAAGCACGCGATACAGCCTTCGTATGTCAGGGAGATTGCATGATCCTGAAATACGAAGGCTTTTCTGTAAACAGAGTTATATATGATAATGAAGCATAACGATATCCCCGCGGCGTTCTATTTCTTTGAGTTCAAACGTACTTGGCGGTGTTCCTTTCGGAAATAACGGTATTCCTTGTCCGAGTACCTTAGGAATAATCGCAATGATAGCTTTCTCCAGCAGTCCCTCTCGCATGAAGTCCTGAACTAACTGTCCTCCACCCACCAGCCATACTGCACCTTCCGATTGTTCTTGTAGATGCGGAACAAGCTCAGACAGAGCTTCGTCTGTAAACGTAACATGCGGTGCTTGCTGATGCTTCGTTAATGACCGGGTGAGTACATAACACGGCTTGCCGGCATAAGGGAAATCATCTGAAAGCTTCAATACCTCCTCATACGTTAACCTGCCCATCAGCACCGTGCCTACGGTGTCGTAAAAGTCGGCATATCCATTGTCCCCGCCATCTCCTTTGACATCATATAGCCAGTCCACCGAGCCATCCGGCAGCGCTATATACCCGTCGAGACTCATGGCAATATACAGCACGATTTTGTTGCGAGGCTTTGTATCCTTCATCGTTCATCACTCCTTTCTACCTCCTATGTTACAATATATTTATGACATATTATGTCGTAGTTAAATTGCGTACCCGATTGAATTTTTAATAAAAGGAGTCTCTGATGAACGAACGCCGAATTGCCCTTATGAGGATACTGGATTCCCGAAAAAAATATACGGCACGTGAGCTTGCCGAGCGTTTTGACGTCTCCGTCAGGACGATACAAAGAGATCTCGACTATTTGCAACAGACCGGGTTACCCCTTTATACCGAAACTGGCCCTCATGGCGGGTACCGGGCGCTTCCCAATCGACTTCTTCCGCCTCTTCATCTTGCCCGCGACGAGGCCCTCGGTCTTTTTCTCATGCTGCAACTGCTGGAAGACATTCCGGATATTCCTTTCGGATCGGTTCGTGGGCATGTATCCGAGCAATATTATGCCGGGCTTCCACAGGATGTGCAGGATAGCATTGATCAATTGAAGGACTATATCTCTTTTCGCATGATGCCTACTCACGCAGAGTCGCCCTACACCTCGCTCATTTTGGAGGCTGCGTTGAATAAGCGCCAGGTGAAGATGCATTACCGCTCCGCTTCCGGGGAAAAGTGGACTGAAGTATATCCGGTTGGGCTATATTTTGATCATGGATATTGGTACATGCCAGCGCATAGCAAAGGCCGGATTATCCTGTACCGTTCAGATCGGGTAATCGCAATGACCATGCTGGAACAAACCTTACCCGGCCTTCCCACACTTCGGGAATGGATGGCTTCGGATGATTCTCGTACGGGAATTCCGTCAAAAATAGAGTTTACCGCGTTTGGTGCCCGGCTGGCGGAATCAGATCCCCTCTTCCAGAATGTCTCCCATCTGGAATGGCAGGGATATATTCCGTTCGAAGAATTTAAATATGTATCCAGACTCCTGCTAAAGTATGGGCCAGAGGCCGAGGTCATATATCCGGAAGAGCTGCGTATGCGAGTCAAGCAACTGCTTCAAGATAGCCTGAATCCTTATCTGAAAGATGATAAAGCGGATGATGAAGAAAAAGAGAATTGATCCAATAGATGGAGTCTCTTATTTATAGTTAACCACATGAATATTTATAGTTAATCACATGAATATTTAAGGTTATTAACTTATGAGTTTCCATTTATTTTTGCGATAAAGTTTTGAAAAGAGCCCGTTTTCGTATATGATGAAGAGTAATAATTCAAAAGGCTGGACGGGAGACAGATATGAATCAACCGCTTTATGGAATATGGCTCGGAGATGTGTTTTTTTGCTTTTCTGGTGAGACGTCGGAACCACGTATTGATGCGTGGAGCAGTGTGGTCCGCAGGCTGACGCTGAAGGGAGACCTTCGGCCGTTTCGGCAGGCTGCGTTGCGTCTTGCTGAGGTGCGGATACCGAACACCGCTCGTGTGGAAGTCGCAGGCAGAGGAGGCAAAAGACGCTCCATGCTGGGGCGCACGCTGGAGGGCCTGGCGCTGGAACCGCGCGAAACGCTGGCCCTGCTGACCCGTATGGACGAGAAGGGCTGTGTCGCGTCGGGCATTACGCTGGGAGAGGAAATGCAATATTGGCAAAAAGCCGCTCATTTTGCGCTGGAACTGATGCAGCGAGGCGAAATTGCGCCATCGCTTACAGAGGCGCGTCCATCGGGACCACGCCGTCGTGGCCCGGAGGCGGCGGTTGGGGTGTGGATTCCCCGGCTGCGTCTGGAAGAGGACGTTCGCCGCTTTCATGAGCTGGCTTCGGCGATGCCTGCCGTCTGCATGGCGGCTCCCGCCGTCTTCGCGGGCAAGGAGCCGGAAACACGGGAGGACGCAGCGGGGATCGTGCTCTATTCCTTCCTGTGTGCGGTCATCCATGCGGAAACGACTGCGGTACTGGCAGCCTCAGACCGTGAGCTGAGCAGATATCGCGCAGAGTATCGGCGCGGGAGATCGCCGCTGGCAGAACTGTGGTGGAACAGTCTGCTAACAGGTTCCCGTCCGGTTGCGATACAGGGAACGCCTGCCGAGATGGAGGAACTGGTCCTCCAGGCGGCCTCTCTTGAAGGAAGCGCAATGCCAGTCACGGAACGGAAGGATCAGGAGCCGATCGAAGGGCAGGTTCGTCTATGTCTTCGTCTGGAGCCTTCACTGGAAGAGAATGTGAAGGAATGGCGTATTACCTTTTGGGCGGAAAGCGATGCCGAGCCGGGGTTGCGACTGCCTGCTTTGGCGCTGTGGGCGTATCCCGAGCGCGATCTGGTGCGTGGAACCATCGTGTATCGCCAAGTTCAGGCACAGCTGCTGCTGCTGCTTGGACAGGCGGCCGAAGCGGCGCCGATACTGCAAGAAGCGTTAAGTCGCCCTTATCCCGAGGGCCTCACGCTGGAGCCAGAGCTGTTTTTTCGCTTCCTGACGGAAGCCGTGCCCGCTCTGCAAAAGAACGGCACCACCGTGCAAATGCCTTCACGCTGGAGCCGGGAGGGCCGCCGCCGCGCAGGCCTGCGGCTCAAAATGCGTTCGGCGGAGCGCGGCGCACCGCCGGAAGGCGTGATTGCCGACACATCGACGGTCGGCATTAACCGTATGATTTCCTTTGATGCCGAGGCTGTGCTGGGCGATACGACCTTGACGGTGGAGGAATTGGAAAGCATCGTCGCGGCCAATTTGCCGTATGTACGTTTGGGAGGCGAATGGATTGAGGTCGATCCGAAGGAAATACGTCAGGTGCTGCGTTTTATCAAGCGCGGCGAAGACGGTGAAATGACCTTGTCCGAGTGGATGCATCTGGCCGCGGAAAATGAAGGTGCAGGCGAGGCCTCATGGAAGGGCCTGTCCATCTTCGGCGCGGAATCCGCCGGGTTGCTGGCCTCTCTCGTTGAGGGCGGCGTGCTTCGTTCTGTGGAGCCGCGCCCTGTACCGAAGACGCTGCATGGCGCATTACGTCCTTATCAGGAGCGCGGCTTCCAATGGCTGGCTGCCATGCGCGGGCTGGGCTTCGGCGTCTGCCTTGCAGACGACATGGGGCTCGGTAAAACAATTCAGGTGATTACCTGCCTGCTCGATGGCGGCATCGGGGCCGCGGATCAGCGTCCAGCGCTGATCGTCTGTCCGACCTCGCTGCTTGGTAACTGGCAGCGGGAGTTGAAGCGTTTTTCGCCGGACTTGTCACTTTATATTCATCACGGCAACCAGCGACTTCACGGGGAGGTATTTCAAGAAAGCGTCCGCGAATATGATATCGTCCTCACGACCTACCATTTGGCGGGCCGGGACGGCAGTGATTTATCTGCGGTCTATTGGTCCTCCATCGTGCTGGATGAGGCGCAATATATTAAAAATGCACGGACAAAGCAGGCTCAGAGTGTGATGAAGCTGTCGGCACCGCATCGGATTGCCATGACGGGCACTCCGGTGGAGAATCGGCTGAGTGAGCTGTGGTCCATTTTTCAATTTTTGAATCCGGGTTACCTCGGCACTTCTTCTTCGTTCCGTCAGCGCTACAGTATGGCGGGAGAGGAAAGAGGGGCCGCGCTGCGCGAGCTGTATCGTCTCGTCTCGCCGTTCATGCTGCGTCGACTCAAAAGCGACCCGGATATACGCAAGGATTTGCCGGAGAAGCTGGAACTGAAATCGTATTGTGTGCTGACACCGGAGCAGGCTGGATTGTATCGCGGCGTGGTGGATCAACTCATGGGGACACTGGACGGGCAGATCGGTATCGCCCGCAAGGGACTTGTCCTGTCTTCGTTGACCAAGCTGAAGCAAATTTGTGACCATCCGGGTCTGATCATTCCGGGCCGCGCTGACACAGGAAAAACCGAAAATTCGGGTAAAATGGAACGGCTGCTGGAGCTGGTGGAAACTATTCGGGAGAATGGAGAATCCGCTCTGATTTTCACCCAATATGTGTCTATGGGAGAGCTGCTGGTAGCACGGCTGGCCCGGATTTTCGGGGAAGAACCGTATTTCCTGCATGGGGGGCTGGCGAAAACCAGACGGGACGAAATCGTCCACAATTTCCAGCAGGGGGAAGGGCCGAATATATTTGTGCTTTCCTTGCGGGCAGGCGGCGTCGGCTTGAATCTGACGCGTGCCAGTCATGTTATTCACTATGACCGCTGGTGGAATCCTGCGGTGGAAAATCAGGCGACGGACCGAGTATTCCGCATTGGTCAAAGCCGCAACGTGCAGGTGCATAAACTGATTTGCCAAGGTACGCTGGAGGAACGGATTGACGAGCTGATCGAGAGCAAAAAGGCGCTTTCCGAGCAGGTTGTCGGCTCTGGTGAGCATTGGCTGACGGAAATGTCTGACGATGAATTGCGCGGTCTGATTGCGCTGCAAAATGATATATGGATTGAGTAAACACAGAAAGGATGAAGACGATGACAAGGCCGAGTGTGAAGCTACGGGTAACTGACGGTCAATGGGAGGCGGATGTAGAGGGGTACGGAACGGAAAACGATTCGGCGACTGCTCAGGCTGTCCGCTGGACTGGCTCCGTGCCTGTATTGAACCCGGAACAGCGAACGGCGTGGCTGGAGCAGCTAAAGGCGGAGCCTTGGGACATTTACCGTTTTATGCAGGGGGAAGCCTGCCCCTCGCTGGATGAAGTCGTTCAGGCAGCAGCCGATACGGCTACATCCAGCCTGGAGGACGGCGTTGGTGCCGCCAAAGAAGCCAGGAAGGCTCTCCAGGCCGGGTTGGAAAGCGATCCGCTACTCGGTCTGGAGCTGATCGGCATGACGCGCGAAGCGCTGCTGGAATTCGTATTCAGCGCTTGGGCAGGTGAACTGTCCCATGTGCAGGGGGCATCTCCCGCGCTTGAGCCGACCTCGCGGTCAGAGGGCGCACGTAGCGGATCGGTGGCGATCAGCGAATGGATTGCTGAATCTGCCGCCGAAGGAGCATTGCACCGTCCAGGCGCGGGCTTTCATGCCATTGAGATTCGCCTGCCGCAGAAGCTTGCTCCAGTGAATGAAGCGGATATTACGGCATTGCTGCCGGGACTGCCCCGTGCAAAAGAGGCGCTGAAGCTCATACGTGAGCGTGTAGCTGAACGCGCCCGGGCCACAATTCCGCAAAAACGTCATACTCCGTAATAATTAGGGGCTATCCTTTCTTTTTCGCGCCTATTCAGCTTCATCGAACCGGATACAGCTTCGAAGAGTGTCGAAAATTCAGTTACAATAGGGGAACGAAAACTATAGCAAGCCATGCATCAAATGTAATATTGGAGGAGATACCCGTATGAAACAACATATGCAACAGAAACGAACCTCTCAGCACTGGACCAAGGCGCTTATCCCGGGACTGATTCTGCCGGGGCTGTTGTTGGCGGCCTGCCAACAGGGAGGTTCGGGCGGACAGGAAAGCCAGCCGCTGAAATCATCCCCGACGACGCAGGAGAGCGTGCAACCTGCTACCCAGTCGAATGCGAGCAATAGTAGCACTGAATCGGGTACTGGACAAGCCCCGGCGGGTACAGGAAGCGAACAGGCAGATCCCGTGATGGCGCTGCGAAGCGAGAGTGCGTTGCAAGCCACGGTGGGGGAAGATGGTGGTACGGCGATCGTCACTAACGCGACGTCTGATACAGTCGTGGTGAACAAAAAGCGCAGCTTGCCTGTAGGCTATGCCCCGGATGATCTGGTGGAGCCGAAGGTGCCTTTTTCCTTCAAAGGTCCACATGAGAAGCGGCATATGCGTAAGGAAGCAGCAGAAGCGCTGGAGAAGCTGTTCGACGGTGCGAAGAAGGACGGCATTGAGCTGCGTGCTGTATCGGGATACCGTTCCTATAAGCGTCAGGTTTCCATTTTTAACAACAATGTGAAGACAAAGGGGCAGGAATACGCCTCTAAAGTCAGTGCTGTACCGGGTACAAGCGAGCACCAGACAGGATTGGCGATTGATGTGTCCAGTCCAAGCGTAGGCAATGTGCTGGAACAATCCTTCGGAGCTTCCAAGGAAGGCGAGTGGCTGGAGAAGCATGCGCCGGAATACGGATTTATTATTCGTTATATGAAGGGCAAGGAAGATGTAACCGGCTATGTATACGAGCCTTGGCATATTCGTTATGTAGGAACAGACCTCGCGGAGGATGTAGCCAAGCAGGGGATGACGCTGGAGGAATATTTTGATGAGAAGAATATCAAGCTGTAGTAGTTGAGAACAAAGCCGTAATCCTGGGGATTGCGGCTTTTTTGGTGTGTTTTCCTTCCAAAATGAACCTTTTCACGGTAGAATCTCGTATAGTGAACGACGACAGCAGCGCTTTGATTCGTAACGCAAACAGCCTCATCACAGAAGCGTACAGGAAGGGAAGGGAATCATCATTTATTATTCATTAACGTATCGCGAATGGTCGGAAGACAGTCAAAAGGAACTGCGTAGCCTGATACGGGAATCCGTGTCGGGAGATGAGCTGTTTCTGCGCAAGCTTGTAGATGCCACACGGCTCGACGGCAGATTGTGGGCGCATATCTCGAATGAGAGCGAGGATCATACAGAACATTCCGTGTATGTGACCGAGTTTACAGGAGAAGGAGCGAAGCCTTACGGTGCGTCGATCACGGACCTCGTGCTGGCAGGTGAGGGTGGCTATGCTTCCTCGTTCAGCGCGTTTTACTGGGAATGGCATGAACCTGCATTTCGCAGGATGGAACAACGGGAAGGCTCGGTATTTACCCTGGAGCTGGCTCAACGCTTGCTCGACCATTATACGGTGCTGGGCGGTAAAACGTATGAGTTTATTTATTCGGTACTGGACGCGCAGCTGAAAAAGGTGCATCTGTTTGTGAAGGAGGTTGACCTGTGATGGAGCACTCTTGGGAGCAAATGAAATCCAGACCCGGCTCTCGTACACGGATGGCGACCTTTGCCCTGATGCTGGCTGTGCCAGCCGCTCTGACGGGCTGCGGTGACGACGAGTATTATGACTGCGATGAGCTTCCCGTATCGGAGCAGACAGCGTGCCGGGATTCTGGCAGCAGCGGTTATTCCTATGGCGGCTCGACTTATTATTATGGAACATCCTCCTATAACAGCAACCATTCTTCCAGCTCTTACCGCAAGAGCAAGTCCTCCAGCTCGTACAGCGGTTTTGGCAGCAGCGGCTCGCGTAGCGGATCTTATTCCGGTGGCTAAGATGAATATGCGTACCATTCAGCAACTGCCTTATGAGCATGACGAGCTTTTTAAAGGTGAAATCAGTCACAGGATTCCATACCATCGCATGTATGGCAAACCCTATTGCCTGCCTGCGCTAACGCTTTATCAGGAAACAGAGCTGGCAGAGCTTCAGGCTGCATCTGAGGCGGTACATAGCATTTATCGCAAGGTTCAGCAATTCGTCCAGCGTTATATGCCGGATGAGTATCTGGTGGAACGGCTGGGTATTCATCCGGGTCTGCTGCGTGCTGCGCGTATGGAGGCTGCGCCGGACGGTATTACCCGTCAGGACTGGATTGTGAGTGAAGCAGGTATCAAGTGTATTGAGAACAACACCGATACCCCCACTGGAATTCCCGAGGTGGCCTACCTCGAAGGAAAGCTGCTGGAGCTGTTGAGAGGATTGAAAGCATCCGGGGACGATACTGCTGCGCTATATGGACCGTCGACTGGTATGGATGAGGCGATCCAGTCCGCGATGACGGATTTGATTCATTTTTATAGCGGCAAAGGATTAGGGATGAAGGTCTATTTCACCTGCTATGACTGGCATATCGAGGATCAGACGAACACGAAATACATTATGCGTTTGTGTGAACAAGCCGGGTTTGAAGTGGCATATGCGCCTTTGGAAGAATTGGAGATTGTACCGCACGAAGGATTGTACCATCGGGGAGAGCAGATACACATTCTCTATCGCCTGTATCCGCTGGAATATCTGATTGAAGACCGTGAGGACGATACAGGACTGGAGGTGGGGCAGGCGCTGATGGATATGGTGGCGGACGGGAAAATAGGACTGATCAATCCGCCGCAGCATATCATTACCCAGAGCAAGGGATTCACCGCTACCATATGGTCACTGTATGAGCGCAATGAGCAGACGCCCGAGTTCTGCGGGTTCCGTCTGTTCGACGACCGGGAGCTGGAGATCATACGAACCTACCTGCTGCCCACGTATTTTGAACCATCGGTGTTTATGCGGACAGGAGAGCCTTATGTAGCCAAGGGCATATGGGGACGGGAGGGCAAAGGGACGCACCTGATCGAGCATATCAAAACCGAAGTGGAAATGGCGGATGCCGATGCTGCGCTAACGCCGGAGCAGGAGGAGGCCGCACATATTGCCGCCTATTACGAAGCTCAGCCCAAGATTTATCAGCAGCTATGGCCGATGCAGGACGCGGAGGTGCAGACCGAAGAAGGACTGTATCGCGGCTACGTGCTGACAGGCGTATTCGTGATTGGCGGACGTTTTGCGGGCATTCTGCCCCGAATTGGGGAAAAGGTAACTGGCGATATGGCCTATTATTGCGCCGCCGCCATTCCCGCCGCATCTCCCAAGCCCCCTGCTAACAACTATATAAGTCGAACTTGAAAAAATGAACATAAAAACGGAGTAGGCGGAATGGTGCTGTACAAGCGAAGCGGTCGCTTCTGTCCCCGGATTTCTACCCTTATTAGAGGCTTAATTCAAGAAATCCGGGGGCGGTGGCGATGGGAAGCACCATCCGTCTGCGCAGTGGCGCGATAGGTAACTTTTAAGCTCAGCTTATATATTCGAACATATCTATTCACATTGATAATATCCATAAGGAGGAAGAAGATTGGACTCACATATCAGCTTAGGCAACGCATTGGGCAATGTAGGCATCGGCCTGCTTATCCTGTTTGCCATCTTAATCGTAGGGTATTTTGTGTTCAGCTTGCTGACACGTTATAACGATAATCAAGAAATTGCACGCGGCAATGAGGCGGCAGGCATCTATATGGGGGCAAAGCTGCTAGGTCTGTGTATTATTGTGGGGATGGTGTCCTACAGCAGTCATTCATGGCTCGATATGCTGATTTGGTCGGCTGTGGGCATTGTGGTGCTGTGTCTGGTGTATATTATTTTTGATCTGGTGACACCGCGTACCAAGGTATGTGAGGAAATTGCCAAAGGCAATGTGGCTCTGGCGCAACTGCTGCGCTCGATCATTGTCGGGGTGGCTTTTGTCGTAGGTACATTTTTAATGTAGCTCGATATAGAAAAGGTATACAAAGGATCTGCAAAACCGGACAACGGAGATGCAGATCCTTTTTTGTATGGGAAAACACAATTCACTGTCCGCCATCGGTCTGTTGAATTGAAGATTACGACTATCGCTTTTGTGGAGACTATTCTACAAAGCTACGGGTGATACTGCATAGCAAAAAGGAATTTGCTGCAGATATTAAACAATTTGAAGAGAAGGGAAGCCTGAACACATGAATACCTCCATCTCCCCAACCAAACCCATTCGTATGGGTGTCATCGGTCTTGGTCGTATCGCTGAATATCACATTAGATCACTACAAACCATCTCGGGGGTTTCCATTGTCGCCGTTAGTGATGTGGATGAAAATCGCCTTCACCTGATCGGTGAGCAATTGGAGCTGCCTGCTTCCAAGCAGTATCCCCATTATGAAGCGCTAATCCGAGACCCTGAAGTAGATGCGATTCTGTCGCTGACACCCAATGATGTGCATTTTGACATTATTCGTATTGCTCTGGAAGAACACAAAGCTGTACTGGCGGAAAAACCGTTGACACTCAAGTGGGAGGAAGCGGATCAGTTGAAAAAGCTGTATACAGCGAACCCGGTGCCTTTTCTGGTTCATTATAAGCATCGTTACGGCGCTGCTTTCCAATATGCCAAGCAACTACTGAATGAACAAAAGCTGGGCAAAATCTACAACATTCAATTCCGTTATCTGATGGATAGCTTCTCTCCTTACCGTCAGCATCCGTATACATGGCGCCATAATTTAGCCAAGGCAGGCTCCGGGGTCGTGGGCGATACAGCCTCACATATTATTGATCTGGCCCGTTTTCTGGTCGGTGAATTTAAAAGTGTCGCAGCTCTGCTGCATACGATCACACCTGAACGGCCTGATCCGGTCACGGGTTTGCCTGTAAAAGTGGATGTGGATGACCTCGCTACCTTCCACGGTATCGTAGGCGATAATACGGTTGGCACGTTCATCACTCACAAAAATGCCATCGGCAAACGCCACGATATCGAAGTCGATATCTATGGCGAACTCGGTACGCTGCATGCCAGCCTTAACAACTCGGAAAATGTACGCATCGTGCTGCGTGACCCGGAACATCCGGATGCCGAATACGAGACTTGGGCTGTCCCTGCAATCTATGATCATACGGCCTATGGAGATTTTGTTGAACTGGCAAGGGGAAAATCCGTGGATCGAGCCCCGGTATTCGAGGATGGCTACAAAAACCAGTGGGTGCTTGAGAAAATACTGCAATCGTGGAAAGAAAACGGACGTCTTGTAGAAGTGTAAGGCAATACGAATAACCCTAATATAGACCTCATCTGTAGCAAAAAAAAGACGATCCCACGGCAGCGGTAACCTGTGCCGACGTCGGTACCGCCGCTTGTAATCACTTCAAATGAATCCTGCTTCGATCTGTTGAATAATGGTCAGCAGGAAGGATTCAGCCAAGCTGTTTTTCAAAATAACCTGCTTGGCTTCATCCAGCGTAAACCAACGTGCTTGATCCACCTCTGCGCTGAGAACATCCAGCTTGTCATCGTTTACAATGGATACAAAATTCAGCATCAGTGTATGGGTTCGTTCAAAATACTCGCTGCGCATATATTTATACTCATCCACTTGCAATCCTACTTCTTCCATTACCTCGCGCGCCAATGTCTGCTCGGCGGATTCGCCCTTGTTCACATAACCAGCCAGCAAAATAAAATCCTTGATATTGTACTGCTGTATGAGCAACACTTTATCTCTCTGCCGATTGATTACAGCGGTGCTAATTGCAGTGCTGAATATCGGGAACCGAAAGACCTGACATGTATTGCAATAGGGAATAGGGCCTTCTCCTTCACACTCCTTCACCATTAGTTTTGTTCCACATTCATAGCAATACTTCATCTAAGCGCCACCTTATATCACATTTTCAAATTGTAAATGTTGCTTGTTATTCCATGTTCGTACTTCGTACGGAATACTCATCATCTTAATTCCACAATAACTATTCTGTCTATGCGCGTTTTCGTTCCTCTCGACTCCTTTATTGCTTTTCCTCCTGTACCTTTGCCCGTCTGGACCCGATCAGCCGCCAGCCTGTCAGCAGTGCCGCCACCAGACAAATGGACGCGGAAGTCATAAAGACCACATGCATTCCTGATAGAAAAATTTCCGGGTGACCCGGAACCAATCCGGTGACCCGATAACCAGCCTCTTTACTCATGATATAAAACAGGATCGACGTGGCCAAGGTAATCCCCACCACCATGCCGACGTTGCGGACCAGTGAATTGACACTCCCGGCTGAGCCGAGCTGCGTGCGGGGCACCTTGGACATGATTAGCGAATTGTTCGGCGATTGGAATAAACCACTGCCGATACCCAGCATAGCGATCCAAAGACCCACGAACGGAACGGGACTGCCTGCATGGAGACGAGCCAAGCCAATCTGGGCGACTACCATGACCACCAGCCCGGCAAAGGTGAGCAGTTCAGACCCGATTTTATCTGAAAGCGCACCGCTGAGAGGGGCAACGATAACCATGGAGATTGGAAACAGCATCAGCAGGAACCCTGCATAAAAAGGCGACAAGTTCAGCATATTCTGCGCATAGAAAGGCGAAATGATATTAAAGCAGAAGTTAGCGGCGAATACGAGAAAAGCGCACAGAATACTGAGCGAGAACAACGGATTCTTGAATAAAGTGAGCTGCAACAATGGCTGTGGACGGCGAATTTCCACCCGAAGGAATACCGCAAAAGCAATCACAGCAATCACCAGCAGAGCAATGATGCGGCTGTCTCCATATCCGACCTGTTGTCCCAGTAGTAATCCGGCGAACAAAGTGAGGATAAAAACAGCAAACACCAGACTGCCGGGAACGTCGATCTTGTCTTTCACCTTGATCAGATCCTTTGGGAGCAGCTTCCAGCCGAGAAAAACGGCCACCAGACCAATCGGTACATTGACCCAGAAAATATATTGCCAGCCTAGCGAAGAGACGATAATACCACCCAAGCTGGGTCCCGCGATACTGCCGAGGGAAACGAAGGTTCCGATTAGGCCGAGTGCCTTGCCTCGTTCAGTGGAAGGGAAGATATCCGTGACGATTCCCTGGCTGTTGGCCATGGTCATGGATGCTCCAAGCGCCTGAATGATTCGGGAGATCAGCAGCATGGGCAATGAATGGCTGAGACCGCACAGCAGTGAGCCAAGGATGAACACGATCGTGCCGAACTTGAATATTTTAATTTTGCCGACAATATCCCCAAGCTTGCCAAAAAATAAAATGGCTGTACATATAGCCATCAAATAGGCTGTTGTGACCCATTCAATCTGTGCTACGGGTAAATTTAGCGTGCGGGACAACACGGGTAGAGCAATATTGACGATGCTTCCATCCAGCGTGGACATAAACGTAAACAAATTCAATACAATCAAAATCATCCAACGTTTCTTCTGGATTTCGCTATTTTCCTGATACGTTGCAGTGGTTGTAGCAGTTGAACTCATGATAAGCACCTCTTTATCGTTGACGATGACTGTTTGGTTGCACGCGCAACTAAATGAATAGTTCTAGTGTATAGTAAATTAGTTGCGCACGCAACCATATTGTTGTAGAATTTGCTTGGGTTCTACCTGCGGATTTGCCATTTTAAGCTACTGGGGTGTAATTAATGAGAAAAAAACCGATTGGAAAGCTGATTTCCCACCTGTATCGTCGAAATCAAAAAATATTGTCCAGGAAAATGACTCCTTATGGGATCGGCAGCGGCGGCCAGCACAGCTTTTTAAAGCTTATTTTACAGCGTCCGGGCATTACACAGGAACAATTGACGAATGAACTCAAATTTGACAAAGCAACCACTGCGCGCTCTGTGAAGCAATTGGAGGAATCGGGTTACATTGAGCGAGAAACAGACCCGAATGACCGTCGTTCCTATCTTTTGTCCCCAACGGTCAAGGCATTAGACTTCTCTCCTGTTTTGCAAGGAATTCTGGATGAGTTCAATGCCGATCTCGTCCAGAATTTATCTGATGAGGAAGAAGACCTGCTTATTGCCCTACTGCAAAAGATTAGTATAGACCCTGGTGAATAAAGGTATACAGTGAGATCATGGGCCGTTCCCCCCGTACGGCTTAAAAATACATCTCCAATAAGATCAAGCCTGTTTCGAACCTTAGAGGGTGTTTGACCAGACCACGCTAAAGCCATTGAATATATTGTTATCATTCATGTTATTAAAGGGTTTTCTAAAAAAAATGGTCGGGGGGATTACATTGGCAATCCGCTACAGTATCATCATTCCAACCTATAATCGAGCCCAGCAGTTGTTACTCACGCTCGCTTCATTTGAAACACAAACGTATCCGAAGCATTTATTTGAAGTAATTGTAGCTGATGACGGTTCTACAGACGGGACAAAGGAAATGGTCGAGGGCTTCCAGGCATCCTATGCACTTCAATATGTATTCCATCAGGAACAACGCGGTCGATCTGCCATTAGAAATTTGGGGCTGCGCCATGCGAAAGGGCTATATATCATCTTCTGCGATGCTGATTTTTTGTTGTTACCTGAATTCATTAGAGTTGTGAGCCGTTATCACCGAAAATATCCCCAAGCCGTGCTTTCAGGCTTCCCTCACTCGTGGGATGATGCTTATACCCATTATTACCCTGACTTTTCCCCAGAGGAAAAAGAACAATGTCGTAATGCACTTACACAATCCAACTTATGGAGTCCGGACTTTGAAGCAGCGAATGAAATTATTCCGTTAATAACGCCAGAAGATATCCTTCATCAAACGGATGCATTGTCAAAAGTTATTATCCCCTCAAGAGTTCCCCCCAATGTCAAAAAGCAATTTGCCAAAACGGATGTAGCTCCCTGGATGTTACTAGTTACTCGTTGTGTATCCATCAGACGCAGCCATTTGACTCGTATTGGAGGTTTCAATGAACGGTTTGTACTTTATGGACTCGAAGACTGGGACCTTGGCTACAGACTGCATCGATTGAAAATCCCTTTTTATTGCATCAAAGAGGTAGTCGGATATCACCAGGAGCATCCAACCCACCTCAGAGGAAACATTTTAAATACGGAAAATCTGAAAATCATGTTTGAAACCTACGGATTCAATGACTCCTCGCTAAATTTATTCGCCCTTGTACCTCCATCCCAGGATTTGGAGGCTTACAAAAATACGCTGCGGGTACTGCGCAGGGGAAGCCGATCCAAGCAAACACGTTCGTCAGCACTGTTGTTGAGGAGAACATTGCGCATGGCAGCCAAGCAGTTCGTTCAACCAAACCATACTCATGCGTATAAAAAATCATTACGATGGATAAAAAAGAATGCAGAGGGCCGAAAAAGCCGAGTCGCTCAGGTATTACGAGACATGGTGTTAAAGTCTGAAAAGCTGGTGGAGTAGCATTACTGGATGTCAACACGCAAGAACATAATCATTAAAATGGCTGTTCCCTTCTTTCTCTTGAAGAAACCTACCCATCTGAAATCTCCGATAGAACGTAAAATAAACAAACACGACAACAAGCCTGCTCCGTAGGAATAGAAGGAATCGAGAAGCAATAATCGCCTAACTCCCCCCAGTTCAAAGACGAACCAGGCTGCTACAGCTAATAAAATGGCTACAATCGCTGTACCTGTTTTAGAGGGCTCAAAGAGCAAAGCCGTTCCTGTGCTCGGGATCGCTGCCTTAGATCCTCTTTTCCCGCCAACTGCCCATGTAAGTAACTCCAACATGTGACATCCTCCTTAAATTGAAATCCACTCCGTCCAAATCATGTGAACATGTTGCTGAACCGTTTCGTCATTGAACGTCTCTTGTTTGTGGCGTTCATACCACCCTAAGTAATAATGGTACAACATCCATGATGTCCGAAAGGCTTTCTCTGGCTGCATCCCTTTTTGGATAAATAACTGCTGCATAAACTCAATTCTCATCTGTTCCACTTCATCCAGAATGGAGTGATACGTATCATCCTTCAATGACAGTTTCCGTAGATAAAACAAGAAATCTCCTCGTTTCGTCGTCCCGAACATCCGGGTCAGCACGTCTCTGATTCGTTCGTCTGCGGTAGCATGGACAATGGACGATGCAATAACCTGTTGTGTTGTCTGTTCCTTCCACGTCTCAACAATCTGTCTAATATAGCTGCTGCGATTGCTAAAATACCAATAAAAACTGCTTTTGCTGCATCCTAAGGAAATGGCCATTTTTTCAATAACGAGCTGCTCAATGCCGCCCTGTTCAAACCGTTCGATTCCTTTCTGAATCCATTGATACATAAACTCCCACTTGAAATACCTGCGGATTTGATCTATAATGCTGTAGCATATAGTGATATTCAAGGCATTGACCAAAGACATGATTTCCTTGAAGGGCCGTTCAGAGAGAAAAGACGAGGCTGAGAGCTTTTCCGGCAACCGCATGTGAAGTTACCCCTTTGTAGCCGTGACGTTGAACATGTAGCTGTGCAATGTGACAGTGACATCAGTAAGCGCCTACCGATTTATCCCCGTTAACGGATACCAATGGAGGGTCACGCATGTCGTGCATGAACATGTTTAATGAACATGAATGTACGCACAGGAGCGGGCCGAACTAGGGTGGAACCACGAGCTGAACGCACTCGTCCCTTGAGGGAGAGAGGCGTTTTTTTTGCGTTCAATTTTGATATATAGCATGCAACCTACAATTTGAATGGAGGCTTTAATCGTGAGTATTCAAGTGAAATTACCGGATGGAGCCGTACGCGAGTACGAGCAGGGCGTAACGATCGCAGACGTGGCGGGTTCGATCAGCTCCGGGCTGAAAAAGAACGCAGTCGCAGGTAAAGTGAATGGGAAGGCTGTGGATCTGAACACCGTTTTGGATCAGGACAGCGACCTTGAAATTATTACGCTGGACGGTGCGGACGGTCTGGAAATTTATCGTCACAGCACAGCGCATTTGCTGGCACAAGCCCTCAAACGCATTTATGGCGAGAAAAACGTGAAGCTTGGTATTGGCCCGGTCATTGACAGCGGCTTCTACTATGACATTGATATCGAAAACCCGTTGTCCGTTGACGATTTGGCGAAGATCGAGAAGGAAATGACGAAGATTGCACAGGAAAATCTGCCGATTACACGTCGTGTCGTTAGCCGTGAGGAAGCAACTCGTATTTTCGGAGAGCTGGAAGATCCGTTGAAGCTGGAACTGATTCGTGATTTGCCAGAGGATGCGGAAATTACGATCTACGATCAGGGCGAATTTTTTGACCTGTGTCGCGGGCCGCATTTGCCATCTACAGGCCGCATTAAAGCTTTTAAACTGCTGAGTGTAGCAGGCGCATACTGGAGAGGCGATTCCAACAACAAGATGCTGCAACGTATTTACGGAACTGCATTCCCGAAAAAAGCACAGCTAGACGAGCATCTGCACTTGCTGGAAGAAGCGAAAAAACGCGACCATCGCAAGCTGGGTAAAGAGCTGGAGCTGTTCATGTTCTCCGAAGAAGCACCAGGTATGCCGTTCTACCTGCCGAAAGGTATGGTTGTCCGTACTGCACTGGAAGATTACTCCCGTGAAACACAACGTCTGCATGGCTATGAGGAAGTACGCACACCGCTGATGATGAACAATCGTCTGTGGGAACAATCAGGACACTATGAGCATTACAAGGAAAACATGTACTTCTCCGAAGTGGATGAAACTATATTTGCTCTGAAACCGATGAACTGCCCGGGGCATATGCTTGTGTTTAAAAATGAGCTTCATTCTTACCGCGATCTGCCGATTCGGATTTCCGAATTTGGACAAGTGCATCGCCATGAACTGTCCGGTGCGTTGAACGGTATGATGCGTGTTCGTACATTCTGCCAGGATGATGCGCATATTTTTGTAACACCAGGTCAGATTGAACAAGAGATTACAGATGTAATCAAGCTGATTAACGAAATGTATAGTGTGTTTGGCTTTGATTTTACAGTGGAGCTGTCCACACGTCCAGATGACTTTATGGGCGAGCCAGCACTGTGGGATCAAGCGGAACAAGCTCTGCAAAACGTGCTGGATCACCTGGGTATCAGCTATCGTATCAATGCGGGAGATGGAGCATTTTATGGTCCGAAAATTGACTTTCACATTCTCGATGCGCTCAAACGCAGCTGGCAGTGCGGAACGATCCAATTGGACTTCCAAATGCCTGAGAAATTCGAACTCACTTATGTGGGCGAGGACAACCAGAAGCACCGTCCAGTCGTTATTCACCGTGCCATCTACGGTTCGATTGACCGCTTCATGGGCATCCTGACTGAGCATTTTACAGGTGCATTCCCAATGTGGCTGGCCCCTGTACATGCGAAGCTGCTGCCGGTATCCGAGAACTATATCGAGACTGCCAATGAGATACGGGATGCGTTGCTGAAAGCAGGTCTGCGCGTCGAAGTGGATACTCGTAATGAGAAGCTTGGTTATAAAATCCGCGAGGCGCAATTGGAGAAGGTTCCATATATGTTCGTTATCGGGGAAAATGAAAAAACATCCGGTACTGTAGCGGTTCGTAAACGGGGCGAAGGCGATCTGGGATCACTCAGCATTGCGGACATCGTTGAGAAAATTAGCACAGAGATCCGTGAGAAGCAGTAATATTTGATTGAAAAGTGAGCAAAAGAGCCATCAAAACCATGATGAACGTGGTTTTGATGGCTCTTTTTTTATACATTACAGAATGCGTAGGTTTTAGCGAAGCTGAGCCAAGGCGGTTGTCCCCCTGACCGACGAATTGCTCAGGTTATCAGATAAGTAGTGAAGCTCTAGCAGGTCTGCGGCCGGGATACGGCGTGATCTGTAGGCAGAGCGTGCTTCCTCGGAGCTGAAGCCGCAGGCGGTTGCGCAGACGATTCTTCCTGATCCTCGCTGAGCGACAAGATTTCGCCGCGCAGCTTTAGCATTTTCTGATCCAGCTCATAGGTTGCACGCGCAGCCTCGGACAGCCCATTGACGACATGCTCAGGCACTTTCTTATCAAACTTATAGTACAAAATATGCTCCATACTGGCCCAGAAATCCATAGCCAGTGTGCGAAGCTGAATTTCAACCTTGATCCAGCGCGTACCTTCAAACAGAATCAGGGGAACTTCTACAATGACATGAAGGCTCTGATAGCCGTTGGGCTTGGGTTGGTCAATATAGTCCTTGACCTCCAGAATACGGATGTCTTCCCGTGTACGCAGATGATCCATCAGGCGGTAAATATCTTTAACAAAAGCACACACGACCCGCATTCCCGCGATATCATGAATTTCACGCAATATATTGTCCAGAGTGACTTCATACCCTTTGCGCCGAACCTTTTCCACGATGCTGTGAGGCTCTTTGATTCGGGTCTTGATATGCTCAATCGGGCTAAAGCCGTCCAACAGCTTCCATTCCGTCTGAATCAGCTTGATTTTGTTCTTTAATTCCTCCAGAGCCAGCTGATAAAGGACAGGGATTTTTCTCCATTCTTCCAGTTGCTTGGCGTTAACTCCGTTCTGCTCCAGCTGTAGCTGAAATTCCTGTAAGGGCAAAGGGACAGCATTCAAGTGCTTCCAATCCGGTTCATTCACAGGGCATTCTCCTAAATGAGGCTTACGATGTCCTCGATCTATTTCGTAAATATGCATTCCCGTATATATTGTACACTATGTCAAAACCTAGAGGCAAAGGAGAGAAGGTCAAAGAAAGGAGAAATAGGACAAGAATTTTTGTGGTAAAACCGAGTAATCCGATGTATAATTACAAAAATGCTGATTTGGAGCATTTAATTTTAAAAAATTAGCACGAATGTAGAGTATCCGTCATTAGATTAAAAATATAAATTACAGAAAATGAGGTTGAGTGAAATGGCAAAAGTAGAAAGTTTTCAATTAGATCACACGATTGTAAAAGCCCCTTATGTAAGAGCAGCTGGAGTAGAGCATGACGAAAAAGGAAGCACAGTTCAAAAGTATGACTTGAGATTTTTACAGCCAAATGAAGATGCAATTCCAACAGCCGCTGTACATACGCTGGAGCACTTGTTGGCGACGTATTTGAGAGATGAAATTAAAGGGATTATTGATATTTCTCCGATGGGATGCAGAACCGGGTTCTATTTGATTCTTTGGAATGAACATGAGCCCGAGGAAATTGCAGTCGCTTTGGAAAAAACCTTGAAAAGAATTCTGGAAACCACGGAGGTTCCGGCTGTGACGCCTTTGGAATGCGGGAACTACAAGGACCACTCTCTTTTCTCGGCACAGGAATATGTGAAAATTGTATTGGAAGCTGGCATTAGCCGAGATCCTTTCGAAAGAGTATTTTAATATTTATGATTTCGATTGACTTATCTCATCAGACAGCGGTAGTGACAGGCGGCAAGTCAGGTATAGGCAAGGGAATTGTGGAGCTTTTCATGAAAAGCGGGGCTAAAGTGATTTCTGCTGATATTTCCTATGAGGAGCCGTATCGAGTGGTCAATCCGCAGTTGGTTGAAACTCATTTGGACATTTCCAAGCCGGAAGATATTGAGAGATGGTGCAATGTACTGTTCAGTGAAACGGGAGTCCCTGACATATTGGTAAACTGCGCGGGCACTTCCACGATGGACTATGTGATTGATAGCGATTTAGCAGACTGGGAGAAGGTATTTTCTATAAATTCAACCGGATTGTATGTGACGTCCAAACGGTTTGCCAAAGAAATGGTGAACGCTCATAAGCCGGGACGAATTATTCAAATCGCTTCGCAGGCTGGAAAAAATGGATATCGGGCGATGGGGGGGTATTGCGCCTCCAAGCACGCGGTTCTCGGATTAACCAAGGTTATGGCGATTGAGCTTGCGCCCCAAAATATTTTAGTTAATGCGGTGTGTCCCGGCATTGTAGAAACGCCGATGAAGCATCGGGAACGGATTGAGGGGGGCGTCATTCGTGGAATGACCGCTCAAGAAATATATGAGGAAGATTGTTCTCAGGTACCTCTGGGAAGAACGGCTGAGGTGGAGGATGTCGCCAATGTGGTGCTGTTTTTGGCAAGTCCGCTCTCCGCATATATGACAGGACAAGCGATTAATGTTACAGGCGGAATGACGATGCACTAGCAAGATCTGGGGGGAAGTAGAGATGAAGAAATCATTCGTTTTACTATTAGGAATCAGTTTATTATTAGTAGCTGCAGGATGTGGCAATAAAAGCTCTGACAGTAGTGGTGCCAGCTCCACTTCCGGTTCGGAAACACAGAAAATAGTCATCGGTTCCATGGGCTCGGACGCACAGATCTGGAAGCATATTGCCCAATCTCAAGCAGTTAAGGATGCCAAGCTGGATATTCAAGTGAAGGAAATTAACGGCGGGATCGAAACGAACAATGCCACCAAGGAAGGCGAAGTAGATGTGAATGCATTCCAGTCGTGGGCGTATCTCGTTACCTACAACAAGGAAAGTAAGGCGGATTTGAGGGCTATTGCCACAACCTATCTGGAGCCGATGGGCATCTACTCACAAAAATTCAAAAGCATTGATGAAGTGACGGACGGGGCTTTGGTGGCTTTGGCAGATAATCCGGCCAATACGGCAAGAGGCTTGAAGCTGTTGGAGGCTTCCGGCTTAATTAAGCTGAAAGCAGATTTTGATGATGCTTTAGGCACGGTCAAAGATATCACCAGCAACCCTAAAAACCTGAAATTCGAGCTGATCGACGATAAAACAGGTCCTCGTGTGATTCAGGATGTAGGCTTGGTGTTGATCGGGAACACGATTGCTTTGGAAGGTGGCCTGAATGTACTTAAAGATTCTTTGTTCCACGAAGAGATTAGTCAGGCGACTAAAAATAATATCAATGTCCTGGTGACCTCATCCGATAAGGCGAATGACAAAGGACTTCAAAAGCTGGCAGATCTGTATCATAGCGAGGATACCCAAAAATACATTAAAGATGAATTTGGCGGCACCAAGGTAGAGGTTAAAGAGCCTGTTTCTTATTTGGAAGGAAAGTCCTCAAAATGAGCAAAAGCATAGTTCAAATCATGTTCATCATGGTTTGGACTATTTTGTTGCAAAAATACAGTTGGAGACTGTCAAGTTGTCATTCCTTGCAGAAGCACGCTTGAAATACATGCTTGCCAATATGAATACGAATCACCTAAACCAGATGCGTACGTAATTGATGGACCACTTTATTCGATTATCAAGACTTATTTTTGTGTAGTCCACGTGGAGTAAGTAATTTATCCTCACCTTTTTGCTTGGCATGGAATGAGAATTAATTAGTCAATTGAAACAATTTTCCATACTCCATCTTTATTTTTTTCAAAATAGAAGGTATACCGTATATCAGGTGAGTATCCTTCTTCTTTATTAAGCCGTTCGCCTATAACAGGTACCAATATCCGATCATTTTCTTTTACAGCTTCGGCAATACCAGTAAACTTCACCGGATGATCGAAGAGATAATCGTGAGCTGTTCCAACGTTTGGAGCGAGCGCAGCATGGAATTGATCCAAATCTTTTGACACGAAGGCGGCTATTGCCGATTTGAGTTTTGTTATCATGGCATCCTCAATCAGAGGGTCTTTAACTTCATTCATTTGATTTCGTCCAAGCTTTGTAGGGCAGCTGATTGATCTGGTCCTTCTTTTACGACCGATTCTGAGGTTGTCGGTACTGTTTCATTGATGGAGGTACCTGTTGTTTCCTGCTTTCCACAACCAGCAAACACACTTACACTTGCAGAAAGTATAAGAATAGAAATAATTTGAGCAGGCTTGTTCATATTTAGATTAACACATCCTTTCTCTTTCTATAACGAATCCTATGTTGAAGAAAGTTGCAATGCCTTTATAATAATTTACTCTATTTTTAAAATTATGTAAAAAAAACGAAGACATCAATCGAATGATGCCTTCGTTCTATTGTATGTCCCAGCATGTGCGGCATCTTTAAGGTGAAGAGGAAGCTGGCGAGCGCCCTCTACTTTATTCTGAGATTATCGCAAGGCAACCATAGAGTAAACTTTACGTCCATCACCGCATGCCTTAACGGTATAGGCTATTCGCCTCGTGTTTATCTAGCCGGGATGCTGCGTGTCCCCTCAGTCATCGGGGATGAGCAGAGGGGGCACACCGGCGGCGTGCCTGCTCCAGCCGAAGCCGTTCGGCGGGCGCCTGTCGTATCACGCCGCATCCACGCCTTGCAGGCGTCGTCGGTGCATTTCCACACGGGCACGCTGATGCGTGGCTCCTCCCGTGTACTTGCCACCGACGAGGCCGTCCGCGCTGGCCCGCTGCCCGGTCCGGGCCTGCTGCTCACGCGGGTAGCCGTGCCGGACGCGTTCGTTCCGCTGTTAGCGCGGCCACCTTGCCCGGAAGTCCCCTTCGGCTGGCCGAAGCTGGTGCGCCGCGTTTCCGGCTTGGAAGCCTCAGGGGGTGTGACCCCGTAGGCTTCCAGCAGAAACCGCGACACGGCGGCAGGCTTGCCGTGGTTGGAGGCAGGGGAGGTGATGTACAGCAGCTCCTTCGCCCGGGTGACGGCCACGTAGGCGAGGCGTCGCTCTTCCTCCAGCGCCGCGTCGTTATCTACGGCTGCTGCGGGGGCTGCGCCTGCCCGCCGATCCTCTGGCAGCTCGCTGTGCAACGCGGAGCTGTGCGGCAGGATGCCTTCGCTTGCGCCGATCCAGTAGACGCAAGGGAACTCCAGTCCCTTGGCCCGGTGGATCGTCATCAGGCGGACAGCATCGCTGTCTTCCTCTCTGCGCAGCGATTCCATCTGACGGTGGCGCTCGGAAAGCTCGTCCGCAAAGCTGACGAACGCCTCCACCGTGTCAAAACGCTTCGCCGCCGTTTCCAGCTCCTCCAGACTTTCCTGCATCGTTTCCTTATAATGAGTCCACGCGCCCGTATCGCCGCTTTCCAAATACTTATCATAGAAGACGCGCCGCATTTCCTGAATGGCATAGGTTGGCTTCATCGTGGTGAGGCTGCGAATCAGCCGAATACGCTCCTTCACCTGTTCGCGCTGAAAGTCGCGCAGCCGATCCCAGCGGCTGAGATGGATTAACGGATATTTTTTAGTCTGCAGCTTTTCCTCGCGCATAATCCATTCCATCCCTGCTTCACGGGAGACATACAGCGGCCCAAGGGTACTCGGAATGGATTCCATCCGCCGGGGGTTCAGCGACAGACGCAGGTGATCCATCAAGGGACGAATCAGGGATTGGTCATAAAATACCGCCCCGGCTCCATACTGAATAAACGGTACATCCCGCATGATTAATTGCTCAAAAATAGAACGGCTTCCGCTGGCTGTCCGGTGCAAAATAGCGATATCCCGGTAGCGAAGCCGACCTTCCTCTACCTGTCCGAGCAGATGTGTAACAATATGCGCCGCTTCTTCCTCCGGCCCGGATGGCGTAGCAAACTGTGGGGGCAGGCCCTCACGTCCGGCAGCCGACAGGCGCTTGGAGCGTCGGTGGACGTTTTTGGCGACAATGTTGGAGCCCAACCCCAAAATCCGCGCATCGCTGCGGTAATTAATATCAAGGGTAATGACCTTTGCATCCTTATAAACCTTGTCAAACTCCAGAATGGATTCCTGACGTGCCCCGTTAAAGGTGTAGATCGTCTGGTCATCATCACCGACGACCATCAGATTGCGGTGACGGGCAGCCAATCGCTGCACCATTTCATATTGCAGGGCATTCGTATCCTGAAACTCATCGACCATGATGTGGGAAAAACGCCGCTGAAGCGGCTGAAGCACATCCGGGTCACGCAGCAGAACGGAGGCACGCAGCAGAATATCGTCAAAATCCATTTTATTGCGCTCCTGTTTCCACGCTTCATAAGCGAGCATGGCACGCTTGGCATCCGATTCCTCGCGTACGGTTTCCGGCAGCTCGTCCGCGCTGCAGCCTTCCGCCTTCCAGGCGGAGAGGGCGGACAGCAGGCTTTCAGGCTGGAAGGCCTCACTAAGCCCGAGCTGGCGCAGCATCATTTTCATAACGGTGTGCTGGGCCTGCGTTTCGCCGAATACTTCATCCTGCACGCCGCGATGCCGCAGCATCGCCAAAGCGAACGAGTGGAAGGTACGTGCTTGGACGGCACGTGCGGCAGCCGGGCGCACACCGGGCAATCCTGCGATGCGCAGCTTCATTTCGGCAGCCGCCTTGCTGGTGAAGGTGACCAGCAGGATGGACGATGCAGGAACATCCCGCAGCGCCATCAGGTAGCCTGCACGGGCGGCCAGTACTGTGGTTTTGCCGCAGCCTGCCCCGGCTAGTGTCAGTAGGGGGCCTTTACCATGGCGGACCGCCTGAATTTGCGGGCGGTTCAAGTGAATGCCCGCGTTCTCCAAAGCGCGAAAATAAGCCGAGTCGCGGTCACTGTCAGATACCAGTGTTGTGCTGGTATCCATAGAAGCACGGCGGGCCTGCGGGCTCGACGTTGAATAAGGAACCCCGATAGGTCGGGGGTAAAAAGCAGGATTTGGGCCCATGATCCTGAAACCCCTTTCGATTATAAAATCTTCCATTTTCACAAATGGGGGTAGTTTTTGGTATGATAGAGTTCTAGTCAGCATGAGCTGACCTTGAGAACAAGACAATAGACTGAAATATATGCTGAAACGCATGCGGGTCTGAACAGATTGTTAGAATGTCAGAACGTTGCCGCGGATGCTTGCATCCTTTCAAAAGGCGATATGACCGCATTCCATTATACAGGAGTTCGAGGTTTGCCAACAGAAAAAAACTTGGATATATGCACGGTACGGGGAAATCCGGCTGGATATAGGGAGGAAATCACGATGAAGCTGATTCAACGTATTAAGGAAGGCGCTAATCGCGCTACAGAAAAGGCACAGCATGCTGTCGAGATTAGTAAAATAAACTCACAGATTACAGCGATTCAGCAGGAAATGGATGTTCATTTTTTGCGAATGGGTCAAATTTTTTATGAAGGCTACCGGGCATCCGATATGTCGGTGGCAGAAAAGGAAATGACACAGCTGTCTACCGCTTGTGATGAGCTTCAGGATGAAATTGACGAGCTGCGCGGCAGAATTGCAGAGCTGAAAAATGCTCATTTATGCACCTGTGGAGCTGTTGTGCCACTGGATGCGAACTTTTGTCCGAAATGTGGGCGCAAGCTGAATGAGGGACAGGCAGCTTCCAAGCAAGTAGCTGCTGTGCGCGAAGAGGCGCCAACGGGCGTATATTCGTTTGATCTGCGCAAGCACGAGGAGCCAGCCAAGAGTGCTGAGCCTGCTTACAACCATTACGAAGAACATGAGCCGTATGATCGGCATGAACTGGAGCAGCATAAGCTGCATGAAATGCACGAACCATCCAGCTTGGAGCGCAACTATACGGTGTCCGATTTTACACCGGAAGAAAAAGCGGCCTTCGATGAAGAGTGGGAGCGTCGTCGTCAGGAAGAGCTGGAGCAAGAGCATCGCCGTCTGGAGGAGCTGGAACGTGAACGGGAGCGTCAGGAGGAGCTGGACGAGCGCATTCGGTACTGGAAGGCTAACAACTCCGAGGCAGAAAAGCCGGCAACTCCGGCTGCACAGGTACGCGAGAATGTGAAATGCCAAATTTGTACAGCCGAGCTGCCCAAAGGCTCCAAGTGGTGCCCGCGTTGCGGAGCTGAACAGATTTGACGCAGCCGAACAGGCTGCCGCAGGACATGGACAGAACGCCGGGCAGCATAGGGGGAACAGAACATATGGAGCGTTTGCTGCATCATCTGCGGAATCTGGGATTTACGGAAATGGAAGCCAAGGTTATGGTCGAGCTATCGAGGCAAAATGCGGCCTCCGGCTATGAAGTCGCCAAGCGTCTGGGTGCATCACGCTCCAACGTATACGCAGCTTTGCAGCGTCTGGCCGGGCAGGGGTATCTCAGGGCGAGTGCGGGAGAACCTGTGCGTTACAGCATGCTGCCATCGGGTGAGCTGACCCGGATGATTGAAGGGCAGTTACAGGAGTCCCTGCGTGCGGTCGAGAAGGAAATGCCGAGAGCAGAGCCGGCCAAGCCGACCTTTTATAACGCGGAAGGCGACCGGAATGTACTGGAAAGCCTGACACGTGAGCTGGAACGGGCGGAGCATGAGATTGTGCTGGATTTGTGGCGTGAGGAAGCTGAACTGCTGCGGACAGAGCTGGAAAAAGCCGAAAAACGGGGTGTGCGCCTGTTATGGTCCTGCGATAACGGAGAAAGTGTGCTTGGACCTTGGCTGCCGCGTGCGTCTGGCAACAACGGACAGGAGCCGTCGGGACGCAAATTTTCTTTTGTCATTGATCGGCGCTGGTGCATGCTGGGCATGCGGGGAGAGAATTGCCCGACACAGGCGCTCATTACCGAGCATCCGGTGATGACAGGACTGCTGCTGAATCATTTTGCCCAGGATCTGATTCTGTATGAGCTGGAGCATGACATGGGCAGCGAGCTGTCGACCCGGTATGGCTGGCGGTATGAGGGCATTATCGGTAAATATATGTCGGCTGGAGAATAAAATAAGAATTATAGAGCAGGAAGTTCCATCAGAGCCCGGCATATAGATGTAATGTATCCGGCCTTATGAGGAACGAATTGATCCGATGTAATCAGGTGGCGATATTGTTCGGGGTTCGGCCCCGAGGATATGCCGTTGGCTTCGAGAAAAGGAATACGTCCTTCAAAGAGGGCAAGTGCTTGTTCGAGGTCTGCTTCGTACAGCCCGGCCACTTCTTCTTGCTGGAGACGATAGGCCTCCAATGGCTGGTTCGACAGCAAACCAAACACCGAGCTGACCTCACGGTCCCAAAAAGATATGCCTTGTGCCGTTCCTTTGCTCTCATAACGAACGGTCATCAGCGGTGTCAATGAGGTAAAGGGAACGTGAATGCCCAGTTCTTCCTCCAGCTCACGCGCTGCCTGAGATACATCTTCACCTGCCGTTAAATGGCCCGCTGCCGTAATATCGTAGTAGCCGGGGAAGGTGTCCTTCGTATCCTGGCGCTGTTGAAAGAGCAAGCGGCGGCCTGTTGAGGTGTCTCGTGCCAGCCAGCAGTGAAAGGTATGGTGCCAGTATCCCTTGGCGTGTGCATCTTGGCGGGAAGCTGTGCCAAGGGGATTATCTTCATCGTTATAGATGTCCAGAAGCTCGCTAGTCATCGTGGTTCCTCCTCATTATAAGCAGATGTAAAAGGTCTATTTCACAGTATAACGTGTTTTCCGTCCTGACGATATGAAGGCAGCTATGGAATGTGGAGTGGGGTTTGGGGTATGCTGGGAACATGGAGATTTACGCCATAAAATAGGTATACGATCGAAAGGAGCGATTTTACATGGAATGTATCGTACATTTTCGGGTCATGCATCCGGAAGAACCCAAGGAGCTGCGCGGGCTGATTATGCTGGAAAGCGGAGGCAAGCCGGGTATCGAGCAAATCACGGATATGTTCAAAAATATGGGTTATGATGTCCGTCCGGACAATCCGGAGGAACTGATTTTCAAGCCAGTCGATGCCAGAGCGAATTATACATATATCCGGGTTATTGAGCTGGATACGGGTGAGGAAGTCTATCAGGAAGACCGGGATTTACGTGCGATCCTGGAAACCTTGCTGAATAAGCATTAAGGGATCAAGCTATCCTGTTGTCATTTCATAGGAACGGAGAAAAGAAATATGAGATTGTATATCATTCGGCACGCAGATCCTGATTATCCGAACAATACCATAACTCCGGAAGGGCACTTAGAGGCTCAGGCATTGGCCAAAAGGCTGTCCAGTCACGGGCTGGACCGAATTTATGCTTCTCCTATGGGACGTGCGCTGGATACGATGCGATACACCGCCGAATCTCTCGGGATGACTCATGAAGTAGAGCACTGGACGCAGGAGCTGGGCTTGAAGCTGGAGGAAACTCCCTACGGTCGTCTCTCTCATTGGGATTTACCCGGTGAAGTGATTCGCTCCGAGGTGCCTCTGCCGACTCATGACTCCTGGAAGGAAATTTCCTATTATCAGGGAACGCAAAGCCCCGAAACCTTCGAGCAGCTAAAGCTTCATTCCGATGAATTCTTGAAGCGCCAAGGCTTTGAGCGGGTGGGGGGTAAATATCGGATTCTGAAGCATACCGAAGACCGGGTGGCCGTATTTTGCCATGGCGGCTTCGGACTGACCTGGCTTGCCCATCTGTTGGAGCTGCCACTGGCCCTGGTCTGGTCCGGTTTCTGGATGCCGCCTAGCTCCGTAACCACGATCTTGTTTGATGAGCGTTCCAAGGAGTGGGCGACTCCCCGTTGCATCGGCTTTGGTGACGTCTCCCATCTATACGCAGAAGGCTTGCCCGTCAGGCCCCGCGGCATTATCACCAATTTTAGCTGATCAAGCCTTCAATACTATAATCAAAGCGGCTTAGACGTTGCATCGTCTAAGCCGCTTTTTGTAGTCATATGTGTTTTTTGGCCGACTAAACCGTTAGCGTGCTTCTACGTACCCTTCCAGCTTGGAAGTGCAATGTGCACAACGGGTAGCAGCTACAGGAATTTCCGACAGGCAGTGCGGGCATTCCTTGATCGTTTTTTCCTGAGGAGGTTTTTCTTCCTCTTTACGCTTCAGCATGTTGATCCCTTTGACCAGCAGGAATACGCAGAAGGCCACGATCATAAAGTCGAGCAGAACGTTAAAAAATTGCCCGAATGCCATAACCGCAATTCCTGCTTCCTTGGCTTGTCCCAGAGTCATGCGAGTGCCGTCTGTGTTATAAGGCTCGGTAGCACCGACTGCATAATATAAATTGGCAAAATCCATTCCGCCCAGAAGCTTACCAATCGGAGGCATAATAATATCGTTTACTACAGAAGTGACAATCTTGCCAAATGCTCCACCGATGATAACACCGACTGCAAGATCAATAACGTTCCCCCGTACAGCGAACTCCTTAAACTCCTTAATAAAACCTTTTCCGCTCATGTGAGTGCTCACCTTCTTTACATAAAATCATTTATCTATAATACATGCTATGTCAATTGAGGGCAATTCCAGATTCTTTCTATTGCACTTTGTCACAAATCCACAGGTTCACTTGTCTTCTAGGTGTAAACCAATAATGGAGGCGATGATCGTGAGTTTAAGATTGAATTACAGGGCAGTGAGTCCAAGTACGTTTAAGGCTATGATGGAGATGGAAAAATATATTTCCGGACGTTTTACAGACAAGGTGTTGTACGAGCTGCTGAAAATTAGAGTATCCCAGATCAATGGGTGTTCTTATTGTTTGGACATGCATGCCAAGGATCTATTGAAACTAGGGGATTATGGTGATCACATTTTGCAGTTAGCCCTATGGCGGGAAGTTCCTTTGTTCTCAGAAAAAGAACGTGCTATGCTTGAATTAGCTGAAGCGGTTGCCCGCATTTCTGAACAAGGGGTACCTACGGATTTGTATAATCGGGTCAGAGAACATTTTAGTGAGGAAGAATATGTGGATTTAATTATGGCGGTTAACGTCATTAATGGTTGGAACCGGATTGCTATTGCAACAGGGATGTATCCGGGCAGTCTTTAATCGAACAGGAGGCCATACTTTGACTGGCAAAGAACATGGAATTGGACAAGAATCGGTAGCGTTAAATCTGGAGGAGCTATATCAAAGATATCGTAAATATTCTTTTGCCATTGCTTATCGAATGCTTGGGACAGTGACGGATGCCGAGGATGTAGTTCAGGACTGCTTTGTCGAGTTGAAGAAAAAGCCCTTGTATGACTTACAGAATCCCAAAGCCTATGTAGCCAAAATGACGATGAATCGGTGTCTGAATCTTCTGAACTCTGCCCGTAAGCAAAGGGAGACGTATGTTGGACAGTGGCTGCCGGAGCCGCTTGGTGAGAGCGCAGATCTTCCAGCGGATTGGTTGGAGCGTAAAGATATGATATCTTACGCTTTTCTGGTTCTGCTGGAGCAGCTCAAGCCGATGGAACGGGCTGTTTTTGTGCTCAGGGAAGCTTTTCAATATGACTATAAAGAGATCGCGGAATTACTGGGAAAGACAGAGAGTAATTGTCGTCAACTGTTCAGTCGCTCCCGCCGTATTCTCGCTTCCGAGGAATCTGCCCATGCCGATTCGGTTAGCAGCAGTACGATGAACCCTTCCAGAATAAAGGTGCTGGAACGTTTTACAGCCGCCTTTCTCGCCTACGATGTTAGCGCTATGCTGGAGCTACTGGCTGAACAGCCCGCATTTGTAGCAGATGGCGGAGGCAACGTGCATACGGTGATGCGACCGATGGTCGTGCGCAAGGGTGTCCTCGCTCTGTTAACCTCTCGTCGTGTATTAACCGTATTACGGGAGAGAGAGCTGGTGCGCACCGTCATCAATGGTGAGGTACAGCTCGTATTCTTGAAAGAAGGTACAGTGAGGGAGGTCTTATGCATCAGTCTGGCACCGGACGGGGAGCATATTCAGGATTTTTACTTGATGATCAATCCGGACAAGCTGGGGCATATTCGGGTATGAGCTGAAAAAGGCGACAAGCTATGTGTCTGTGGCTATTATAATTCAATAAAAAGGATCTGCCCGCTAAATAATGGCAGATCCTTTTGCTAATTAGTGGATAAATGATCTTCTGCATCAGTAAGTAAGAATGCCGATAGGTCTTTAAACATGGATTGTCTTTCAAGACTGATTAGCAGGTACTTTGCATTAACATGTTCAGGCATAATTTGATCTGTATATTCCTTGAATTCGTTAAAAGTGGGTGGATTTTCTGAAAATAACCTTTCTTCAGAGATATTAAAATGTTTGAGCTTGCTCGTTAATTTATTGATCATCTCGCTGTTTTCATTAATATATTCTCTTAAATCTGACTTCATTCTATGATTGAAAATAATTAGAATGTCATTTATTATGCTAGATTGTTCTTCATGAATATCATGATCAAGTAAATACATAAAATAGGGATATGTATCCCCATCAATAAACATTTTCATTAATTTTATTTGGTATTTCAATAATTGAATCATCTCATCTGTATTATTCAGGAGATATCACCTATTCTTTAATAGATTTGAGCCGTAGATAAAGAATGAACATCATTATTTTAACTTAGATTACAGAACAAAACCAGAAATTGCGTAAGTTATAACTCTGGCAAACCCTTGAGGAATTCCACACTGGAAGATTAAAAAATCGAGTAGCCTTTGTTCAAGTTGATTAGTCGTAGACTCCAAAAAGTCTGCAATTTTATCAGCATGTTGAAGGACATATTTGGCTTCTTTAGAGCTTACGCCTAAAAAGTCCAAAAGATCATCGAGGGCTTTACCTCCATGTCTAAGTGCAAAAACAAGGGCATCCTTCTTTAGCCCCTGTGTTTCTATAGTTCCTTGAGTAGATTGAGGGTTGTTGTCAATTACATTAGTCAAGGGTACAGTGCTAGTGACCTTGGATTGAGTCTCTTCTTTTTCTGAGGCGAAAGCGTATGTAGGAGCTAAAGTAGAGAAACCAATTGCGACAGTTAGTATAGTTTTAAATAACTTGTTTTTGATTGGATTCATTTTTACTCTCCTTTTGCTCATTCTTTATCTACAGATAATATATTATTTTAAAATATGGTTATTGTAAATATATCCATGTAAAAATTATTCATATTTATTTATCTATTCTCAATTTATTGATTAAATCTAGAAAGAAGATGGAGGCAATTGTTTCATTTGACGCAGTTGGGTTGGCTTGAATACATATCATATATTAACGGCTTTTCTTAATTTTAAAAATCAGCATATTTTGCAAATAATAACCTTGGGTATAATTGACAGTGTGTTCATTGGAGGCTTACAATCAAGTTATTATGTGAAAAACAGGATGATATAGACAGCTCTGTATATCTCAGTGTGAGGAGGAGAGCAGGTGAAAAATGGTATAGATATTCGCTCAGAAATAAAAAAATGCATTCAGGAAGCAGGCTATACTTTACGCGGATTTTCCAAAGCATCAGGCATTTTCGAGTCCCATCTTAGCATGGTGCTGAATAATTATCTTATGCGGCCTCTAGGTATGACTCACTTGGATAGAATTAACCAGACCTTGGGAAAGCCTGAAGGCTGTTTCTACGATTTGTATGTAGACGAGTGTTTCATATCTGGAAAACCACACCGAAGTCGGGTGAAACCATTCATGCTTCGATGTGCGGAGCTTGGGAAGCAGAAGGAGATCAATCAAGTGCTTTCCCGCATGATGGACGACTTGGACAAGCTTCCACTTGTATTTGAGATCGCAGAAGAAATTTATGCTGGTGGAAACCCACAAGGAGCTGTTCCGTTCTACGAGTGTGTAGCGGAGAATGAGAGGCACCAGCATGATGAAAATCTGGCGATCAGTCAGTATCGGCTTTTCAGGACGGCTCTTGGAAAGGATAACGATGCGAATTTGAAAGCGGTTATTCGTTTTGAGCCTTATAGGAATCGTGTTCCTGAGAATTACCAATTGGATGGTTTGTTACAAATGATTAATGTGTACTTTAATTTAGGGATGTGGAAAGAAGTCGAGTTTTTTTCAGAGGAACTCTGTAATTTGTCGGAAACTTTGTATCGCTTGGATTTACATAAAAGATTAAAATCAAAAAAATATGAGCCTTTACAAACGGAACGTCATTTAGTTGTTTATTACGGTTATAGTTTTCTTATGCCATCTGTATCTCTGGAAAATCAGGGTAAGTACCAAAAAGCATTAGATCTTATTGCTAATTACGCTGATCTAAGCTGGTTTGAAAATTTAGGTGAAGTGGGAGAAAAAGAGGTTGCTAAATTTACCATGTGGGCTGAGGCAAACCGTTACACTCTTCATTTGTTGCTAGGAAACGCTGAAATACTACCTTCATATACTTCCTTTCTTAAGGATAAACACATACAGGAGATTTTACCGGGTTTAATAACCATTGTAGATGCAGCTAATAAACACCAAATTTCCATAGATGACGTGTTATTAGAATTTTCAGATGAAATTCAATTATTAAAAGATCGTGAGTATCTAAGAAGCGAGTATTATGAAGAACGCTTTAACCTGAGTAGATGCTCAGATCTCTGCTATCAATTAGCATTATATTACTTTTATAAAAAGAGTAATGATACTGCCATAAACAATGTTTTGAAAAGTATGGAAATGGCAATTATTATAAAGCAAAGAGATGTTGTTCGATGTATTTCTCTTTTTGAAGAGCACAGAATCTATGCTACGAGCAAGCAGCAAATACTTTATGAGTCCATGTTGAAAGAGGTGAGAGAACTTGGGGAAAATAGCCAAGATAGTCGTGATTTCTTTGGCGTTGGTGGTTAGCTTTGGGATTAATATTTCTGTAAACCCAAATACCAATATTCAAGGTTTTGTTGGCTATCAATGGACCGATATTGGAACATTGGGACATGGACCGGGTGGAATGACAAGAAACCTCGGTCATGGTCCTGGGGCTTAACGGATAATGCATTTTGCTTTAAACATTGAATAGTCAACTCAACGAGTACGAAAAACTTATGGAGAGTGACTAGTTTTTCATACTCGTTGCAACTAGAATGATAAATAAATATTGAGTAATGGTAGTAGTTTCTCTTAACACTAACGAAGCATCTATTGATAAGGCAGCATATAATATAATTATATTAATATTGCTTGATACACAAATTATAAAATAGCCGCGCCTTGGACTTTGTCCGAGACACGGCTGTTCGTTGATTCTAAAGCCGCCTTAATTTTTACGCATAAATCGTTAGAAGGTTCGTAAATGCTGTATCTTCACAACTGCCGGGCTTGATGGAGGGCCAGATCACCCACCCAGGGAAGCTTGAGCCACTTGCCTTGTCCAGCATGAATGATAAGGACGATCCATAAGGCGATGCCTGCCAGCGTCAGCAGGGAAGCGAGTGGAGGGCCGAGTAGCGGAATGAGTCCTGCAAGTACATGCCCGATCATGAGGGCTACGAACAGAAAAATGGATTGCAGCGCGTGAAACAGGACGAACCGACTTTTCTTTTCCAGCAACACGAAGGCCAGTGCACCAAGGAATGCGAACAGGTAGCACAGGACAGCCGCTATATTTTCATCCATTCCTGTGGAAGACTTGTAGACTGACATGTAAGGCCAATCCCCCTTTATAAGTTTTTCATGCGCAAGCTCCGTACTATACAGGGTATGAGGACAGGAATTAAGGTTATGCCAACCTGCGGCAGAAAAAGTTCAAGCCGAGCATGTGTATAAAAACACGAAAAAGGCCGAACGAATAGGTTTCGCTCAGCCCTTTTTAACGTTATCCACAATTTTTGCACATGTTGTACGCAATTTATCCACTGATTCATAATATTTATCCACAAAACAAACAGTTGTTATACACAATTTGTGCACAAGTTGTAGACAACATAGAATATACCCACGCTTTATGCACAAATTGTGCACAATATATCAACAAGATATACTTATCTGTGGATATTTCATTCAGATACTTACTTTCCCATGTTAACGATCTCCGCGTTGTAAACGACGGCGTGGATGTGTAATTTTACCCTTTTTATCCTCGTCATCCTCTTTGGGGACAAGTCGTTCATCGGTACGTCCGTCATGATGATTGTCAAAGGCGTATTCGGTCATTTTCCACTCGGAATCGCCTAAAACAACATCAGAGGGAAAATGCTGTCCCCGATGTAAATGCTGCTCATGTCCGTCCTCATCGACATAAATACCGTCTACTTCTACCTTCTCACCCGTAAGCGGGAGCAAATCCTTTCCTTTGCGTTCCATTGGTATCTCCTCCGTCTGGCTTATTCTTCGTTAATTTGTCCGTATGGAAGGGGTTTTATCCACAAGCTGGTGTAAAATATCCTCGGCAATCCGGTCTGCGGGATGAGGTTTGCGCAGTTGCTCAATCGACTGTTTCATTCCTAGAGCGAGAGAGGGATTGGAGATCAGGTCGACGCAAAGTTGAATTAGCTCTTGCGTATTACGGGCAATGCGAGCAGCTCCTTTTTGCTCCAGATACAGGGCGTTATTCAGCTCCTGACCGGGTACAGGCTTGAACACAAGGATGGGTAATCCAGAGGCGATGCTTTCCGAGAGTGTGATGCCGCCGGGCTTGGTAATGACCATATCGCTTGCACGCATGAGTGCGGGAACATAGTCGATGAATCCAAAGATGCGGATACCGGGATGATCTGCATACAGCGCATCCAACTCGGCTTTTAGCTGCGGATTACGTCCGCAGACGATCAGTAGCCGCAGCTGCGGGAGACGGCTCAATTGCCGACAAATGTCCAATATGCCGGACATCACGCCATAGGCACCTGCCATAATGAGCAGTGTTGTCGTTCCCGGATCTGACGGAGGAATTGGATAATCCTCAGCAACATCAGCATCAGCATCTTCTGGATCAGTATCTTCGGCAAGCCTTTTATAAAACGAAGCATGAATCGGGATGCCTGTGGCGACAATCCGTTCGGAAGGGATTCCCCGCTGTGCGGCTTCCTGTTGTATATCCTCGGTTGCCACATAGTAACGATCGATATCGGGATGCAGCCAGCGCCCGTGCAGGTCAAAGTCTGTAACCACGTTCACAATGGGCAGCTTCAACCCCAATTTGCGGCGTAACGCCGGGAGAGCGAGCTGCGGGAACGTATGTATAACAAGTTCAGGCTTCTCCTCTTCCAGAGTGAGCGCGAGCTGGCGCATCCCAAAGGAATGCAGCACACTGCCAAAGGCCGATTTTGCCTGCATTCCACGGGTTATGTTATAGACCCAACCGTAAAGCCCGGGAATGGTTTTGAAGCTTTGCATATAGACAAATTTGGTTAAACCGTTCAACCAGGGATGGGATTCAGCCATCAGGTCGAGTAACTGAACCTCGCAGCGTCCGAGTCTCCGCAAACTGTCCATAATCGCCCGGGCGGCCTGCACATGGCCTTCTCCGTAGCTGGCATACAATATTAAAATTTTTGGTGCTGCGGCTTCCATTATGTCTAGCCCCCTATTATTCAATAAGCACATGTAGCTCATTTCAGGAACATTCCCATCCATTCTCCCTGTATGTTTATTTATTTTACCCCAAACACATACACTCCAAAAGCCGATAAATAGAGTATACTGTCCTGCACCAATCAAAAGGGACATCCAGATATGACGTGTAACGTAAAATTTGGGTAAAATATATGTAAAATTGCTGGAAAGCTGAAAGCTGTACCTGAATATGTTATAATGGGGAAGTGATTCAGCCAATAGAAATTCGGTTAATAATAGTGTCAGGTACACGCCTTACATAAGGCATTCCCGACCTAAGCTGCATTAAGACATACTACTTCACTGCATAAGGACATCAATACTTTTCGGCATTCTCTTCAACGGAGCACTTATTTTCAACGTTTTGGGAGGGAGTTACATGGCAACGAAAGGTCACAATGAAGTTAAGGAAAGTCTGCGGGAAATGACTCGAATTTTCCGGCCTAAGGATCCCAAAAAATTTGTAAAGGAATATGTGCGAAAATACCGGATTACAGGAGGGTATGAGGAAGAGTTGACCATGGTGGTGGAAAACGAACTCGGTCGCATAAATTCTTCAGTATCTTAAAGGGTTCGATGACCCGAAAAACTAGAAATACGACTTTTATAAACCGTCTATCCACAGAGGAGACGGTTTTTTTGTGTCCGTCCTGCATACAATGGGATAGGTTTAGTGAATTTGTATGCTCAAAGGAGGCGGATTCCAATAGAGATAGCCATACGGACACCGGAGGAAATCGGCTATATGAGGGAGGCCGGACGTATTTTGGCAGATTGCCATCGTGCGCTGGAAAGTCGTATTCTTCCGGGAATCACAACGCTTGAAATCGATGCTTGGGTAGAGCAGTTTTTAAGCAAGCGCGGAGCCACGCCTGAGCAAAAAGGCTACAAGGGCTTTCCTTATGCCACCTGCGCTTCGGTCAACGAGGTGGTGTGCCATGGTTTTCCATCGGAGCGAGTGCTTCATGATGGGGATATTGTGACCATCGACATTGTGGTCAATAAGGATGGCTGGCTGGCCGACCGGGGCTGGACCTATGCAGTAGGTAATGTCAGTCGTCCGGTAGCGAGGCTGCTACGGCAAACGCATAAGGCACTGGTGCGCGGAATTGAAGTCGCTCGTCCAGGCAGGACGCTGGGGGACATTGGGCACGCAGTGGAAAAAGCGACAGGATGGCGGCGGTACGGCATCGTGAAGCCCTTGATCGGGCACGGTATTGGTCGTCAGATGCACGAGCCGCCGGATGTTTTGCACTATGGTCGTGCCGGAACGGGGTTACCGCTGCGCGAAGGGATGGTGATTACCATCGAGCCGGTATTTACCCTCGGAACGGAGGGGGCTGTATTGTGGGAGGATGATGGCTGGACCATCACCTCGGCGGACGGCAGTTGGGGCGCACAATATGAGCACACGATTGCGATCACGAAGAACGGCCCGTACATTTTGACCGCATAAAGATCGGTACAGCCATAGGGAGTCCAATTTGCCTGGCATGGGCAAAGGGCTCTCTTGGCGGGCTTTTTATTCAGGATGACACGTTCATCGTATTCAGAGAGATTTTCCGGTAAAGCCACAGATAGATACCTAATTCGACGGGTGAGGAAACAGCCATAACGATTCCTGCCACCTGTCCGTCCAGCCCCGGAAAAAAGGAGATGCATAAAATGAGCGCGAGAATCGCAAAGAAAACGGAGAACAGCCTGCCGATGAAAACAGGTTTGGTATTGCCGATCAATATCGACCGTCCGATGAAATATTCTACCCATGGATAAAATGCAACATAGATTGAAAGTATGCGAAGCAATCCTCTCGTTTCCACCAGTAGCTCCCCTTCCAGTCCCAACACATTCCGCAAAATAGGGTCACCTGCAAATTCAAAGGACAGCAGCAGCAATAATAACGGCGACAGGGCGGACAGAACGCTCAAAAATATCAGTACCTCCCGACGCCTGCTCGTGTAGAATTGAATGACGATCTGATGCAGGGAACTGCAAAACCAGACGAACAGATTCAGGATTTGCAGAGCCACGGAGAAGGAGGCTACGGCCAATAATGGATCGATTGTATTGTTCAGCGCAGCCTGTATGGACGGATTCAGAACAACCAGCACCAGCGCCGAATATAGCAAGGGGAGATAAAAAGGAAGCAGATGGCTTGCACGGTGGATGGTTTGCTCGCCGTTGTCGGGCGGCAGCTTTTTTTTCAAAACGCGGCCTTCCAAAAAGGTAACGACCAGTTCAATAAAGATACCTGCAATAAAGATGGCAGCGCCAATTCGCCCGTCATTCGTCCAGCCTGCCCGAATTAGAAACCAGGATGCAATCAGCATCGCGATAATACGAATGGACGAGCTGAACGTCATCCAGGCCGTACGGTGCTTGTTAATAATAAGCCCCTGATAGATGTTGCGGACGGCTACTAATATGTACAGTAAAGTAAGCACCTGAAACACACTCTTGGTGGGTTCGATCAAGGCCGGAGATACGCCGAATACATATTCAAAGACCAGGTTTCCAGCAGATGTAAGGCCAATGCTCCAGCCGATGACCAGTACAGCCGCCGCTACACACGCACATAAAATACCGATGGAGCGAACGGATTGGCGGTCATATCCGAATTTCGTGGTCATCTGTCGTACGGCAGTTAACGGGGTTTCCAGCAGCAGGCACAGGCTGACTGCCACCGCATAGCTGCTCAATGTGAACGAAGGATGCTCCGAGCGTGCGAGCACAGCATTGACGATGACATGGGTCAGCGCGGCAATCAATGATGAGATGCCAAGCGGAACGTAGAATGAAATGATTTTATTCAAGTCAAATCCTCCAGTAATGAATGATGAGTAAAGGGATTGTCGTTGCATCGAGCTTCTGTAAACAATGGTAATTCTTATTATAGATCAAGAATGGGCTCATCGGTATAATAGAGAGCATAATATTGGAAATGGAAGTGGAGCCAACATGATGATCAGAGAAGCGACGATATCAGATACGACAGGCATCGCCAAGGTACATGTGGATTGCTGGAGAACCACCTACAAAAATATCATACCCGCCGAGGTTCTGGAACGACTTTCCTATGAGCAAAGAACAGAGCTGTGGAAATCAAATATATCCAGTGAAGACGATCATCAGGTATATGTGGTTGAAAATGAGAAGGGGGAAATCAGCGGATTTGTGAGTGGAGGGCCGGAAAAGTCAGGTGAATATCCCCCGTATGAGGGAGAGGTAACTGCTATTTATGTGTTAAAAGAATACCACAGTCTAGGATGGGGAAAGCAATTATTCATGCGTCTTCTTCAACATTTAAGCAGTATGGACATACACTCTGCCATCGTGTGGGTGTTAGCAGATAATCCGGCTCGCTATTTTTATGAGCAACTGGGAGCCAAGCTTATAGTAGAGCAGCATCTTATAAAAATGGGTGACAAGAACCTGAACATGGTGGCTTACGGGTGGGAACATAAATAGCGGACTGTACAAATGGAAAGGAGTCTTTCTCTACATGTAAAGTGGAGAAAGACTCCTTTGATGTTAGCTGGAGGCGACAGGAATACGGTGAGTAATCTTTTTGTAGCGGATAATGATTACTCGGATAAAATCCGTTTCTGCCCTTCCAAGGCACGAATAGGTGCGATGTTTTGCGTGAATTCTAGCGTTCCCAGATAGCGGTCTTCTGCATCACGGATGGCAAAATAGCGGATATAGACAAATTTGTCCTTGATCGGAATCCAAAAATCTTCAGCATCCTTGCGGCCAGCCTTAAAATCCTCCAGCAGCTTCTCGACGACATGCACGCTTTGCGGCGGGTGGCAATTCTGCACGGTACGTCCAATGACGGCTTTCGTGCGAGCGAAGATTCGTTCTTTACCATGGGAAAAATAGCGAACAACATCATTTTCATCGATAAATGTCAGGTCAACGGGTAGATGGTTCAACAGCAGTTCCAATTGTTGTACGGATACAATCCCCGTCTCGAATCGCACGAAGCCTTGGGGAGTTCCTGATGTTCCTTCCTGTTGCTCATCCATTTCCACAGGCTCCTCTGCCCGCTCAGGTATCCATTCCCGCTCGGGCGCGGTCAGGCAGAACCCGATTTCTGCACTTTCACGGGCTATTTTCAGCCACTCATCCTCTGTCAGCTTACCCAGCGCCATCGGCAGCAGAATATTCTCTTCCTTGAATATCATTTCGTTCACTTCGGTCATGATATGGGCAAGCGCCTTTCCAATCTGTTCACGATCTCCGTTATATTCGGCGAGCAGACTCTTCGCCTCCTTAATCGCGGCACGAATGCTGTCGTCTACACCCCACATTACCTTGGTTGGGCCGAAAATTCCATAGCGTTCTAAATAAGGAAAGACCAAATTTTCTTTACGGCTATAGTGCTTATCAAGATCCAGCAGCAGACTTAAATCCTCCAGCAGCTTGTAAATGATTTTGGGGCTATCATCCTTTTGAAATTGATCTGCGTGCAGTGCGAGCTGGAAGTTGACTAGTCGTTCGATCTCCCGATTTTCCAGTTTGAAGGTATGAACGGGATGTCCCGGTTGTTCCTCTGGCCCTGAAGGACGATGAATATCCTCAATGGAACCCTTGAATATCGATGTATGCACGGAACAAAGACGCTGCACTTCCGATACGGGAATTCCCTCCTCGGTCATCAATGCATGCTCCATGGCCGAAATTTCTGCCACGCTTACTCCGCCAACTGCTACTGCGAAGCGCGCTTTGACTTCATCCACGCTTTTCCCGTCATGTAGTTCCTTCATAATTTCCTTTAATATTTGCTGGCGTTCTGTGAGTTCCTTTGCTGTGTGTTCGCGGTTATTGATCAGCTCGCTCATGATGGTTAGCTCCTTTATTTTTGAATAGTAAAACCATGTTGCAAAAATGTCCGCTGCACGGTTTCCATAGCTACTTTTTTCAATGCAATACCTTTGGACAGTGTCATGAAACGACCTGCGGTTTGTAACATGCCAGGCTTGGCGATATCGTGAAAACCCAGTTCTACCATAATGTCCTTCACTTCGGGATAGCGGTTAACAAGGTTAAATATTGGCTCATCCCAGTGCAGTATCTTATCCATTTGTTCATCCCCTAGATTGAGAACGTTTATCATTTACAGAGTAGCATAGGTCCTGACGAGCTTTTGTGATTGTACGCACAATTTACATTCAGGTGTTGACAGTTATAATTCACAGTCTATATACTGTGTATAAAGATATATACAGTAATTACACTGATTATTGTAATAATAACTTCGTATGAAGAGAGAACGAGGTCGTCATTACAGGCAGTGCAGAAGGGATCAGGATAAGAAAATGACAATCATCAAGCAGGCATGGAAGATTACCCGTCAGGATTTTCGCAACAATCCATATGTCATGCTGTGGACATTGCTGTTTATTGCGTATTTGGGATTTACCATGAGTTTTGCTGTAAGTGTGCAATGGGGTGAACGTGGAGACTTGAGTCCAGCAGCCGATTTTATCATGCTGGTGCTGATTCCGTTTCTCGGATTCATTTATAACCGACGTACATTCAAATATTTGCAGGAAGATTCCTATACGCACATGCTGGCTTTTCTCCGCATATTGCCCATACCGGTGAGTGCGGTGATTATGAGCCGAATTCAACAGGCGGTTTTGGCGTTTATCGTGAATAGCGTGGTATTTTTTGTCCTTCTGTTTACAATTTCAGGTACGCTTCGGGTATATGCTGGCACGGGCTTTTTTGTATCGTTTGCACTTACCTGGATAGGCTACGGAATGCTGATTCAAGCCATTTATATTCATTTGGAATTTCTTAAAAAAGGAAAAGCCTACTTTTGGCTATCTATTGTCATCATGCTAATTTGCGGGATTGTTACAATTATAGTTCGAGTATGTGGGACCAATCTGGTATCGATAACGGCATCTTACAGCAAGGAATGGCAGCTGTTGTCTCCGGTGATGTGGGGAGCGCTGCTGGCAGGAGCTCTGGGCATGTGGGTGTCCTATCGGGTGACACAGCGTAAGCTCATGAAACGGGATTTAGCTTAGCAGTATGTGTATAAAGATAACTATATAGGGGTGGGAAGCAGGTGAATATACCAGTGCAAATTGATGAGAATAGCGCGGAACCGCTGTATGCGCAGATTGAAAAGCAACTTCGTTCACTCATCGTAACCGGACAGATTGCAGCGGGAACGCTGCTTCCCTCCATTCGGGAGTTTGCAGGGACGCTCCGCTGCAGCGTCATCACCGTCCGGCGGGTCTATCAGGATTTGGAGAACGAGGGCTTGCTTCGTACCCGGCAGGGGACGGGCACCTTCGTAGCTCTGGTCGAGGACGATAAGCGCTCAGGTTACCGCCTTAAAGCAGTGACCGAGGCGTTGGAAACGGCGGTTGACACAGGCATCGCTGTGCAGATGACAGAACAGGAATTGTTGGAGCTTTTCGCAGACATGGTGAAGAGAAAGTATGAAGTCCAAGCGAAGGAGTGATGCCCGTGGAAACACCAATCATAGAGATGAGCCAAGTCTATAAAAAGCGGGGAAACCGGGAGATCGGACCAATTAATTTGACGATAGAACCGGGATATGTGGTCGCTTTGGCTGGACATAACGGATCAGGGAAAAGCACATTGCTGCATCTGCTAACCCAGCTTGTCCATCCGGATTCTGGTGAAATTCGCTGGTTCGGTCAGGCGTATCCGGATGGTATGCCCATAGATACGCGGCAGTGGGTTGGATATGTGCCGGAACAGCCGACCCGTGAGGAAGACCGACTTACGGCAGAAGCAGCAGCGGCTTTTCGGGCGTTGTGGTATCCGGGCTGGGACAAAACGCGTTTCCAGCGGTTGCTGGAACGCTTTCAGGTCCCGCAGCATACGAGATTATCGCGTATGTCCAAGGGAGAGCGCCGCAAGTTTGAGCTGGCTGCTGCCTTGGCACCTCATCCCCGTTTGCTGCTGCTCGATGAACCTTCGTCGGGATTGGACCCTTTTGCATGGAAGATTATGCTGGAGGAACTGCGGGATTGTATGGAAAACGGCAAAACGACGGTTATTATTGCCACTCATATCATGGACGAGATCAAGCGCCTGGCCGATTATATTGTTCTGATGCATGAAGGAAGGCTGCTCGGTAAGCTGGAAAAGGACCACTTGCTCGAAAATAGCAAGGAAATGTGGTTTGAGGGGACGCCAGAGGAAGCATCGGAGCTGCCGGGGGTTATAGAGACAGAGAGCGATGGCGGATTGCAGCGGATTGTAACGTTGGCAGCCGGAGAAGCTAGCGCCATATTGGAGCAGGAGGGCATTCGTCCGATCCGTGTGCGGAGTTTGGAGCTGGATGATATTTTATGGCATTGGTCTGCGGGACAAATCCCGGGAGGTACTGAGATTTTAGGGGAGAAAAAGGGGGCTGGGGATTCATGAGTATGCTGCAATTGGAGCAGGTTGTGAAGCAATATGGCAACCACACGGCGGTTAACGGCATTTCGCTGGATGTGAGCGGCGGAGAGATTTACGGACTGCTGGGAGGCAATGGAGCAGGCAAAACGACAACGATGCGCATGGTACTCGGTCTGATTTACCCTGATGGCGGAAGCATTCAATATGAGGGCAAGCCATATAGCAAGGAGCTTCAACGGACGATGGGTTATTTGCCTGAGGAACGAGGGTTGTATCCCAAGGTAAAGGTGAGCGAGCAAATTAACTATTTAGGCAGGCTGCGCGGAATGTCGTCCAAGGATGCGGACAAAAGTCTGCGCTATTGGCTGGAACGCTTCGGCGTGCCTGAATATTACAATAAGCGGATTGAAGAGTTATCCAAGGGGAATCAGCAGAAAATGGGCTTTATTGCAGCCGTTGTGCATCGCCCGACGTTGCTCATTTTGGATGAGGCATTCAGCGGGCTTGATCCTGTGAACGTCGAGCTGCTTAAGGATACGGTGAAGGAGCTGCGGGACGACGGGGCTGCAATTTTATTCTCGACTCACCGGATGGAGCATGTAGAGGAGCTGTGTCGCCATATTACGATTTTGCATCGTTCGAATACAGTTGTGCAGGGAAATGTGCAGGAGATTAAAGGTCGCTACCCGCGTGAAAAAGTTCGTCTCATCACGACTGGCGAAGTGAACGGACTGGAACAACTGCCCGGCGTACGCCGTGTAGAGCGAATGGACCGGGGCTGGATGCTGCATATTGAACAGCCGGATGCAGCCAAGTTGATTTTACAAACGGCGTTGGAGCAAACGGATGTAGAGCATTTTGAAATTAAAGAGCCTACGCTGAATGAAATTTTCATACGAGAGGTGGGTGATTCTCATGAATAGACTGGGTACGGTTATCGGTTTTACGTTCCGCCAGAAGGCGAGAACCAAATCTTTTGTCATTACAACGCTGGTGCTGGCATTGCTCATTACCATTGGCATGAATCTGCCGTATCTGATTTCTTTGTTTAAGGGAGAAGGAATGGGTGGTGCAGGGGGTTCCGGTAAATCCGCTGCTGAGCATCATCGTTTGGGACTGATCGCCGGAAGCCGGACTGAGATCGCGGGTCAACTGGAGCAATTTACGAAGGCTCAGACCAATCCGGCAGCTACCTGGGTGCGTTATGACAACGCACAAGCTCCCGCAATGCAGCAAGCTTTGAAAGACGGGGAGCTGCAAGGCTATGTGGAGTTTACGCGGCCTACCGCAACGGGAGAAACTTTTCCCAAGGTAGAGTACGTATCGGTTGAAAAAGAGCCGTCCCCGGCTGTAATCACATTGCTACAAACCGGACTTCAGGAGGCAAAGGTCAATGCCATGATCGGCGGAAATACCTTGACCCGTGAGCAAGTCCGTGAAATTAGTACGCCTGTTACCGTGGACAGCCGAGAAGTGAACAGTCCCTCTGAGGCAGGTCGTGCTGCCGGAACAGAGGACAAAGAAGCTTCGATGATTAACTATGGTTTGGTCTATGTACTCATGATTTTATTTTTCACCTCGTCGATGATGACGGGTAATATGATTGCCTCAGAAGTGACTTCGGAAAAAAGCTCACGCATCATGGAAATTCTCATCACGAGCGTATCGCCTTTGACCCAGATGTTTGGGAAAATCATTGGTATCTTTCTGGTGGGTCTGCTGCAAATTGCTGTTTTTGCCGCTGTGGTGAGTGCGAACCTCATGCTGCCGCATAACAGCGTTATCCTCAGCTCGGCCGGGCTGGATTTGTCGCAGTTGAATACCTCAGTGCTTAGCTATGGCCTGGTTTTCTATATCCTCGGTTACTTCCTGTACGCGGTATTGTTCGCCGCTGTCGGCTCTATTGTTAGCCGTACGGAAGAGTTGGGTCAGGCGATTATGCCAATTACTGTACTGTCACTGGCGGCCTTTTATATCGGCATCTTCAACATCGCCGCACCTGACACGATGTTCGTCAAGGTCGCCGGGTATATCCCATTTTTCTCGCCGACCGTTATGCTGCTGCGGATTGGTCTGGAACGGGCGAGCCTGCTGGAAATCTGGCTTTCACTTGCCATACTGGTTGCATCCATTCTGTTCTTCGGCTGGCTAGCCGCCAAAATCTACCGTACTGGCGTCTTAATGTACGGCAAGCGTCCTTCATTTAAAGAGTTAAGAAAGGCCATGAAGGCGTACAAGATATAAGATTGAATTTGATTTGTGTGTGTGGTGTCATAATTAATGGAATATTTTCAGATCAAATGAGAAAAAATTTTCACAATTGATGAGAAATGAATATTTATGCATTGATATACATTAGTGTGGAGTTGTTGTATGGTGTCTGAGTAGAAGAAGGTAGCAGAGAAATAAACTATTTGAAGAGACGGCCATGAGTACAACAGGTTCAAGCCACTCAAGGAGGAATGATGGGCTTAGGATCCTTACATGGGACTGTGGTCGTTCGGTAAAAGAGAATAATTAATATTTAATTTCTTCGAATGGGTGGGTTCAATTGCGAACCTACCTTTTTCCATTGAACACAGTTATGGTTCTTTCTGTAAACAAAATCACTAATTTGTCCGATACATACATAAGGATGATTTATTGTTAAATATACCCTTGAAAAATATCATTTCACATATCATTTATATCAGATTTCATTTAAGGATAACCAGCTACTTTATACGCATAACTTTATACGAATGCAGTAATCAGAAAGGAGATAGGACTTGAATCGTGAAGAGGTTTTTCGACATTTTAAAAATGAAATCTATGACCCCCTAAAGCATCGAATGTTATTCGCATTGGAAGCCTATTTTCAAAATCATAAGCATACCTTGGCTAAGGCATTTCGCAATTCACTGGAGCAGATATTTGAGAAAGTCAAGTTGATGCAGCAAGAAGGTACCAAACAGGCGTTGGGATATATATCTTACTCCATGCTTCGTACCGAATTAGCAAACGGAAGAGCGACCTATTTAGTGGAGGCGATGGACAAGACGTGGTTTATGGATCGCCATCCTTGCCGGGACACTTATGATGCAGAATGGGCCTTTCGCTATTTGGACAAGTGGGAGACGGAAATAAGCAAGCACGCTAAGAAATATGGTGGAAGAATCGGATTGGATGATATTCAGAGGATGAAATTGCACGTGGCAGTACATGTTCATCAATATATCATTGCTTTGGCGCGTTTTAGTATCACAGAAGAATGGCTGGACGAAATACAGTTTGCTCATGAAATACAGTTGGAAGATGTGTTCGAACTAAGAGTCGGAGAGTATTTAGACCAAAGTGAAGTCGTTTATAAACGGGATATACGTGTCAAAGATTCCATCGTGATGAAAGACTGGCTAGAGGAAAAGAAGCCGTATGACTACATACATGAAGTTTTCCGCGGGATCGATGGTTCTCAAGGAAATTATGAGGGAATACGTTTGCAATATGCCGATTTGAGTGAAAGTTCCTTTACAAAAGGTGTTTTTACGGGAGGGAATTTGATTGGTTCCCGTTGGAATAGAGCATGTTTACAAGAAGCTGATTTTAGCAGTTGCTTGATTCAAGAAGCTCGTTTTGAAAAAGCCAACTTAAGAGGAACGTCTTTTCGAGATGCAGTAGCTGTACCTGGAATATACCAGTCTGAACGATGGGAAAGATCTGGTTTTCAACCCGTAAGTTTTGCAGGAGCAGATCTTACCGGAGCTGAATTTCAGGGTGCTTACTTACAGGATGCGGATTTCACCGGGGCCATATTGCAGGGGGCAAACTTCATTGGTGCAGCTTTAGAGGGAGCCTGTTTCAAAGGAGCGGTGCTGGATGGAACCCGATTCAGTTTAGGCATGCATCCAGTTACCCAGGATTGAACTTCATTTGGATGACACCATGTGGGACAGATGGAATGGAAGGGACGTGGCATAGTGGAGTATTTTCTTTGTCAACATGATGATCGGATGTTGTATGCTGCTGTTCCCGTATGGGACGAAGAAGCCAATGCAGAGATGGTAAATATAAATGATTGGACGGAATGGCCCTCTTCTTATGCTGCACAGTTTAAGGTCAAGGGTCACGAATACACGGTTTACCCTGATATTCTGATGGGTTCCAGGATGATGGTATCTGATGCTGTGCATGAGTTGTTACAGGTCTATACGCCGAGCCTGTTCAGTCGTATGGCTTTGTTTCGGGATATGGAGCGTTCTCAGCAAAAATTGTACTGGATGATTCAGCCCCCTCTAGTGGATTGTGTAGGTGAGCTAAGTCAATTCCATCCTGGAGGAACATTGATGAAGCTGGTCGTAGATCAAGAGCGCACCAAGGGAAAACCCCTATTGCAAGTTCAAGGGTTGCGTGAAACCTGCACGTTGGTAAATCTGGCATTGGCAGAAAGTCTGTTGCGGAGGGGAACGAGTGGTATCTCCTTTCAGGAAGTCGTCATGCAGTAATAAAGATGGGAGTGGATGATGTATGGAACATCTGGATAAGAAAATTGTCTCGATGCTACACACAGTAACAGCAGAAAATACCGAAAATGATCAATCTTTAATTGAGCATGAAGGGTTGAATCACGCTCACGGGAAGGAGCCGTTTGGACAGCCGCTACAAAGACTTATGCAAATTGGCGGAGAAAGACTGGTCTTTGCTCAGCGACATTTGCTGGATGAACGCATTAGTATTACGATGCCAAAGAGTTTTCGGGATATGCCTATTCACGAGCAACGATTAAAATATCCTTCTCACCATCGCCCAGATTTTATTTTTACCAATGACGCAGGCACGATTAACTTAACCTTCAAGCATACCGAGAGTCCGTTACAGACGGAAGAGTTGGATAACTTTACGGATGAGATGGCTCAGGTGGTCAAACAAACCCAGAAGTTGACCGAATGGTTTGGTCATGAAGTGTTGGAGGTAGGAGATTATCGAATTGGATACTGCGAATTCATGACGCCTGTATGGAATGCGCGTGTGTATAATCTATCCTTTTTTACGGTGCTGGAAGGACGGGCGCTGATGTGTACTTTTAACTGTACGGATGAAGAAATGGTGACTTGGAAGCCCATGGCACATAGTATGCTGCTAACGTTGAAAATCGAATCTGAGCGAAAGGAAAGTAACCCCTTATGACATTAACCCACATTACATATGATCGGCTGCAAATTACGCCATTTGAATTGGTCAGCATTCAGGAATTGCGTATGACCAAGCGGTTGAATGAGCACACCCGGCTCTCTTTCACGGCTATTTTACCTGAAGAATTACAGGACAGTTATGTTCAATTGATCGAAGCCGATTCCCCGGTTTGTGTGTCGCAACTAGATGAGGCAGGCACTCCAACACCTCTATTTAACGGAACGGTGCTCCATATGGAAGTCAAAGTGGTTAGAGATGTGTATTACCTGGAGGTCGAGGCGATATCACACACGTATAAACTGGATATTCGCAAGAAAAATAGGTCCTTTCAAGATAAAAATATGAAGGTAGAGGAATTGTTGCGGGCTGTAGGTGCAGATTATCCCGGTTTTGACATCATTGATTCGGCTACAGGGGGAGCGGCTTTAGGCCGTATAGCAGTCCAATATCGTGAAACCGATTGGGAGTTCCTCAAGCGGATCGCTTCGCGTTACCATACTTCACTCACGCCTGCGTCGGTGTTTGAAGTACCAAAGTGCTATTTTGGAGTCGAGGAAACCCAGTCCGGACTGGACCTAACCAATTATCATTATACCGTCAGCAAGCGAGTCGGAGATTATCGTTATTTTAACGGAAATGATACAGCACATGTAAACGAGCATGATTTTATTGATTACCGGGTTGAGGCGGAGCAGGTATTGGAGTTGGGCAGTACCGTTACCTTTAAAGGTAAAAACCTGTATGTGTACAAGGTAGACACTCACATGCAAAAAGGAATGCTGCAGCACGTGTATACCCTAACTTCCCACAAGGGATTGAGGCACAAAGAGGTGTTTAACGAGCAGCTTATCGGTCTGTCTTTACCCGGTAAAGTCATTCAGGTAGAGCGAGATCGTATCCAATTACATTTGAATATAGATGCCGTTCAAGAACCTGCGAAGGCCCACTGGTTCACGTATGTATCTCCTTATACTGCAGAAGGTCATAGCGGATGGTACGTGATGCCTGAGCTCGGGGATACCGTTCTGCTCTATTTCCCTGCCCATCGGGAGGAAGAAGGCATGGCAAGTACATCTTTGCGTGAAAAGAATCAGAGTGTAGAGCAGCATGCGCTTGCAAATCCTGACATCAAATTGTTTCGTACGGCCCACGGCAAGGAAATTAAATTAACCCCCGATGAAATTGTCATCACCAGTAAGGAGGGAGCCGTGTATATTCAGTTAAATGAGAAAGATGGTATTCATATTGTAAGCGACAAACAGATTCATTTCTCCGCAGGAGGAAATATCTCCATTCATTCCGGCAGTAAAGTGAAAATCACGGCAGGGGATGAAATCCAAATGACCAGCAAAGGCAGCACCGTATCTCTGGGCGGAATGACGAATGTTCTGGGCAGTGAAGTGAAGACGAACTAAGAAAGGACATATGAAAGGGGGAATAGAAGAATGGCAAATAAGTCTCATTCCGATAAGGAACCTATTCAAGCTGGACGGGGAAGTAAACAAGGATATGTTGTTGCTGGAGCGATCTTAAGCTGCAGCTTTGGTACGCAACCGACACGTCTCAAACGTCCGTTCAGTCACGGAGTATATGTAAAAGGGAAAGCCCAAATGAACGTTGGAGATTACTTGCCAGGAACCCATATCAGCAATTTCGGTCGTTGCTCCTGTCCAGCTAATCCAGCGGTCAAAAGCAGTGACATGGTGGATATCTACGGGGTGAAGAAAGCGAACTGTGTTCCGGTCATCACCGGACCCTGGATCGGCGGCAAAAGCGATGTGCTCGTGGAAGGAGAACCAGCCTTGCTGGATCAATGCTCAAATGCGTGCCTATACGGGGGAATGATTCGGATCACAGACGATGGCCAGACGCTGGAGTAAGGAGGTACAAGTTGAATCATACACAAACGATGTTAACGTATACGGAGTTGGAATGTACAGGTCCGTATCCTCTTCAAACGATAAACGAACTGCGTATTGAACGAAAATTAAATGACCATGCCCGGTTAAAGATCAGTGGATGGTTAGATGAAGAACAGAGAGATCAATACATAGAACAGGATCAGGATAACGAACCGGTCATTATCCGTACCAAAACGAAGAATGGTCAGCCTGAACGCATTTTGTTCCATGGTTTACTGGTCCATGCAGAAACACGGATGGTGCGTGGCATCTATTATGTGGAGTTTGAAGTCGTTTCTCATACGATTCAGTTGGATATAACACCTGTAACGCGGTCTTATCAGGACACCTTAATGCCCTACGGAAATTTGATCAAGCAAATCATTCAGAAGTACAATCAGGCCGATGTTATCGATAACGTAACAGACGGTACTATCTTGCATGAATTTACTCTACAATATCGAGAGACGGATTGGGCCTTTCTCAAACGGATGGCTTCCCGGTTTGGAACGGTGTTGATCCCAGAGATCTCATTGAATGGACCTAAACTCTGGTTGGGTATGCCTGAGGGGCAGTACGTTGAGATGAAGCATCCGGTTTACCGTACTCGACGTAGTTTTGATCCGAAAAGGATAGCGGAATTCAGCTATATGATGGAGAGTGAAACGCTTGCCCGGCCCGGAGACCTCACGAATTGGAATGGTGAGCCATGGATGGTGGCAGAAGTCACTTCTGAATTGCGAAAAGGGTTGCTGTTACATGAATATAAACTGGTTCACGAACAGGGAATTCAGCAAACAGAGATGTTGTGCCCTCACCTCACAGGAGCTTCGCTCGAAGGACGTGTATTAGAAGCCAAATCGGGCCGAATCCGTGTTCATCTTACAGTGGATGAAAAACAAGATCGGGATAAAGCATGGTGGTTTCCATATGCCAGCAGTTATACCGCCGAAGGACATAGCGGTTGGTACGTCATGCCGGAACGAGGAGATAAAGTATCTGTCCGCTTCCCTACAGAGCATGAGGCGGATGGATATGGGGCAGGTTCCATACGACAAGGACGGAGCTCGTCACCCAAGCTAGCTGATCCAGCCACCAAGTATTGGGGGACGCCTCATGGCAAGGACATCAAGCTGAGTGCCAGTGAATTGAAGGTGACGGCTAAATCGGAACAGGTTCACATTTCAATGAGTGGTTCAGGAATTCAGGTCGTCAGTGAACATGAATTGTCATTGTCGGCAGGCAAGACGCTCTCCTTGCATGCGGACGGGGAGCTGAATATTCAAGCTGCCGAGGCTATTTATTTCAAAGCGGGCAGCAGTAGCTTGGTGTTGGATGGAGAAACGGATATACGGTCCGCTAAAGTACAGCTGGAAGGCACGGTTAAAAGACCGGTTTTTGTAGCTGATTTAGCACCGATTTGGGAACCACCACTAATGTCTATGAAAGCTTATGCGGAGGCGCAAGCGGCGAAAAGTGCAGCAAACAGCAGTACAGGGGGAAGCTCCAATTCAAGCGTTACATCGAAAGATAAGGGAGCCGTTAAGTCAGCTGTAAACACTCCCAGCTCACCGAAGGCTAGTCTACTCGATGGCGTATTGGGATTAGCTCAGAAAGTATGCGATGTAGCTGCGTCTATTCCTGTATTGGGTGCCATACCGAAAGCAGCAAGTCAAAAAATAGCTTCGATTCGTTCCGAGGTCGCTTCCTCTGGACCGTCATCCATAGTTAAATATGCGGCAGCCGGATTGTCCATGATTGCCAGCGTACCTTCCCATGGCTGGGGAGTGGTGTTGGGGAAGAGCGCCAAGGTTGCTGCTCAAACCTTACATGCGCACACGGAGGAACAGAGGGCTCGTGAACGGCATGCGACGATGGATTTTCTTGGTAAGGTATGGACGAGTGCCAGAGGGTATGGAGAAGTCCAATCCATACATGACTTCATCAACTATGTAAAGGGAGTCAATCAAGCTTCCGTACAAGCCTATAGCGATATTCCTTCTGATATACGGGAACGATGGTATCAAAGAAATGTGGATCAACAGTTTGAGGATGCGCTGAATGCCTATTATAATAACCAGGACCCCTTCACAGATATAGTCGCATTAATGGAACATCAACGGCAGACAGACAGTCATTTTCGATATAGTGACAGAGCTTTGATGAGTTCCAAGTATCGGGATGATATGAAAGGATACACGACGGAACAGAAGAAATATCTAATTGATTTTCTGAATTCAATTGACGATTATAGAAAAGAGTATGGGCCGTATAGGGAAAGTCCTTTTATGAAAGACCTGGATAAGACTGAGCGGATTGTGTTCAATGAAATCAAAAAATCTGCTTATGAAAATGTAGAGGCGACATGGGAGCGAATACGTAACTTTCCTAATCTAGATATTCGTCAGATGGTGGTCGATAACTTCGAAGGAAAACAAGACGTAGCAGATAAAATTGTTAAAGTCATAACGGATCCAGATGCTACTTATGAAAAAGCAAAAAACAGGTCCAAACAAGAAAATGCCCATCTGATAGTAGATGCAGCATTTGCGTTTATTGTTGGAAGGAAAGGAAAGAAGCATTCCAAAGATGACGGTGCTTCACCAGGAGGATCGCATAAGAAGGATGATCATTCTTCTGAGGAGACGAATAATGGTGGTTCGGGCGGTAGTAGGACTAGAATAGTTTCAAGTGTTGATGATTTATCAGATGCTGCAAGATCAAAAATAACGACTAGCCAACAAGCTACTTTAAATCTACACGACAGGGTCTATACTCATGTAACACCAGATGATTTATTAGGAGCTGAAAAGGAATTAAATGGAATACCGCTCTTAAGAGAGGATGGTTCACTAGTATTGAGGGAAGATGGATTGCCATTTAACCATATGCAAGAAGTTTCAGACTCATATAGAGGATTGGAAAAGCTTAAAAAAAGCTATGAAGGAATTCTTAAAAATCCTAATTTAGATAGTGAATTGAGACAATTGTATACTAGTAAAATTAATGAGGTAAATGCTTCTATGAATAAAATAGAAGATATTTTTGCTCCATTTGGAGGAATATTACCTCCAAAATAATTATCAATAAGGCGGTGTTGAATGTGTTTGATAGAACTAAAAAACTTAGTTTGTTTATAACTAAAGAAGCATATGAAGAAGCAGTCCAAAATGCAATAGATAATCCTAATAGTCCTTTAGTCAAATGGTATCTAGATATTCTTGATAAAACGCTTGAAAACTTAGAAAATTTTGATCTTATACGATGTATAAGACAAAATATTTTTGTGGAAATGGTCGTTTTTGAAATTATTCAAAGGATTTTAAAGGATAATAACCCTTTTTTTGCAGAGATTGATACAGTAGAATTAACGGAAAAGTTATCATCTGTTGATCATAAAATCTTAGAAGTAAATAAAGAATCTTTAATTAAAATCATTAGTTTAATCATAGACAATGATCTAATTAATAAATCAGACATTTGGTTATACGAAGATGAGAAGGATGAGTATAGGACATATATAAATAAAATTAATAGAAAATTAAAAGTGGGCTATTGATAGTTTTTTGAACTGAATAATAGCTTCGGTAGGTATTGGCACAGACCGAATACAAGGCGGTGAGCCAAGCCTGGATTATAAAATGGGTGGTAACTGGTAAATAGTTGCCACCTTCTTTATGTCTATGTTTAAGATTACAACTTAGGGGACGGGGGAACTTGTCCCTAAAACACCAAATTTCGAAAAAAACCGTAGCAGGAAAAAACTTGAAGATCCATTTCCTGGATCATAAAATTATCTTGGAAAGGTCTTTTGGAAAAAAATTCAAAATGGTCACAAACACAAGCTACAGAGTTTTTGGAAGATATCAAAAAAATAATAGATGATGGTACTGTTAAGCACGAAGGTTTAGGAACATTAAATAAAGCTATGACTGAGCCATCCCATACGGAATGACGGTTGTCATAAAACAAAATGGGGAATTTCATACTTTATTAGAATCTGGTACTGGGATGGATACAAAGATTCTAATAGTAGACTAAACAGGAGGTTAAGTTATGATAACTTTACCGAAAAAGATAATACAGGAAAATTACATTGAAGATTTCTATCTTTCTGTTTTTTTTTGCAGACGATGAAGAGCCTAAAAGATTCTATCCAAATTTATCATATGTCTACATTAAATTTGATTCTGAGTATATTGAACTAGTACCTTGACCGAGTCTGATTTCATCTTTAAGCTCTCTATATAAGAAGAATTTGGGAGGGCTTGCAGATGAACAAAAAATACGAGGTACAACTCCAGTGGAAGGAACGCGAAACCATTGAAAACATCCTTCATGCCGACTC
>NZ_SLTL01000020.1:0-106235 GCF_014858585.1 Paenibacillus sp. 23TSA30-6 | reverse complement strand
CACGCTTTACGGGGATGTATGTCGCATCGATATAGACGCAGACATAGTGCTTTTCCAAGGGGCGTTTCATAAAGGCATCGACATGCTGGGTCATCACTTTGGTCATGTTGGATACCGTTTGAGGCGTATAGTGATGACCATACATTTTCTCGATGAGGTCAGCGATTTCCATCATGGTGACGCCCTTTTGAAACAGGTGAATGACGAAGGATTCCAAGGTGTCGTTGGAACGTTTATACGGGGCTACAGTCTGCTGTTTAAACTCTCCATTCCGATCCCGAGGCATAGTGAGCTGCAAGTCGGAAGCGTACGGGTGTACGATCCGTTACGAGAGTTACCTGAATTCACGCCAGCACGGTCATATTTTTCATAATCTAGAAATGCCGTAAGCTCGGTTTCGAGCAGATGATTCATGGCAGACTCTAAATGGCTGCGAAATACTTCCGTAATATCCTGTTTTGTGACTAGAGCCTGAACTAAATCTGTTGTAAAATGATTCATAGGGAAGACCTCTCTCTGAATTGTTGTGCTTCCTCGCTGTAGTGAATGCCTAATGTCTGTTGAATAGAGGATTTGTCGATACTGCCTAGTAAATAACTTTAATAGGTGGTAATGACGATGTGGACCTCATTAAGTAGTAAAAATAACACAATTGCCGAAATGTTTAAGGTCGCTTTGGAGCTTGAAGAACCCTGGGAATTGACACATATTGAATATGACGACAAAAACGGAGCCTGGCATCTTTTCATTGACTTCGAGAGAGGAGCCCTGTTTTCCTGTCCATCGTGTGGGACTACCTGCAAAGCCTATGATGCGGAGAAGAAGCAATGGCGCCATCTGGATTTTTGGAACTGGAAAACCTATATGCATGCCCGTGTCCCTCGAACCAACTGCACGAACTGCAACAAGGTGACCCTTGTCCCTGTCAAGTGGTCACGACCCATGTCACACTTTACCCTGCAATTCGATGCTTGGGCCATGCGTCTCATGGCTGAGATGCCGGTGAATGCAGCCGCTCGAGAGCTCCGGGAACACGATACGCGGATGTGGCGAATTTTTCATCACTATGTTCATGTAGCCATGAATGAACTGAATCTGACCGGAGTGAAGCGAATTGCTGTAGACGAAACATCGTCACGCCGGGGGCACCGCTATATTACCTTATTTGTAGATGTAGATACCAAAACGGTACTGTTTGCAACGGAAGGAAAGAGCAAGGATACGCTAGATAAATTTAAGCAACATCTGATTCATAAAGGGGCTACAGCCACACAGATTCAAGAAATCTGCTGTGATATGTCGCCCGCCTTCATTCGAGGTATTCAGGAACAGTTCCCTACGGCTGAAATTACCTTTGATAAATTCCACGTCATGAAAATGGTGAATGAAGCCGTTGACGACGTTCGTAGAGAGGAACAAAAGCAAGCTCCTGAACTAAAACACAGCAGATATCTCTGGCTAAAAAACGCATCCGCTTTAAAGGAGAAACAGAAAGTGGAGTTGAGTAAGCTAAAGGACGGACATCTTCAAACCGGGACAGCTTATCGCTTAAAGCTATCTCTGCAGGAATTCTGGACACAACCTCATATTTTAGCGGACATCTATTTACGAGAATGGCTGGGTTGGGCCAGACGCTCCCAACTGAAACCTATGATGGAGCTATCTAAAACCTTGAAGCGACATGAAGAAGGCATTTTACGATGGTTTCACAGCCGGATGACGAACGGCTTGCTGGAAGGTATAAATGGGCTGATCCAAGCTGCTAAGAGAAAGGCACGGGGCTACCGTAATGTCCAAAACTTGATCGCAATGGTGTACATGACGGCGAATAAGCTTAGACTTCCAACGCTTGCAGCTCGTCGAGGGTAGTTCCCCTCCCCTTTTATACCAAGGGGTTAGAAGTCTATTAAAATAGTCCAACCTATGTTTCTACTCTAGCTGGCTTTACCCATCCAATAGAGCGAAGAGCCATTGTTGTGTGGTAACTCAATTCTACTAGAAAAGGTCTTCCTTTTTCTATTTACACAATATATTTTACGCTCTCTATTCATGTATCGTATCATATAAATTCATTTTTTTTATTTAATAATTATGATTATAATCAAATTAAAGAAAGATTACTTATTTTGTTCTTGGGAGGTACACATGGACTCAATTGCTAAAACTCCACAGCCGCCTTATTATGCGGCCATTTTTACTTCTGAACGTAACGAAGGAGATCGTGGATACGAAAAAATGGGTGCCAAAATGTTGGAATTAGCTGCTAAACAACCTGGTTTTTTAGGCGTGGAAAGTGTTCGTGACTCACAAGGAGTAGGCATCACCGTCTCATATTGGGAGTCCTTAGACGCTATCAGGAGTTGGAAGCATCATGAAACGCACCAAGTCGCACAGGAAAAAGGAAAAGCAGAATGGTATAAAAGCTACGGTCTTAGAGTATGTAAGGTAGAACGGGATTATTTTTTTGAAATGTAAAGTAAGGTAGTTATAAGTTTAAGGGAGCACCTTCATAGCCATTTTTGGCTTTGAAAATGCTCCCTTTTGGATGTTTCAGATCTTAAAATATGAGGTGCTCAGGAATTGGCAGAGTTGATCGGCTTCATATCCTGTATGGCTTCCTTCAGACTTTGGGAGCATTGCTCATACAGTTGTTTTCTTTGCTGTTCACTGGAGTCCGCCGCCAGCTTTTGCAATTCCGTCGTGCATTTTTCCAACAGCGTCAGCACGGCTTGATTAGAATCCTGTACCTTGGACATCTGCACATTATCGCTGTATTGGTCAATGTATAGCTCCCCTTGCGGGTTCAACTGGGCGAAAAATACGTCTTTGACCGTCAGGCTTTTTTCTTTCAGCTTTGCATCCAGCCATTGTTGAGTAATTCCCATGTACGCCATTTCCTGCTCCATGAGTTGTCCATCCATAATAATGGCTGTGGGTTCTTTCTCCGGTAGCTGCAGCATATTGAGATCCTTAAGCGTCACAGCCTGCTTGTCTTTGGCCAGCAGCACGTTGACCTCACCGCTGGTCTCCATAAGGGCAAATTCCACGTCAGCAACCTTGAATACATTTTTGCTCCGCAACTGCTCCATGAGTTCATCCAGTGTAAGTCGTTCCTTTTTCAGATTATCCTCTAAAATTTTTCCGTCTTTGACCAAAGTGGTCGTCTTTCCGTCGATAAAATCTCTGGCCTTCTTACTTTTAATTTGCAACAATTCAATGAAAAACGTTGTCAGGACCCATACTGCCATGGATACAGAGCCCAAATACCAAGCGGATTCTCGTTCCAGGGGAATGGAAGCAGCCAGGTTACCGATCGTAATTCCGGTTATATATTCGAACAAGGAAAGCTGAGATACCTGACGTTTCCCGAGAATTTTGGTAATTAAAAATAATATAGCGATAGCCATTAGCGTGCGTAAAGCAACCTCGGCCCATTCCTGCATATGCTCAACCTCATTTCATTCCGCCGCAAGTGCGCTGATATTCCAAGCATGTCCGCACCAAGGTTTGTTTAAACGCTGGGTCATCCAATTTTAGATAACCGTTTAAATCGTATTAAGATTTTCTATCGTTGCATTATCAATGTCTATTACGCAGGCGATTGACGGAAAAGGGTGAGCAGGATACATTATAAATATAATTCTTATTTAGTTCATCGGGATTATAAACATTAAGTTCACGGAGGTATGTATATGTCATCCAAACCCAAAGTTGTCTTGTGGAGTAAAACAGGTTGTCATTTTTGTGGAGAGATTAAATCATATCTGGAATCCCAAAATCAGCCTTATGAAAATATTCAGGTAGACGGAAATGATGCCCTGCGTGACGTGCTGGAGACAAAATATGGTGTTCGCTTTGTCCCTGTTGTTGAGGTAGGTGGGGATAACAAATATGAGGCACTGCTCAACCCGGATCTGGAAGAGCTGGGTAAAGTGCTGGAAAGTTACAGTCAGGCGGTATAAGCCAACGGGAAAAGGTCAGTAGCTACGCTGCCTATACAATACAAGCAGTGTAGACTGTCCTACAAAGATGTAGCAGCATAGCTGCCTTGAAAAAATGATTAGCCCTAGGATAACAATAATTTTCAAGAGAGGTGGAACAATTCATGGCGAAAGACAGACAAATCAAATTTGGTGCCATTATTCACGGTGTTGGAGGAAGCATGACGACTTGGCGTCACCCTGAAGTGCCTGCGGACGCGAGTGTTAATTTTGAATTTTATAAAACACAGGCGCAAAAGGCAGAGGAAGGCAAGTTTGACCTTGTTTTTATCGCAGACGGTCTGTTCATTAACGAAAAATCCATTCCCCACTTTCTGAACCGTTTTGAGCCGATTACGATTTTGTCCGCTTTGGCCGGGGTGACGAAGCATATCGGGCTGGTTGGCACGCTGTCGACTTCCTACAGCGAACCGTTTACGGTAGCACGTCAGTTTTCTTCTATTGACCATATTAGCGGTGGTCGTGCAGGCTGGAATGTAGTGACTTCCCCGCTGGAAGGCTCTGCTCTTAACTTTAACAAAGGCGAGCATCCATCGCATCCACAGCGTTACAAAATCGCGGAAGAATATTTGCAGGTAACCAAAGGACTGTGGGATTCGTGGGAAGAGGATGCGTTCGTTCGTGATAAGGAATCCGGCGTGTTCTTTGACCCTGAAAAGCTGCATACTCTGAACCATAAAGGCGAGTTTTTTTCTGTGCAGGGTCCGTTGAACATTGGACGATCCAAGCAGGGACAGCCGGTTATTTTCCAGGCAGGCTCCTCGGAAGATGGCAAAAATCTGGCCGCCAAGGAAGCGGATGCTGTTTTTACGGGACATGAAACGCTGGAGGAAGCGCAGCAGTTTTACCGTGATGTGAAGGAACGGGCGGTACGCTATGGCAGATCCGAAGAGGATATTGTCATCTTGCCGGGAATTTCACCGATTATCGGTAGCACGACGGAAGAAGCAGAGCGTAAGTATGAGGAGATTACCAATTTAGTGACGATTGAGGCTGCGTTAAAATTTTTGGGCCGTTTCTTCGATCATCATGATTTCTCACAATATCCGCTGGATGAGCCATTCCCTGAGCTTGATGGTATCGGCAGCAATTCTTTCCGTAGCGGCACCGATAAAATCAAACGGACAGCCAAAGAGCAAAATCTGACGTTGCGCGAGGTGGCATTACGTTCGGCAACGCCTAGAACCTCTTTTATCGGTACAGCTGAGCAGGTGGCAGATCGGGTGCAGGAGTGGTTTGAAAGAAAAGGAGCAGATGGATTCATTATCGGTTCTGATGTACCGTCGGGTCTGCATGATTTCGTAAATCTGGTTGTGCCTATTTTGCAGGAGCGCGGTATTTACCGTCAGGATTATGAATTTAGCACATTGCGTGAAAACCTGGGTGTATCTATTCCTGAGAACCGCTACACAGCAGCTAAATCCAAAGTGAAGGTAGACGCATAACAAGAAGGAGGGAAAAGCATGTCCAAGGTTGTCATCCTATCAGGCAGTCCATCTACACAATCCCGTCTATACGGCTTAATTAACTATACGACCAAGCAATTGCAGCAGGCCGGAGTGGAGGTCACATTGCTGAATGTGGCCGATTTGCCAGCCGAGGATCTGGTGAGGGCTAACTTTAACAGTCCCGATATTACAGTAGCACTTGCGTTGATTGCAGCAGCAGACGCCATTATCGTGGCTTCTCCCGTGTATAAAGCCGCCTATTCCGGCTTGTTGAAGATATTTTTGGATTTGGTGCCGCAGGAGGGGCTACGAGGTAAGCCCGTACTTCCTTTATTTATCGGAGGCACGCTGGCTCACCTGCTGGTCATTGATTACGCTTTGAAGCCAGTGCTTAACGCGTTGGGAGGAAGACATATTCTCGGCGGTGTGTATGCGGTAGATCAGTGGGTTGAACGGTTGCCGGATGGAGCATATGGGCTGTCGGAGGAACTGGTTTCACGGCTGGATCGCTCTGTTAAAGAGCTGACGGAGCTATTGAAGTAATAAATATTTTCAATTTTTACATTGACAGGGCGTTCAGTGAGTTTTATGATACAAAAAACCAAGTTAACGTATTGGATAAATGTATTTAAAACTCACTGGGGGACTTGTGTATGAATATCGAGAATATGGAAGCCTTTGTATACGTGAATCATTATGGCAGTTTTAACAAGGCGGCAGAAGCGTTGTTCTTGTCACAGCCCTCTGTCACAGCTCGGATTCAGACGCTGGAGCGCGAACTGGAATGCAAGCTGTTCGACCGCCAAAGCAAGCAAACCATTTTGACGGAGGATGGACGAAAGTTTCTTCCTTATGCCGAGCAAATGCTGCAAGTGCTGCAACGGGGCAAGCAAAAGCTTCAACAGCGTAAAAAATCCCCTCAGCAAGTTCGGATTGGCTGCACGATATCGGTGTCGAACTATATCATTCCTGAGATATTAAGGCAACTCCGCGCTCGTTATCCGGAGATTAACTACAAAATTGTAACAGCTACGACGGATCAATTGGTACATAAGCTGTTGAACCGTGAGGTAGACATTAGTTTTGTCCGTAAAGTGATGCATCCGGCCATTCGTACGCTTGCTTTTTATGAAGATCCCATTTCCCTGTATGTATATGACGGTCATCCGTTTATGAAGACAGGAAAGGCCAGCATACAGGATATTCAGCATGAAACGCTGGTATTTTTTGAATGCGGGTCATTGGACTGGATGAGGATTCATCGGTCTTTTGAATCGCTGGAGCAGCCACCGGATATTGCCTTTCAGGTAGATAATGTGGTTACAGCCAAAAAGCTGGTGCTGGAAGAAGCGGGCATCGCCTTTTTGCCGGACGTTTGTGTGAACCGTGAGCTGAAGGATAAGAAGCTGTTCCGCATCCATGTGCCAGAGGTAGCCGGGGTGTCCATGCAGATCAGCATTGTGGCGACCAAAGAAGACTGCGCGGTAAGCTCGGATTTTGCAGATGCACTGACAGAAGGCTTCCGGGGTGCTGTTTTGTAAACCGTTTTTTGCAAATGGATGAAATGTTCTATTGCCTGGTGGATTGACGTAAATGAGCGCAGGTGTTAAATTAGTCACATCCTAAAACCAATTAAACTCATAGGAATTATTATTTATTTAATGTGGCAGCTACCATGTATGTCGCAAACTGCTGATATACAAAGAGACGAGGGGGATTCATATGAAAAAGTGGTTTGCAATGTTATCCGTTATGGCGATTATTCTGGTGTTGGCAGGCTGCGGTTCCTCTGATAATGCGTCTAACGCGTCTGGCGCGTCCGGTTCAAACGGTGACGTGAAAAAAATTATTGTAGGTACAGGCACTCAATTTAAAAATGTATGCTTTATTGATGAAAACGGAAATTTAACAGGCTTTGATGTTGAGCTGATTAAGGAGCTGGACAAGCGCCTGCCTCAATACGAATTTGAATTCAAAACGATGGACTTCGGCAATTTGCTGCTGAGTCTGGATGCCGGTAAAATTGATCTGGTATCGCATCAAATGGAAAAAAACCCGGAGCGTGAAGCGAAGTATCTGTTCAACAAAAATCCGTACAGCATTTTCCTGAACAGAGTCGCTGTAGCGAAGGATAACAATACGATTCACTCGATTGATGATCTGAAAGGCAAAAAGATACTCACCAGCCCGACGAGTAATGCGGCATATGTGTTGAAGGAATACAACAAAACACACGGGGATGCCCTGAACATTGTCTATACAAGCGGTGCAGCCAATGATACAGTGCAACAAATTACGAGCGGCCGTATAGATGCTACCATTACGACAGACTTTGCGAACCGTTTTAACACCGATGAAAAAGGAGAAGTAGCTCTGAAGACCGTTGGTGATCCTTTGACTCAATCGGATGTACTGTATGTACTGAACAAAAATGAGCAAGGATTGGCGGATGACCTGGACAAAGCCATTCAGGAAGTGAAGGACGACGGTACACTGTCGAAGCTGAGCATCAAATGGCTCGGAGAAGATTTCACGAAGTCTCTGGAAGATGTGAAAAAAGAAGGCACAATCAGCAAGAAGTAGCGATAAGCTTGAATATTTCAGCGGTCAGGGTACCCCGTGTATTCTGACCGCTGATGTATAGGAAAGGAGGCAGGCATATGAGCAGAGAGTTTAATATCGATTATGTTTTTAGCTTTATTCCGAAAATGCTGTCTTATTTACACATCACGTTGTTTATTGTGGCAAGCTCGCTATTGTTAGGATTAATCATCGGCCTGTTGGTTGCGCTGCCTCGTATGTATAATATTCCTTTTCTCAAACGTGTCTCTCAGGTGTATGTTTCATTTTTTCGTGGAACACCTATTCTGATCCAGCTCTTTCTGGTATATTACGGCTTGCCTGAGCTGCTGAAGCTGGTGAATATCAATTCCTCCAGATGGGATGTGTTGTGGTTTGCCGTAGCGACCTACGCGCTCAATAGTGGAGCCTTTATTTCCGAAATTATCAGGTCAGGAGTAGAGGCAGTAGATCGAGGACAAATCGAGGCTGCGCAGTCCGTCGGCATGTCAGGCTATCAGACCTTCACACGTATCATAATGCCACAAGCGCTGGCTGTGGTGGTTCCGGTATTTTCCAATCTGGTGATTGGCAATCTGAAGGATACTTCGCTGGCATTTACGATCGGAGCGATGGAGATGACAGGGAAATCACAGACATTAGGGTCGGCTACCCAGCATTTTGTTGAAACCTATATCGCGTTATCCCTTATCTATCTGGTGATCAGTCTGATTTTACAAAAATTGTTCAAGGTGCTGGAAAATACGCTTCTCCGGCATGAGCATTGGGATGCAGTACAGAAAGAACCCGAAAAACGAAAAAGTTTTGTGGTGCGCTACCTGAGAAGTCCTCGTCTTAGTAAAGGAGGTAAAGGCATATGAGTCTGGATTTTGGATTTATATATACTGCCTTTTTAGGGTTGTTCTCCGCGCTGCCCAACACTTTAATTATTACGGTGGTTTCCGTACTGGCAGGGTTGGTCATCGGTATTATAACGGCACTGGCGCGAATCTATAAGGTTCCTGTGTTGTCCCAAATTTCTCACGGTTACGTTACCTTTATCCGTGGCACACCGATGCTGATGCATTTGCTGCTTATTTATTTCAGTTTGCCTTTGTTGATTGATGCGGGAGCGAAGCATTTCGGCTGGCCTCTGCATTCCAAAGATGTTCCTTATATGGTATTTGCACTCATTTCGTTTTCCATTACCAGTGGCGCGTATATGTCTGAGGTCGTCCGTTCTGGAATCCAATCGGTCAACAAGGGGCAAATCGAGGCGGCTTATGCCGTTGGTATGACGACGTGGCAAGTGCTGAGACGGATTGTATTTCCGCAGGCGTTCGTGGTGAGTTTGCCAAACCTGACGAATTCCGTTATTGGGATGCTTCATGGCTCTACCTTGGCCTTCACGGTTTCGGTCACAGAAATCCAGGCACAGGCTGAAATTCTAGCATCTACCAACTGGAAATATTTAGAGGTATATATCGCGGCTGCACTGCTATTTTGGGGCTTGACGGTATTAATTGAGCGAATATCCGGCTTGGTGGAGAAAAAAATCAATGTGTTTAATGGAGGTCGAGCATCATGATCCGTCTGCAAAATATAACGAAGTCGTTCGGCAAACATGAAGTGCTCAAAGGCATTGATTTGACCGTGAACAAAGGCGAGGTCGTCGTTATTTTAGGCCCGAGCGGTTCAGGAAAAACGACTCTGCTACGCTGCATTAATTATCTGGAAAAGCCGAATGATGGGGAAGTCAGCATTGGCGATTTTACAGTGAACTGCAAGCGACCTGCGAAGAAGGATGTTTTGGCTCTACGTCAAAAAACGGCTATGGTTTTCCAGCAATACAATTTGTTCAAGCATAAAACAGCGCTGGAAAATGTCATGGAGGGACTTGTCGTTGTCCGCAAGGTCAAGCAGGAGGAAGCGAAAAAAATTAGCATTGAAGTGCTGGAAAAGGTCGGTCTGGGTGAAAAGCTGAACCATTATCCAAGCCAGCTATCCGGCGGGCAGCAGCAGCGTGTCGGCATAGCGCGTGCTTTGGCGCTGAACCCGGAAGTGATTTTGTTCGATGAGCCGACTTCGGCGCTGGACCCTGAATTGGTGGGTGAGGTGCTGTCGGTGATCCGCAAGATTGCGAAGGAAGGCATTACAATGATTGTCGTTACACATGAAATGGGCTTTGCGCGCGATGTTTCAAATCATGTGGTATTTATGGATGGCGGTCATATTATCGAGGAAGGCACACCGGACGACATTTTTAACCACCCCAAAGAGGAACGCACTAAACAATTCCTGAAACGGATTACACCGGAATATAACTATTCAATTTAGACGGGAGAGGGAGACATGAGTATTAAAATCGGAGTATTGGATCAAAGCCCTATACACGAGGGGGAAACAGCAGCGCAGGCCCTTCGTAATACGATTAAGCTAGCACAGCGTGTAGAGGAATTGGGGTTTACGCGCTTCTGGGTATCAGAGCATCACGATTCCGAGCAGGTTGCGGGCTCTTCGCCAGAGGTACTCATTTCCCATTTGCTGGCACGCACTGAGCGTATTAAAGTCGGTTCTGGTGGAGTGATGCTTCAGCATTACAGCCCTTATAAAGTAGCTGAAAACTTTAATGTGCTGTCCTCTCTTGCACCGGGTCGCGTAGATTTGGGAATCGGACGCGCGCCGGGCGGGTTGCCGAAATCCACACAGGCGTTACAACGAAACGTTCATGACGCGCCTTCTCTCGAAGAAAAAATTGATGAAGTAAGTCGCTATATTCATAATATTCCGTCCGAAGAGGGACCGCTAGCAGGGCTACAGGCGAATCCGATTCCAGAAACACCAGCGGATATTTACGTTTTGGGTACAAGTACAGACAGTGCTGGAATTGCTGCGCGTTTGGGGTTGCCCTATGTTTTCTCGCAATTTATCAACAGTAACGAACAGGTTGCACTGGATGCATTCCGCACGTATCGGGAGTCCTTTGACTATAGTCATGGACGTGAGCCGAAGGCTCTTTTTGCGCTTGCGGTCATCGTAGCGGATACTTCCGAGGAAGCTGCGGAGTTGGCAGGTGAGCACAAGCTGTACAAAATTCATTTGGCCAGCGGCAAAACGGCTACGGTGGGCACGCTGGGAAGTGCAGAGGAGTTCGGTAAGCAATCGGGTGAAGAATATACGATTGAAGTTACACAAGCGCAAATTAACAAGGGAAATAAAGAGGAAATCTATGCTACTTTGACGGAAATTCAAGCTAAATATCAGGCTGATGAGCTGATCGTAACGACAGGAATACGGGATATCGGAAAGCGCGTCCGCTCATTTGAGCTGTTGCATGAAGCTTTTGCTGGTCTGCCTGTACAGTCCTAGGTGTTGTTGGCTTGAGAAAGTTGTAACCATTTTGGATTTATACGAAGGAGGAATAGGGATGAGTGGATCAACCGGGACGAAGGAGCAGGTTTTGGAGCAGAAGTTGGTAAACATTCGTCGCCATCTTCACCAGAATCCCGAGCTGTCTAACGAGGAGGTTGAAACTACCGCCTATATCCGTCGTCTGCTGGAAGAACAGAACATAACCATTCTGGATGTGCCGTTGCGCACCGGACTGGTGGCGGAAATCGGCGGGCAGCAGGAGGGGCCGATTGTGGCGCTTCGCGCGGATATTGATGCGTTGCCGATTCAGGAGGAGACGGGCTTGCCCTATGCTTCACTGCATCCGGGCAAGATGCATGCCTGTGGGCATGATTTTCATACGGCATCCCTCTTCGGAGCTGCCGTATTGTTAAAAGAGCGGGAGCAGGAGCTGAAAGGCACGGTTCGCCTTGTGTTTCAGCCAGCAGAGGAAAAGGCTAAGGGCGCAGCCCAAGTGCTGGACAGCGGTGTGCTGGCAGATGTGCAGGCTATATTCGGCCTGCATAACAAGCCGGACCTGCCTGTAGGCACGGTCGGCATTAAGGAAGGCCCGCTGATGGCGGCGGCAGACGGCTTTTACATCGAGGTAGAGGGCCTGAGCACGCATGCGGCTGTGCCGCAAGCAGGGATTGACCCCATCGTCGTGTCGTCGCACATCATCACGGCGCTGCAATCCATTGTGAGCCGGAGCGTCAACCCGCTGGACAGCGCGGTGATTAGCGTGACGAAGCTGCACAGCGGCAACGCCTGGAACATCATTCCGGACCGTGCCCATCTGGACGGCACGATCCGGACGTTCGATGAGAACGTGCGCGCACAGGTGGCTGAACGCTTCGAGCAGGTCGTAAAGGGCGTCGCCGATGCTTTTGGCACAAAAGCGAACATTCGCTGGATCGAGGGCCCGCCCCCCGTGCTGAATGACGGCAAGCTGGCCGTCCTCGCGGAGCAAGCGGCCCAAGCAGCCGGTCTGGAGGTTGTTCGTCCCGTGCCTTCCTCGGCGAGCGAGGATTTCGGGCTTTACCAGAAGAGCATCCCCGGTGTGTTCGTCTTTGTCGGCACTTCGGGGAGTCAGGAATGGCATCATCCAGCCTTCGATCTGGACGAACGCGCGTTGCCGGGAACCGCGAAGCTGCTGGCTTCACTGGCAGAATCGGTATTGGTATAAATAGAGTAAGGCAGGACGTGAGTCTACTCTTTCAATGCTAGGCCCCTTCTTGTATAGAGAAGGGGTTTCTGATTTGTTAAAAGATCAAAAGAATAACCTTTTTCTAAAGCATAAAGGAAAATATTGACGTTATAGAATCCTAATGATAACATAAAATTGTATTTTTTTTCAAATCAAAAGAAAGGAGAGAGATAAGAGATTCCGATTGCCATTTTATGAAGTCAATAATCAAATACAAAGGTATGGAGGTTAAAGAAATGCCGAAGAAAAAAGGAATGATGATGGCTTCTTTTTCATTGGTAGTAGCTGCTTCTTTACTGGTTGGCGGGGCTAATGTTGGTGCAGCAGCCTCTAATTTGGAAAGCACTTCTGTAATAGAGTCCACAAGTGTTAGCTTGGCTGCTACAGATATACCTGCAAAATTTAAGCCATCGGTAGAATGGGTTTGGAATAATAGAATCGTCAAAGAAGGCTCAACCAACCGTAAAAATTTGATTTTTGATCAAATATATGCGGGAAAAGGAACGCTGAATTATGTAGTGCGCTGGCAATCTCCCAAAAATCTCACGCTTCAACAACGCAAGGATATGGCTTCCATGCTGAGTCGCCAAGTCAATAATTGGAATAAGCAGTTGAAAGGGTATGATGGCTGGCCTTATGACAATATTACAGTAAAAATAGTAGGCTGGGCCGTTGCAAATCCGTCTCAGATTCTTAACAAACAATCAAATGAAATCGTTTACACTGACACAATCACAGATGATTTAAGCAAAACGAACCCGAGTATTCCTGCTAAACTCCCAGTTGCGCCTGATGCACTATCCAGATTTGAACATTTTAATGATCCCAACTATGCTTATCCCGGCGGATTGGACAAGCGGTTTGATATGTATCTGTGGGGAACAGCTAATTTCGGCGGTGGGGCCGGTGGTGACTGGGGACAACGCATGTCTGATGATTATATCCTGAGCACCCTGAACTCTGATGAAGTTCATATTACGGAGCATGAAATGGGTCATGGATTCGGCCTGCCTGATTTCTATGAAGAAAATGAGCGTCCGCCTGGTGGATTCCCTACACCAACCATTATGTGGGCCGGAAATTCTTCCAAGATAACAGAGTGGGATACCTGGATGTTGCGTTATACCTGGAGCCAGGTCAAGAAGGATACCTCTCGTTTTCCTATCCGATAAAAGATACGTAGAATAGTGCAAAAAAGCTGATGAATAGGACCGTTTCTTCCAAAATCAAATTCTGTGATGGAATTGATTTTAGTGGAGAAGCGGTTTTTTTATTTCACAAAATACCAGTTTTTTGCATAAGAAGGGGCGAATTCGTTCCAATATGATCTCGAAATACCTAATTTAATTCATTAAGGAAAATATTGACGATGCAATAATCCAGTGATAATATGATTTGTGATTATTTACAAAAAACGACAAGGAGGATTGATAGATTATCGTTGATCTCATAGATCAATACATAAACACGAAAAAGAGGTGATTGAATTAATCATTTCAGGAAAACTACCGTAATCATATAAAAAGTTATGGAGGTATATGTATGTTGAATAGAAAAGGTATGATGATGGCTTCCTTTTCAGCGGTGATCGCCAGTTCGTTGCTGATGGGAAATGCTACGATCATGTCTGCGGCTTCTTCAGAAAATGGGAGTGTAGCGGTTGCAGCAACGGGGGATTCGACACTGGCTGATATGCCAGCCTATCTCAAATCATCGGTGGAGTGGGTTTGGAAGAATAGAATGTTGACCGAAGGCTCGACGGCTCGTAACAACACGATTTTTGATCAAATTGATGCGGGAAAAGGGACTCTAAATTACGTCGTACGCTGGCAATCTTCTAAGTCGGTTACACTACAACAACGCCAGGATATTGCTAGTATGCTAGGCCGTCAGATGAACCATTGGACGGAGCATCTCCAGGGATATGATGGCTGGCCCTACAAGGATATTAAAGTAAAAGTCGTAGGTTGGGCTGTTGCTGATCCTTCACTGCTGCTGGACAAGCAGCCGGATGAGGTCGTTTATACGGAAACAACTAGAGATGAGTTAGCATCCGAAAAACCGGAAATTCCCGCTGTACTCCCGGTTGCGCCTGCAGCCTTGTCCAGATATGAGCACTATTGGGACCCATACTATTCGTATCCGGGTGGATATAATAAACGCTTTGATATGTATTTGTGGGTAACCGAAAATTTTGTAGGAGGAACCGGTCAGGATTGGGGCCAACGTGTGAATGATGATTATCTTTTTAGCACTTTGAACTCGGATGAGATCGAAATCACGGAACATGAAATTGGACATGGCTTTGGCTTAACTGATTTTTATGAAGAGCACGAGCGTCCACCGGGTGGCTTCCCAACCAACACCATTATGTGGGCTGGTGATTCCGATCATATCACCGACTGGGATATTTGGATGCTGCGGTATACCTGGAGTCAGCTCAAAAAAGATACGGCTCGTTTCCCAAACACGACTAAAGGTAACGAGGGTCCTATCGAAACATCACCCGATGAAATCGTGAACATTGGGCCTGCTGCAACGGCCAGCACTTCTTATACTTCACCTTGGGAAAATGTGAGCGCACTCAATGACGGCTTTGATCCAGCCAGCTCCAATGACCGAAGTCATGCTGTGTACGGAAACTGGCCTGAGGTGGGAACACAATGGGTTCAATATGATTTTGATCAAGAACATACGGTATCTCAAACGGATATATATTGGTTCAAGGATGGCTCCGGCATTGATGTTCCCAAGTCTTACAAGATTAAGTATTGGAACGGTCAAGGCTGGTCTAATGTCAAGCAGGCCAAAGGATTGGGTACTGCGGTAGATCAATATAATACCACCACTTTTACGCCTGTAAAAACAACGAAATTAAGAATTGAAATGGTATCCAAAGATTCTGCATCCACGGGGATTTTAGAGTGGAAAGTAGCGGCTAAACAATAAATAATATTTTGAAATGATTATGGAGGGGAAATGAATGGTGAAGAAAAAAAGAATGATGGCGGCTTCTTTTTCTGTGCTGATTGCTAGTTCATTACTGATGGGAAATGCTAGTTTTGTATCAGCGGATGCGCATATGAATGGGAGTGCCGTGGCTGCGGCAACAAGTAATTCGACATTGGCGGACATGCCAGCTTATCTCAAATCATCGGTTGAGTGGGTTTGGAAGAATAGAATGCTGACCGAAGGCTCGACTAACCGTAAAAATTTGATTTTTGATCAAATTTTTGCGGGAAAAGGAACTCTAAATTATGTCGTACGTTGGCAATCTTCTAAGCCGGTTACACTACAACAGCGTCAAGATATTGCCAGAATGCTAGATCGTCAGATGAACCATTGGACGGAGCATCTCCAGGGATATGATGGATGGCCCTATAAGGATATTAAAGTTAAAGTGGTAGGCTGGGCTGTTGCTAATCCTTCACTGCTGCTGGACAAGCAGCCTGACGAGGTTGTTTATACGGATACTATTGCAGATGGATTAGCTTCTGAACAACCGGGAATTCCTGCTGCACTTCCCGTTGCGCCTAATGAAATATCCAGATTTGAGCATTTTTCAGACCCCAACTATTCGTATCCGGGTGGATTGGATAAACGCTTTGATATGTATCTTTGGGCTACAGAAAATTTCGGTGGGGGAGCCGGCGGTGACTGGGGACAACGTATGAATGATGAATACGTTCTGAGTACGGTGAACGCTGATGAGATTGAGATTACTGAACATGAGATTGGACATGGCTTTGGATTAAACGATTTCTATGAAGAACACGAGCGTCCACCGGGTGGCTTCCCAACGAACACGATTATGTGGGCTGGAAATTCCGATCATATCACCGACTGGGATATTTGGATGCTGCGTTTCACATGGAGTCAGCTCAAAAAGGATACAGCTCGTTTTCCAACCACGACTAAAGACGACGATGGCCCAATTGAAACAGATCCGAATGAAATCGTGAACATAGCGCCTTCGGCAACGGCTAGTAGCTCTTATACTTCATCCTGGGAAAATATAAGCGCGCTAAATGATGGATTTGAACCTGCCAATTCCAACGATAGAAGTCATGCCATGTATGGCAACTGGCCTGAAACAGGAACGCAATGGGTTCAATACGATTTTGATCAAGAACATACGGTATCTCAAACGGATGTCTATTGGTTTAAGGATGGCGCTGGCATCGATGTGCCTAAGTCTTACAAGATTAAGTACTGGAATGGTCAAGGCTGGTCTAATGTCAAGCAGGCCAAAGGATTGGGTACTGCGGCAGATCAGTATAATGCGACCACTTTTGCTCCTGTAAAAACAGCGAAATTAAGAATCGAAATGGTATCCAATGGTTCCGCATCTACCGGAATCCTGGAGTGGAAAGTTGCGGCTAAGCAATAAGTTATTTTAAAGGCTGTCTCTTGCGATATTGCAGGAGACAGCCTTTTCTAATTCATAGCTGGAACAACTGGAGTCTGATCATATCAGGCTTTTTTTGCATCTTGATTATGTCGCTTGTTTCGTTCATATTTGTATGCAAGGATCACTGGGAATGAACGGATGTACAATAATATGTATAATGAACGTCAGACATGAATGAAAAGAGGACGGAAAGTGATGACCTACGACGTGAAAGCCCCTTACGATGTACATGTGGGATTTGGACAGATGTTTGAGCTGCTTAGCAGTTTGCATACCTTTATTTGCCGCAAGGCATACAAGAAGACGGATTTGTCATCCGGGTGGGCCGAGCAGGTACGTGGCAAGCTGTCGCCAGGTCTGTCCGAGCTGCTGGATTCCATGGAAATCAATGCAGACTGGAAGGTCATATACGGACTCGTCTGTATGCTTTCCGAAGAAGGGGGCAGTGACGAGGTTATAGATCGTCTGGAGAGCCGGACAGCACTGGAACTGCATGAGCAGGCATTAGCCTATGGTATCCCGTTATCTGAGGATATGGAGAAGCTCCGCAGTCTTGCTTTACGGCTGCTATCCGGTTGGTATGAGGAATACTTTCGCTATGCGGACGCTAACATTCTGATTGGGCTGGAACAGGAAGCCGAGCGGAGAAATAAGGAGAAGGAGGTCTATAGCACTGCGGAATGGGTGGATCGAATAACCAATGGCTTCCAGTTTGAGCCTTCCGATGGACTGACGCGGATACTGCTGGTACCGCATTACCATTTTCAGCCGCTTAATATCATTTATCGGTTCGGGTCGCTCCTGCTGTGTCATTATTCAGCGGGCATTTATTTTCAGCAGGACGATTTTTTATCTCCACAGGCATACCGGATGATTCGAAGCTTGGGAGAGAAAAGCAGGCTTAAGATTTTAAAATATTTACACCAAAGCGATGCACCGCGCACCTTTATTGAAATTGTCCGTCACCTCAAGCTATCGAAGGGCATTACGCACGACCATATTTTCAAGCTGCGTGCCTCCGGCTTCATCCATGCCCACTTTGATAGCGAAACGTTGCTCGGCTATAGTTCAAGGCTTTCAGCGGTGAATGAAATACATAGCAGTATCCTCAGCTATATGGAACGGAAATAAGCTGCGGCGTACCCATAGACTTTAATACTTTAAACAAATAGACGTCGGTCACCTGGAGATGGAATCCAGATGATCCGGCGTTTTTTTTGTCTAAATACAAAAAAAAGTCGAGTTCTCCCTTTACAGAACCGCATTAGATTCCTATAATGGGATTTATCTAATTAATTACAACTTGTTTGATCGGAATTTAACTAATTAACGCGGGGGGATTATTTTGAAAAAAGGAATCATTCTACTAAGCAGTCTACTACTAGCAAGTTCAGCCTTACTAGCGGCTTGCTCCAGCGGTGGATCGGACAGCGCTAACAGCGCCACTCCGCAGAGTAATGATGCTGCACAGACGGCTGCTACTGCACAGCCTTTGACAAGTCTGGTACAGGCATCCGATTTGACCAAGCTGCCGGATGTGTCCAAAAAGAGAAGCGACACAATTATTGTCGGTCTGACCGACCCGGCAGGGGTGTTCACTCCTTATTTCAACCAAAGTGGCTATGACGGCAACGTGATTTCGCAGTTGTGGACTCCGCTGGTCACGGTTGATGAGAAAGGGCTTCCACTGCCGAATCTGGCTAAGAGCTGGGATATCTCCAAGGATAATCTGACGTACACGTTTCATCTGGTTCCCGATACGAAATTCAGCGACGGTTCCCCTCTGACGGCAGAGGATGTGGCTTTTACATGGACGCTGATTTATGACAAAGCCTATGCCGGAGACAGCCCCATCCGCAAGCTGAACATCAAAGGCGGCAAGGCCTATACCGAGGGCAAATCGAAACAAATTGACGGCATCAAGGTCATTGATCCGCAAACGATCTCGGTAACGCTGGAAAAGCCAAACGCGCTGGCACTGACAACTCTGGGCTCCAATGTCTTGTCCAAAGCCTACTACGGCAAGGATTACAAGTTCGGACAACTGGATTACTTTAAAAACCTGCACGGTAGTCCTTTGGGCAATGGCGCTTACAAGCTGGAGAAATTCATTCCGGGGCAAGAGGTTCGTCTGGAGGCCAATGAAAACTTCTTCAAAGGCAAACCGAAAACACAGCATTTTATCTACAAAACAGCGGAAGGCGATGCTTGGCAGTTTATTGAGACGGGCGATACCGACTTTGCCCAATTCACCGCGACTCAGGAGAACATTGCTAAACTGAAAGGGCTTGGCTTTTTGAGCATTTTGCCCTATACCCCAAGCACTTACGGATATATTCAATTAAATCTGGAGAATGAAAAGCTGAAGGATAAGAAGGTTCGTCAGGCGCTAACTTATGGTCTGGATCGCAAAACCATTTATGTAGATGCAGCGCAGGGTGCAGGATCGGTGGCTAACATTCCGTCTTCTCCTATTTTCTGGTCCTACACGACAGACGGGGTAAATCCGTATAATTATGACCCGGAAAAAGCGAAAAAGCTGCTGGATGAGGCGGGCTGGGTAGCAGGCAGTGACGGTGTCCGTGAGAAAAATGGTCAGAAGCTGACCATTCACATGCTGACCTCCAAACGCCCGGAAACAGACACATTTATTGCACTCGCGGCTGAAAATTACAAGGAGATTGGCGTTGATTTCCAACCGGAAATTTTTGCAGACTTTAATGCGATGGTCGCCAAGGTAGATGGTAAGGATTACGATATGGCTTCCTTCTCCACACCGATGCTGACTGACCCATCTGATGGAATCGAGCAATTCGTCGATGGGGAAATCAAGGGGTATAACAATCCGAAGGTAAAAGAGCTGTATGAAAAAGGCTTATCCACGACGAATATTGAGGAACGAAAAAAAATATATAAAGAACTGTACTTGTTGCTTAACGATGAGCTGCCCGTCATTTTCACAAACTATAAGAAAACAGTGTATGCCTACAATGGCCGTATGGAACATGTAAAGGTCAGTCCGTTCATTGGCTTGTCCGGCAATCTGTTTGAATGGTCCCTTAAATAAAGCCATGCTTGCGGGCCCCTTGTGAAGAATCGTCAGGTTCCGATCAAGGGGCCTCCCAAATGGGGTGAAATGAAAGGAGTCTGTCATGAGCTCGTTTTTAACGAAAAGACTGACGTATATGATCGTTATTTTATTGGCCGCTTCGATGATGATTTTTTTTCTGTACGCCATGACACCGGGGGATTTCATCAGCGGCGATCTCAAGCTGTCGCCAGAGAGGAAGGCGGAGCTGAGGGAAATATACGGTCTGAACAAGCCCATTCTGGAACGCTACGGAAGCTGGCTGTGGAATGCGCTGCATGGCAATTTTGGTTATTCACTTGCCCAGCAAAAGCCAGTGCTGACCTTGTTTAATGAATATATCTGGAACTCGTTTTTACTGGCGATTGTATCGACCTTCCTGACGTGGGTAATTGCCGTCATTATTGGTGTGGTTGCTGCTTATAAGCAGTATTCGTGGTTCGATACCCTCGTCATGGTGGTGATTTTTGCCGCGATGTCTGTTCCATCTTTTTTTATCGGGCTGTATCTGATCAAAGTTGCAGCGGTCGATCTCAAATGGCTGCCACCGGGCGGTATGCTCAATACAGGCAGTAATGCTACGGGTATGGAGTATGTGAAGGAGGTCCTTCAGCATATGATCCTGCCGGTGACCGTCATGACGCTGCTGGGACTGGGTTCACTGACCCGTTACTTCCGGAGCAATATGATCGATGTGATCCAGCAAGACTATATCCGCACGGCTCGTGCGAAGGGCTTAAAGGAAAGAAAGGTACTTTTTACACACGCGTTGAGAAATGCGTTGCTGCCTGCAATTACGCTGATTGGCTTCGAATTGCCCGCGTTGTTTGGCGGATCTCTTATTATTGAAAAGATTTTCAACTGGCCGGGAATTGGTCAGCTGTACATGTTATCCTTTTCGCTTCGGGATTACCCGCTGCTCATGGGCTTCACGATGCTGATTGCTATTTTGAGCGTCATGGGGACACTGCTGTCCGATATTCTGTATCGTATCGCGGACCCGCGTGTAAAGGTGTAAGGAGGGGGCTATGGAATGTCATCCGTTAGCAGTAATTTGAGCAAAAGCAGCGGCAGACTGCGAATAGCTGCAAAATCTTCAATGTGGCGGCAAGCGCTGCGGCAGTTGTTCAGAAACAAGCTGGCTATGGCCGGGCTGCTCGTGGTTGTTTTTATGTTTTTGCTCTGTTTTATCGGCCCGTTATTTTCTCCCTATGCCGATAACAAAACGAATATATTAATGATGAACAAGGCACCGAACATCCATCACTGGCTGGGAACGGACAAACTAGGACGGGATGTGCTGACCCGTGTGATGCAGGCAGGCCAAATTTCCCTCACCGTGGGATTGGCATCTATGGTGTTGTCTGTCTTTTTGGGAGCTACGCTGGGCGTCATATCGGCGTATTTTCGCGGGATTGCGGATCAGATCATTATGCGGATCGCTGATTTGCTGCTGACCATTCCGAGTTTGCCGCTGCTGTTCATTATGGGCGCACTGTTGTCTGACTGGAAGGTTCCGCCAGATCAACGTATGTATATCGTCATGCTGATGCTGAGTCTGGTCAATTGGCCGGGGATTGCGCGGATGGTGAGAGGCCAGATGCTTAGCTTGCGGGAGCGTGAATTTATGCAGGCTGCGACGGTGCTGGGGCTGTCGAACCGACGCAAGCTGTTCAAGCATTTATTTCCCAACATTATGCCGTTGCTGATTGTCATCGCCACACTGAACATTGGCGGAGCTATCCTGAGTGAATCTGTACTTAGCTTCTTCGGCCTTGGCGTGCTACCTACAACACCGACTTGGGGCAACATGATTGATGCGGCCAACAATGTGCTGGATTTTCAACAGCGTCCGTGGATGTGGATACCGCCCGGCCTTTCCATTTTTGCTACAGTCATCGCCATTAATATTTTTGGTGACGGACTGCGGGACGTACTTGACCCGAAACATAAGAGGTAGGTGATCATACACCATGAACAATTTACTTTCGATTGAGCATTTAAGCACTCATTTTTATACCGAAGAAGGCACGGTCAAGGCGGTGGATGATGTCAGCTTCCGTGTGAAGCCGGGCGAGACGGTATGCATTGTCGGCGAATCAGGCTGTGGCAAAAGCATTACCGCGATGTCAATCATGGGCTTGATCCAGGGTCCCGGCGGTAAAGTGGCAGGCGGAAGTATTCGTTTTGAGGATACCGATCTGCTGGGACTTAGCAGAAATGAGATGCGCACGATTTGTGGTCATGAGATATCCATGATTTTTCAGGAGCCGATGTCCTCGCTGAATCCGGTCATGACCATTGGAGAACAGTTATCCGAGCCGCTGATCGAGCATTTGAAATTGGGCCGCAAGGAAGCGCACAAGCGGGCGCTGGAGCTAATCGAACAGGTAGGCATTTCCCGACCTGAGCAGATTATGAAAAGCTATCCGCATGAGCTGAGCGGTGGAATGCTACAGCGCATTATGATTGCCATTGCCGTGTCCTGCGGACCCAAGCTGCTCATTGCGGATGAGCCGACTACGGCGCTGGACGTGACGATACAGGCGCAGATCCTCGACATGCTACGTGAATTCAAGGCCCGATCCAATATGTCGCTGATGCTGATCACCCATGATCTGGGCGTTGTTGCAGAAATGGCGGATTACGTGATTGTGATGTATGCAGGCAAGATTGTTGAGGAAGGCGAAGTGGTACAGCTATTTAATCATCCCAAGCATCCCTATACGCAAGGATTGCTAAAATCCAAGCCCGTGCTGAACCTGCGGCAAAAGGAGCTGTACTCCATCCCTGGACAAGTGCCTAATCCGCTGGAGCTCACCACATCCTGCTATTTTCATGACCGCTGCGGGCATTGCATGGACATATGCCGCGTGAAGGAGCCTGTATTAAAAGAAGTTTCAGCACAGCAGAAGGCATCCTGCTGGTTATATGAGGAGGCGGTTGTTCATGGCTGAGCCATTGCTGGAAATCGACCGCTTAAAAACGTATTTTCCGGTCAAGTCCGGGTTTATGAACCGTACAACGGGGTATGTGCGGGCGGTGGACGATATCAGCTTTACGATCCGTCAGGGGGAAACCTTCGGTCTGGTGGGCGAATCGGGCAGCGGCAAAAGCACTGTGGGCCGCACGATTGTCAGATTGACAGACAAGACGGATGGCACCATTAAATACAAAGGCGTCGATCTGCACAGCCTGTCCGCAAAAGGGATGCAGGAGCTTCGTCCTAAAATCCAACTGATCTTTCAGGACCCGTACAGCTCGCTGAACCCACGCGTGCGCATCGGAGATGCCATCGGGGAGGCGCTGCTGGATCACGGTATAGCGAAGAAGGAGGAGGTCCGGCAGATTGTGCTGGACGTGCTCAAGCTGTGCGGATTGTCGGAGTATCATATTGACCGTTTTCCGCATGAATTTTCGGGAGGACAGCGCCAACGGATCGGCATTGCCCGCGCGCTGGCGCTCCAGCCGGATCTGATCATCGCAGATGAGCCAGTATCGGCGCTGGACGTGTCCATTCAGGCGCAGATTATTAACCTGTTCTCCAAGTTGCAGGCCGAGCGGGGGCTGACGTATTTGTTCATTTCGCATGATTTGAGCGTGGTGGAGCATCTGTGTTCTCGCATAGGAGTGATGTATCTAGGCTCCATGGTCGAAACGGCTTCGCGTGACGAGCTGTTCGGGAATCCGCTTCATCCGTATACGAAGGCGCTGCTATCGGCTGTACCGATCCCGGTGCCGAAGCTAAAAAGAGAGCGGATTTTGCTCAAAGGGGATATCCCAAGTCCGGTTAATCCACCTTCCGGCTGCAAGTTCCATACCCGCTGTCCCTTTGCGATTGACCGCTGCTCCAAGGAAGTGCCTCTCTATCGTGAGGCTCGACCAGATCATTGGGTGGCTTGCCATTTGGCTGAATGAATAGAGCTGGGACACAAGTTTTTAAAGCCGCTGAAACGGCAGACCGTTCAATCACAATGAATCGGTTCTGTTGTTTCAGCGGCTTTTTAATAATGTTGTGATCCAAGCCGCTTGGGTTGACAACCCACCCAAAACAGCGTTATATTAAATAATAATCGTAACGATTACTATTTAGATAAAAATCATGTCCATTTCCGTGTTCGTCCATCCAGTGGCAGGGGTGGAGAGCCTTCATGATTGGCATATATCACAAGGAGGAGCTTTACATGGCTAAGAAGTCGAAAGTAGTAAAAGAGAAGAAACGTCAGGAAATTGTAACTAAATATGCAGACCTGAGACGTGAACTGAAAGCAAAAGGGGACTACGAAGCATTACAGAAGCTTCCGCGTGATTCTTCCCCGACTCGCCTGAAAAGCCGTTGCGAGCTGACAGGCAGACCGAGAGGTTACCTGCGCAAATTCAAGCTATCCCGTATCGCGTTCCGCGAACTGGCTCATAAAGGCCAAATTCCAGGCGTTACGAAAGCCAGTTGGTAATCAGGTTATCCGTGCTCTTAACCTGATCCAATGTATCGGAGAAGGGCAAGCATAGAATGCTTCGCGTCATGGGATGACGTGGAGCATTCTTTTTTAGGGCATTTATATTGCCGTTTGTATTGATTCTCCCCGGATGGTTAGGTAAAATATGGACGGGTTAAAAATAATACATAACTAAAGATTACATAATGTGGCGTTATCAGATTATGTATACCTCAGGAGGAAAGCTACAGGATGGTTGAGCAGCAGAAAAAGGATTCATTTTGGAGCCTGGTGAAAAAGGGGAACAAATCCTCAGGATCGGCGGCGCTGGGTAATACCGGTATTGCGTTAATTAAGGGGATTGCGTTTGCCCTGACAGGCAGCGGTTCCATGTTTGCCACGATGATGCATTCGATTGCAGATGCGGTGAACCAGGTGTTTGTATTCGCGGGCAGCGTGCTGGCAGAGAAAAAGCCGACAAAGCGCTTTCCTACCGGTTTTGGCCGGGTGATTAACCTGTTTTGTATGGTCGCTGTTATTGTTGTAACGATCATGGCCTATGAAACCGCATTGGAAGGCATCCATTTGTTGCAGCATCCGGCTGAATCCACGCATGGATTTTGGATTAATGTAGTGGTCCTGATTTTGTCTCTGGTGGTTGACGGTTTTGTATGGAGCAAAGCGATGAAGGAAGTTCTGCATGAATCCAGAGTTAAGGCGAAAGGGTTCGGCATTTTCACCTCTGCGTTTCGCAATGTGGGACGTGCTGCACCGCCAACTCGTCTGGTATTTTATGAGGATCTGGTAGCAACAACGGGTGGTGTGCTTGCCCTGCTGGCTGTTGTGGTCACATCGCTGACAGATTTTAAACTGCTTGACGGAATATCTAGTATTCTCATCGGCTGTCTTATGGTAGGCGTTGCGTTTCGGGTCGGCTACGACAATATGGTGGGCTTGATTGGGGTATCTGCTCCCCCTGATATCGAAGAACACGTGGCTTCCATTATTCTTGCAGATACGCATGTGACGGATATTTACCAAATGCGTATTTTGCAGGAGGGACGCTATTATCACGTAGAAGGACTGATCGAGCTTACACCGGGAATGACACTGGCAGATGCGGACGATATCAAATTCAGAGTCGAGGATGCTTTGTTACGTGATCCTAATATCTCAGACGCTGCGCTTGGTATTCTGGAGGATGACGGGATTAAAAACTGGAAACCGGAAAAGCCAAAGGTCTAGAAACGATAAATCCAGGCCAATCTGGACTCAGTCTGGCAAAAGAGTAAAACAAGAACTTCCATGACCACAGCAACGTGGCGTGGAGGTTCTTTTGTGTTTTGCGGTATTGTTTTTCTACCCCTTTGAATTTAGGGTGATTGTTAGATACAATGAAAGCGTTAACAAAAAAGAAGCCGAAACGAATGTGTCTCATGGGGAGGAAATGCAAATGAGTCTTCTGAAGGAGGCTTGGCCTGCTTCGCGGCTCGTCACGGTGCTGACTGGCGGCGTGCAGGATGCAGCAAGGCGACGGTTAAGGCGTGAGTGGACAAAAAGGCTGCGGGCGACTGTCTCTGAGCCGATATATACCGGGCTTTGGAAGGATATTGAGCGTGTCTGTGAGAATAACCGGCAAATATCATGGCCGACGCTTCCGTTGACTCTGTTCAGGCAATTTGCGAATACAGGGAAGCGCAAGCCGTATGAGGATGTGTACTTTGAACGGCGTGGACGACTGGTTGCCCTCGTGCTGGCAGCCGTTGCCGAGCCAGAGCCTTGGCGGATCAAAGAGGTGGAACGCGGTCTGCTGGACATCTGTAGGGAGTATACATGGGCACTTCCTGCACATGTCAGGGAAGAGGATACGGTCACGCCGCCCTGGCAGCAGGTGGATTTATTCGCTTCCGAAACCGCGCAAACGCTGGCTGAAATCATACTGTTGCTCGGCGAGCAACTGGATAGCCATGTGGTCGCTCAGGTGCGCGGTGAGGTAGAACGGCGTGTTGTAGAACCTGTATTTTGGGAGCCGCGTCACTTTCAATGGGAAACAGCGGATCACAACTGGGCGGCTGTATGCGCGTCCGGCTGTGGAATCGCCGTGTTGCTGCTATCAGAAGATAACCCGCGCCAAGCTGCGGCTATTGAGAAAATGCTAGGTGCACTGGATTGCTTTCTTGCAGGGTACAAGGAGGACGGCGGCTGTCCCGAGGGTGTCGGCTACTGGGTGTACGGCTTCGGCTATTTTATTTATTTTGCCGATATGCTGGGTGAGCTTACCGAAGGTGCTGTGGATATCCTCAGCTCGCAAAAGATTAGGCAAATAGCGGCCTTTGCGGAGCGGGTTCATCTATCGGACGGCGTTTTCGCCAATTATTCGGACAGCAGCGAAACCGAACGTCTTCCTTCCGGACTCATCTCTCGTGTGAATGCTTTGCAGGGACGACCGTCCACACTGCCTTTCCGCGTACCGGGTCTGCTGGAGGACCCTTACCGTCGTTGGGCGCATGTATTGCGCAATCTGGTCTGGACGGATCCTTTGGCCTTTGGGAACAGTGAGGCTGTAGTCGATTATTTGCCACAACTCGGGTGGTTGGTGTGCCGCAGCCACAGCCACAGCCACAGCATATCTGGAACCCCGACAGTTGAACAGGGCACGATATTTGCCTTTTCATCTAAGGGTGGACATAACGATGAACCGCACAATCATAATGATCTGGGACATTTTATCCTTCATGGCGGTGGTGAAAATCTGCTGTGTGATCTGGGAGCCGGCTTATATACGAAAGCCTATTTCTCACCGGGGCGAGAGTCGATCATCAACATTTCTTCCGGTGGTCATTCTGTGCCTGTCATTAACGGGACCATGCAGCAATCAGGTGCGGAGGCACAGGCGGTTGTGCTGGATATTGCCTTGGAAGAGCAAGGGGCGGTACTGGCGGGGGCGAGGCTGAAGCTGGATTTGACATCTGCGTATCCCGTAGAAGAATTGGCGCTGTTCACCCGCTCATTTGTCTGGAATGTATTGGAGGGAAACGAGGGGGCGAGGCTTACCGTCACAGATCATTTTGAGTTTGTAGCGTCTTCGGACGGGAGCATACAGCCGTGGGATGTGCAAGAGAACTTGATCAGCCGTATTCAGCCTTACACGGGCACGGGCTTCGTGGAATGGAAGGGAGCGAATACATTGGTCAGGCTGGATTATGATGCCAGGTTGCTGCGTCTGGAGGTAGAGGCTGTGCAGCATATGGATCATGACGGGGTACCGTTTGTGTTTTACAAAACATCGTTAAGCCTGGTCCCGGATCGCTGTGGCGGCGCTGCAAGCGTGGATTGCGGGCTATTTTTTACCATAAATCAATCTTCATTTTGAATGGGAGGCAGACAGGATGAATAAGCTGCATACAGGCAGCGTGTATCCTTGGCAGACGGAGCTGGAGGAATTTATAGAGCAGTTGGATGAACAGTTGGAAAACGGGCTGAATCGAGTAGATGACGGCTGGACTCACCAACGTAAGCTTGCCGTGCTGGAAAAGCTGGTTCGTGCTTATACTCCGCATCAGGATGAAAATGGGGCCATTATCGACCCTCATTCTGATAGTGAACGGTATTACTCGACTCCATCTTATGCTTTGGCAGCGGCGGTACTGGTCAAAGAAGGTCGGCATGACTTGCTCGAATCCGCTGCGGCGGCTCTAACACACAGCATAGCATGTGTGGTGGAGGAAAGGGCCCCGGATCACCATCCGGACTTTTTTCCGATCATGATGATGGGGGCGTATCGGCTGCTCAAAAACCTGCTGCCAGAGCAGGCCACAGCATGGAAGCAGCAGTTGAGCCGGATTCAGCCGGAAGACACCTACATTTTTACGATGAGCAAAATGAAAAATCCGAACCGCATGATCAACTGGAATGCAATTATGATGTCCGGTGAGTTTATGCGTGCGGCAGAAGGAATTGCCGCGGATTCGGAATGGATGGAGACGTATATCCGCAGTTATCATTTGCCGCGCTTTACCGGATTGGGCTTGTATGAGGACGGTCCGCTGGATCGGCCCAATAGCCCGTTCGCCTACGACATCGTCACACGCTTTCATCTGGGCGTGATGCTGGAAAGTGGATATGATGGCGGCTGCGCCACTGAGCTGCGCGACCATCTTCGCAAGGGGGCGCTCAGTTCGTTGCTGGCGTTATCCCCACACGGGGAAATTCCGCCGCGTGGAAGAAGCGCGCAGCATCAGTGGAACGAAGCGGCAGCGGCCTTCGTTTTCACGACACATGCGCAGCAGGCTTTTGCAGCGGGCGCGCATGGGCTGGCAGGCGCATTCCGGCGGGCAGCGGACCTGTGCTGGCAGGCAATTGGCCGCTGGCAGACCGACGAAGGCAAGCTGCATATCGTCCGCAACCATTATTCGTCCGAGGCGCGGCATGGCTTCGAGGTGTATTCGAACCATACCTGCTACAGCCTGTGGACGGCCGCTGCACTGGCTTACACACTTTTGCACGGAGCGGATGTGGAGCGCATTTCACCATCCTTAATTCCGGCGGAAATCGGCAGCCGAGTGCTGGAAACGGACGGCTGGTTCCAGACCGTCATTGCGACCGTAGATGGACAGCAAATGCTTGTGCAAACATCGGTCAATGACCCGTACAATATTCCCGGCATCGCACGTATCCAGCGTTCCACGCTGCCGCCGCTCATCGGTCCGTCCTCGGCAGGGCATGCAGACCGCGGCTTTACAGGCTTTGCGGAAGGGGATATTTTCCCGCTCAGCTATACCCCGGCCTGGCAAACGGAGGATGGGAAATGGCACAGCCTGTCGGAAGGCATTCCCGGCACGCTGGAGTTCGACCGGGACGGAGGCATTGATCCGCTGGACGGCGGAGGATCGGTACAGATGGAGCAAAGCACCACATCTGATGGAGAGACTGATTTTACGTTGTTGTGGAAGGGTCCATTCCCGGGCGTATGGGAAATTCGAACGCATTATCGGCAGGTATCCGGCAAAATTGAAGTGACGTATGAGCTTCAAGGCAATATTCAGTCGGTGGGGGCGCTTATTCCTTTAATGGCGTATGACGGCCAGGAACACAGTGTCATTCACCATGTCATGTCGGCAGGTGAAGAAAAGGAAAGCATTCGGGTGGAATATGCAGGTGCGAGTCTGGAAGTTATTCCAGCAACGAAAGGAACGAATGTCGTGTGGCCAGAAGAACTGGCTTCTGTGGCCTGTCGGAATGGACTACTCAAGGGAGCACGTCTGGAATGCGAGGGTAGCCGTATTTCTTTTATCATTCATTTGCCAGCATAAATAAGGGTCGGAACAATCGATTTTTTAACATGTGGAAAAGGGAGAGTGAAGAGCAATGACTGAAACAGAAGCGTGGCTGGAACGATCGTGGGAGCTGGCTTTGGATAAAACGCTTGCCTTGGCGGCAAGACTGGGGGACTCCTTTCCACATGTTGCAGAAGGTGGACGTTATGATCATCGTGAGGAAGAATGGTGGACGGCCGGCTTTTATCCGGGTTTGCTATGGCTGATACATCGGGCGCGCCTTGACAGCGAAGCAGCTAGAATTGCACAGCAGTGCGAGGAACGTCTGGAAAAGGTGCTCTACAACAGTGAAGCCGTAGACCATGATCTTGGCTTTATTTGGCTGTTGAGCGGTGTGGCAGCCCATCGGTTGACTGGAGATCCAGAATCCAGAAGACGTGGGCTGTTAGCCGCTAACCTGCTGGCTGCCCGATTTAACGTGAATGGCCGTTTTATTCGCGCGTGGAATTTCCACGCCAAGGACATGGATACGCGGGGCGTAGCGATTATAGACAGCATGATGAATCTGCCCTTACTCTATTGGGCTTCGCAGGAAAGCGGGGACCCGCGTTTTGCCGCTCTGGCTGTGCAGCATGCCGATACCGTAGCGCGTGAGTTTGTCCGTGCTGACGGTTCGATTGCGCATGTGATCGAGTTCGACCCGGAGATTGGAAAAAAACGCGCCGAGCACGGCGGACAGGGATTTGCACCCGGCTCTGCCTGGGCACGTGGCACGGCATGGGCTTTGTACGGCTTTACGCTTTCGTACGGGTACACGCGCGATTCGCGTTATTTGAAGGTGGCCGAGAACACGGCAGATTTTTTCCTGTCCCAACTGGGCGATGCTTGCCTGCCTGTGTGGGATTTTAGAGCGGAGGAGGGGCACCGTGAAGCTTGGGATTCGTCTGCTGCTGCGATTGCAGCGAGTGGCCTACTGGAGCTGGCAAAATACTCGACGCGTGCGGAGCATTTTACGACGGCAGCGAAATCCATTCTCAAGGGCTTGCATGAGACCTGTACAGCATGGGAGCAGGATCAGGAGGGACTGCTCATGAATGGAACTGTACATTATCCCGAGCAAAAGTACATTAACGTTCCCATCATCTACGGCGATTATTTCTTTGTCGAGGCGCTGGCAAAGCTGCGTGGAGAAGAAGGCTTGTTTAGTGTGTAATTCGGGATTATCGGGGAATCGGGATGCGGAAAATCTACGGCAGGCCGGACTATTATTTGCGTAGGTGCCTTGTAGGGCCGGTGAAGGCAGCGTGTGTGTAATTTTCAATTACATATACGCTGTTTTTTTATAACCGAAATAGCTGATTGCAATTCGATGCTAAAGAACTACTTCTAGTAGAAGAGAGGGGATAGCTTTGTTTAGCTCATATTAAATCAGAGGGAAAATATTAAAGATAAGCTCTTAGCTCTTATAAAATTTTTCATTTTAATGCATGGATATAGGTCCTGTTGCTTGTTTATGAGAATTTATTCGTAAATTGACAAAGGGGGTAGGCATCCGTATGATAACTTCTTGGATAAAGGGATAAATTGGGTTTTAAATCTCATTTAAAAAGGAGTTATGCATCACCATGGAAACAACGAACGATAGTGAAAAACAGATATACGGAGGGTTTTGGAAAAGGACGGCTGCGTTTGTGATTGATCTGATCATTGTAACTGTAATGGCTCTTTTAGTAGCGGGAATATTTTCCATGATTCCAGTCCTTCTAGACATGGAGGAGGTTGGCTTCATAAAAGCATTACATATGTTGTGGCCGCTGATCCTATGGCTTATAGTGCCGTGGCTGTATTGTGTGTTGTGGGAGTCATCGAATGCTCAAGCGACACCAGGCAAGCTTGCGTTTTCTCTAATTGTCGTGAACGAGGAAGGAAAGCGTCTTGGATTCATGCACGCCTCCGGGCGTTATTGGATTAAAGCTATTTCTGGTGTATTTGTTCATATTATTTACATCGTTGTTGCTTTTACTGCAAAAAAACAGGGACTACACGATCTTTGTGCCAAAACCTTGGTTGTGAATAAAAAAGAGCTGCAACGACATGAACAGCATCCGTCTTTATCCCCGGTATCTACGAATATCATGAATTGATGAACAGACGGCAACAGCGATCGTAAGATCAAATCCTACGCGTATCGCCTTCACACAGCCGACCACCCATGCCCTTTCTTTTACAGAGAAATCTCTTCCTTTTCATAGCGAAATAAAAAAATGTAAGCTGTTCGCACAGTTTCCATGTTCTTTTTAGCTTGTTTTGCGTTATAATGAAAGGATGCACATTATGAACGAATTGGAGGCACAGCCCGATTGACTACTTATCCTTTTGCCTTTGATCCGTCCAAGCCGTTTATTGAGCAGGCAAGTGACTGGATTGCGGATGTATTTTATGAAGTTTTGCCTGAAGTCGGCTTTGAGGTTCGGGATGAACAAATTTATATGGCATTCCAGTTGGAGCGTGCCTATAAGGAAAAGAAAACGATTTTCGCGGAAGCAGGTGTGGGCACAGGCAAAACGCTGGTGTACCTCCTGTACGCTATTGCATATGCCCGGTACATGAGAAAGCCCGCGATTATCGCCTGCGCGGACGAGTCGCTGATTGAACAACTGGTGAAACCGGAGGGGGATATCGCCAAGCTGGCGCGGCATTTGAGCCTGACGATTGATGCCCGACTGGGTAAGTCGCCAGATCAGTATATTTGTCTGAACAAGCTGGATAACGTACGAGGCGGATTGGATGATGACGCGGATGTGTTCCGTGATATCTATCAGGACCTGCCGGATTTTGTCCATTTTCCGGATACGCTACAATCCTTTACCCCTTACGGGAACCGCAAAGAGTATCCCGAGCTAACGGACGGACAGTGGAGCAGACTGGGCTGGGATGTATTTCAAGATTGTCTCGTTTGCCATCAGCGGCATCGTTGTGGACAGACGTTGTCCCGTGATCATTACCGCAAAGCAGCGGATCTGGTGATCTGCTCTCATGATTTTTATATGGAGCATGTATGGACCTATGAAGCGAGAAAGCGTGAGGGTCAGCTGTCGTTACTGCCGGAGCACAGCTCTGTCGTCTTTGACGAAGGGCATCTGCTGGAGACAGCGGCGCAGAATGCACTCACTTATAAGCTGAAGCACGCTCAATTCGAGGCCATTATTACCCGTCTGCTAGAGGGGGAAGTGCGAGAATCGCTGGCAATGACGATTGAAGATGCGATAACCCAAAGTGAGGTTTTGTTCGCTGCGCTCGATAAGAACAGTCAGCCTGTACAGGGTTCTAATCGCAAGGAGTTTACCTTGAATGAGTCGCTGATTCTAGAGGTAAACCGCTTTGGCGAACTGATTGGCACGATTGAAGAAGAGCTTGTATTTGAAAGCGGGTTATTCTCTCTGGATGAGTACCAGGTCAAAATCGTGGAAGAACATCTGGAAATGATTCAGACGGCGTTGGCCTTGTTTAAGCGCCCGGAACTCCTGATTTCGTGGGTAATGGAGGATCATGATGGATTAACGCTTGTGGTTATGCCCAAGATGGTAAAAGAGATTCTCAAAGAACGGGTATTTGCACAGCATATACCGATTGTATTCTCCTCAGCTACACTTTCCGTGGAGAACTCCTTTGATTATATGGCGCAAAGTCTCGGTATTGAGAATCCGCTCACGTTTTCCGTTGCTTCACCGTATGATTACAACGACCAGATGCAAGCGGCCTTGTATCCATTGCAGGTGGGGCATGATCCAATCCAGAGAGCGTTGGCCCTGCTGGAGAAATCGCAGGGAAGAGCGCTTATCCTGTTTCCATCACAGGAGGAACTGGTTGCATTCAGAACGGGTCTCGCGGCTTACCGTGAAGCGTCTGCTTTTCGTTTTCTATATGAAGGATCGGCTGAAATCAGCCATCTGATCTCATCTTTCCAAAATGATGAGGAAAGCGTCTTGTGTGCTGTTACGTTATGGGAAGGACTGGATATTCCGGGCCCGTCCCTGTCGCACGTCATTATCTGGTCGCTGCCTTTTCCTCCGAATGATCCGGTTTTTACGGCACTGCGCAAGGATGCGACAGATCCGTTTATGGAAATAGATATGCCTCACATGGCGCTCAGACTCAGACAAGGCATCGGGCGATTAATTCGCTCGCGAAATGATCGGGGCTGGATCTCCATCATGGGCCAGGATCTGAACCGCCAAGAAGTACGTACACAGGTTTTACAACTACTGCCTGCGGGCGTAGAATGCACTGTAATCGAAGGAAATCCGGAGGGAATGAAGACATGTTAAATTTTACAACGTACACGGTAGATCAGATTAAAGACGCTTTTGGTATTTTGAGTGGGCAGCGTTATGAATTTATAATTGATGTAGAGGTTGAAGAGGACGACGAGCTCTACACCGAAAACGGGCTGTATATTCGCACCCTTTATTTAGTAGACGAAGAGAAAACAGGAATATTGAAATACGAGCTGATTGAAAAAGTAACGAACCGTTACATCGAGCTTGAATTGGAAGAGGATGAGTTGCAGGCTGTTGAGAGCTTCTGCAAAGAGCATGTGCAGGACGGAGCCGTAAAGTAACGAAATAGAACGCTTGGGTGTGATAGCCCCCGTATAACGAAGTATGTAAAGGAGTCCTGATGTAATTGATCAGGCTCCTTTTTTCATGCTCATTCCAAAAATATTCGTCTGTCTCAGCGCAGTTTGTCCCACACATTCACCATAAACAGCACAACCCCGGCCGCCAGTAGTACCCACCCTATGATGATCAAAATCCCAATATCAGGCACCCCATACGTTTTCCCTGCAATCGCTAATACTAATAACGGAAGGCCGATATTATGCAGCCAAAAATGGGCGCGTGCCAGTGCGGTAACCGAAAGCGCAGGAAAGGCGATATAGACCAAACCTATCATTCCGAGAGCCGTCCAACCGAGCAAATGAATATGAGACTGAACGCTGGACAGGCTGTAATCCCCCGACACGCCAATAATCATATTAAGCAGCGCACCGAGGGCAAAATACACAGCAGCTATTTTAATGAATTGCTTTCCCATATGAAATCCTCCTTATGATTATAGCCATTGTGTAACACACCATCTATCATATCGAGGAAGAAGGTCAGGGGTGTGGGTGCTGTGAAGGATGTCATTTGACAAAAGCTTCAAATACACATAAAATCTTATTGCGTCAATACTTACCGTATTACTGTGTTTTCTCGGAGATGATAGCGAACTTCTCCGACAATAGGTCTGTATTTTTGACCATTGGTTTATTAGGATTCGTCATTAAAAGGAGCTTGAAATCATGAATGTATATCATAATACGCTGGAATTAATCGGGCGCACGCCGCTAGTAGAACTGCACAGCTATTCTCTGCCGAGGGGGATTCGTCTGTTCGCCAAGCTGGAGTTTATGAACCCCGGCGGTAGCGTGAAGGACCGGGTGGGCAAGGCTCTGATTGAAAAAGCCTTAAAAACCGGTCAGTTAAAGCCTGGCGGAACTTTAATTGAAGCCACAGCAGGCAACGCAGGTATTGGTCTTGCTATGGCAGCGCTCCATTATAATATCTCGGTTATTTTTGCTGTGCCTGAAAAGTTTAGTCAAGAAAAGCAGGATCTGATGAAGGCGCTGGGAGCACGTATCGTTCATACCCCGACAAGTGAGGGGATGAAGGGAGCCATCGAGAAAACGAAGGAGCTGGCTGCTGAGTTTCAAGATGCTTATTTGCCACGTCAATTCAGCAATCCGGATAATCCAGAGGCTTATTACACGACGATGGGACCGGAAATTTGGAACGATCTGGACGGAAAAGTAGATGTATTTGTAGCAGGAGCAGGTTCGGGGGGAACCTTTATGGGAACCTCGCGTTACCTTAAGGAACAAAATACATCCATTAAAACCGTAATCGTGGAGCCGGAAGGTTCCATTTTGAACGGCGGAGAATCGGGTTCGCATAAAACCGAAGGGATTGGCATGGAATTGATTCCTGAGTTTATCGATAAGGGTTATTTTAATGCCATTCACACGATTAGCGACGTCGATGCGTTTGACCGTGTCAAGGAGCTGGCAGCGCGTGAAGGACTTCTTGTCGGCAGCTCTTCCGGGTCGGCATTACATGCCGCTTTACTGGAAGCAGAGAACGCAGCGGATGGCGCACATATCGTCACCATTTTCCCGGATAGCAGTGAACGTTATCTGAGCAAAAAAATATATGAAGGCGGGATATAAAATGAAACGTAAAACAAAGCTGATTCACGGCGGCCTCCCTACCGATCCGCATACAGGTGCAGTTAACGTCCCTATCTATCAGGTAAGCACATATGAGCAAGAGGAAATCGGCGTTCATAAGGGCTACGAATATTCGCGTACAGGCAATCCGACCCGCTTTGCGCTGGAAGAGTTGATCAAGGAGCTGGAGGAAGGAAAACGCGGTTTTGCTTTCGGCTCGGGGATGGCGGCGATCCATGCGGTATTTTCACTGTTTAATGCAGGAGATCATATTTTGTTGACCGATGATGTATACGGCGGCACCTACCGTATTGTAAGCAAGGTGCTTAACCGGATTGGCATAGAGGCTACTTTTGTGGATACGACCGACCTGGAGGCCATCTCCAAAGCGATCCGACCAAATACGAAGGCACTGTATGTAGAAACGCCAACGAACCCGCTGCTGAAAGTTACGGATATCCGTGCGGTTTCGGAGCTGGTGAAAAAGCACGACCTGTTGCTAATCGTCGACAATACATTTGCCACTCCATATTGGCAGACACCACTTACGCTTGGAGCCGATATCGTCATTCACTCTGCTACCAAATATTTGGGCGGCCACAGCGATGTTGTAGCTGGTCTGGCTGTTGTGAACAGCGACGAGTTGGGAGAGCAGCTTCATTTTCTGCAAAACGCCATTGGTGCTATTCTCGGCCCACATGATTCCTGGTTACTGATCCGCGGTATTAAAACATTGGGTCTGCGTATGGAAGCGATTGAGCAAAATGCGAAGGAAATTGCAGCCTTTTTGGAAAAACATCCGAAGGTTAGCAAAGTGTACTATCCTGGACTGGAAAGCCATGCGCAGCACGAGCTGTCCAAAATCCAGGCCGAAGGCTTTGGCGGCATCATTTCCTTTGATGTAGGTAGCGACGCTAACGCGGTTGCACTTCTGAAAAAGGTGAAATATTTTACACTGGCTGAAAGCTTGGGAGCGGTTGAAAGTCTGATCAGTGTTCCGGCACGCATGACACATGCATCTATTCCGGTAGAACGCCGCGCAGAATTGGGAATTACCGAAGGACTGGTGCGGATCTCAGTAGGAATTGAAGATCTTGAGGATTTAATTGAAGACTTACAGGCGGCATTGCAAGGCTAAGAATCATTTGAAAAGTAAGGGGTGGCTGAGGCCGCCTCTTTTTTTTCGAAAATGTGGAAGAAGGTATTGATTTCCCTAGATAACCGAGTATAATACTTGGTAATAGGGTGCATCATAAGGAGAGAGACAATATGCAACTGATAAAAACACATAGCTATCTGCAAGTGGATGACTATTTGGATCTACTTAATTATGCGAAACAATTAAACGATACAGAGTGGCAGCAAGAGCTTAAAGAAGCCTTACAGCATCAATTGCTGGAGAATGGCAAAGAGACTAAAGATTCTGAAATCAATGCGCTTTGGCAGCATTTTGACCAGATTAACGATAGATTATTGGAGTTGTTTGATCTTTTACGAAATAGTAATAATACGGTAGAGAGAAATTCGTGGAGCGAACAGATTTGGGAACTGAAGCTGGAGCGCATCAAGTTAGAAAAGCAAATTCAAGCGAGTTATGCACATTATTAAGGGTTCGGCATACCAATAAATATAACAAAACTAGATAAAAAAAGGCATGCAGCTGTAACTGCAATGCCAAGAATTCGCGAAAATCAGTTGAAAAATAATGCTCAATACAAAGAAATTATTTTGAAGTTTGTTTCATGTCGCGCATCATTTTCATCATCATCGTCATCATTTCGTCGCATTCTTGCATTTTAGTCATCATCATATCCATGTTCATGTCCATCATATCCATATCCGACATTTTTTCCATGCACATGTTCATGCTTTTCATTTTAGCCATCATGTCTTCCATACACATGGTCATCATCATTTCCATACACATCTTTTCCATTGTTTTCCCTCCTCATCATTTGGAAATAGTAACTTCTTCCTAAACATACTATACCCTAGTAGAGATAGCAATAATCATGACAGCTAAAAACAGGTTTATAAGTATAGAAATTTTCAATAACGAAGTTAAGCACTCTGCTTTCTTCGTTTTTTTGTTTTATAAGAATAGCCTCTTTTTTTGGGAGGAAGAAAGGAGTACGCAAAGGTGATAACGAATAGCTTTATATAGTTAAAATGAATGTTAACGGAATATTATCGCGACGTCTCTGAGGAAACAAAAACCTGGAGGGGGAATGTTATGAGGTTCACGCATCTGGAAAAAGCGACAACTGTGCTGTTGGATCATCCGGTTCGTCTGACGTCTGCTTATGCAGTCGGTCCGGTCAAGCTGCCGGAAAATTGCGGTGTGGGTAGGGCATGGTCTGATCATTTTACCCCTGAGGAATGGGATTTGGAAAGGGCTTGTAATGAAGAAGGACTGGAGCTTTCGGCTGGAGGAAAGGTAGCGTGCCGCTTATTAACTGAGCTGGACCCTCGAAACGCCGAATTGAATTTAGGTGTCTTTCCGCCCCTGACTGAGCAAGAAAGGCTTTTGCTGGTTTCGAATCTCCGCTGCGCGGCAGCACAGGAAGTTATTTTCAGACCGTTTGAAGGAACAGGACAAATTTGGGTGGACGGCATATTGGTATATGCGGAATCCGGTCCTTTGCGCTTGTATTTGGAGGAAGGTAATCATACGGTGGTGGTCGTTGTAGCCTTTATTCCCGATGAAGCTCGCTCTATTCGGATTAGTGGAACTCATATTTATGACAGTGCAGATGTGGCGGAGCTGCATCAGGAATTCGTAGAGCGCAATATACGTTTTCATATGGCATGGCTGGAGGTGGAGAAACCCGCTGGCAGAGAGGGGGAAGACAGTCCGGTCTCGTTTTATTTGCTGCGCAAGGATCGTATAGATCTTCCTGTAGATCAGTCATTGTGGGTCGAGGTAACGAATGATGAGGGAACGCTGCTGGATCGGTTTCAAGCGGTTTGGGAGCAGGAGCAGCAATATGCCTGGAATGAGGAAGTTACCGGGAATACGGGGATGCTGCATTTTACGGTTACATATCAGGACCATGAGGCAAGAGAGCATTATTTTGTGTACTCGATGCTTGTGCGGCCTTTGTCGGCGGTTGTGGAGGGTTTGCAAGAAGAGTACGACCAGTATAATCATTTTTATAATATAGATGCTCCCGGCTCTGCGAGGAATTTACAGGCAGAAGGCTTGCTGGAGGAACTGAAAAGGTTAACGGCTTTGCCGGAAGACCCTTTTGAAATCTGGGATTATCGCATAGTGCGGGAATATATCAAGCTGCTAAAACGGATTTTCACACATGCATATACGGAACGACCTCAGCATCCATCTCGGGAAGATAACATCCTTTTGTGCCCTGACGGGATTGGCGAAGGCTTTTTTGTCTCCCGTTTGGACAACAGCCTTCAACGCTACACGATACAGCTTCCCCGAAACTATTCGGCGGATCGGCAGTATCCTCTGATCGTCCTGATGCCGGGCAAACGGTATGAGCTGGGTCTGCCGGACTTTCAGAAACGGGGCTTTGGACGGGGCTGGGAGGAAGAGGCGATATTCGTCACTTTTTCGTGCCGTGGAGTTACGCTAGGCAGTTACATTGGCGAAGCCGCTTTTCTGGAGGCTCTGGATGTCATTCTGCAAGCGTACCGGGTGGATGAAGACCGAATCTATCTGACGGGCTATTCTAACGGCGCATACGCTGCCTGGGCGATGGCACAGGCGTATCCTTCGCGTTTTGCGGCTATTGCTGTCATTGCTGGCGCACCGCATCCGAAGCATCTGATGAACTTACTGAATATGCCCATATTCAATGTGGTTGGAGATCAGGATTACTTGTTTGCGCAAGCTTATACGGCTCCTGAAACCGAGCTTTCATCCGACCATTATAAAGGAGTAGTGGAACGGTGGGCCAACCATTGGGACACGCATGAACTGAGGCTTTTGGACGGTGTACTGAGCTGGCTAATGCAATGGAAGAGAGTGATGGTACCTCAGCGTATTGCCTACCGAACGGAGCGGGGGAGACATAACCGGGCTTATTGGCTGGAGCTGACACAAGTGGATGAAACCGAGGAATACGCCGAACTTTACGGTGAATTGAGCAAAACGGGTGAACTGGATGTTAGAGCCGTCCACGTTGATGAATTTATTATTCACCTCTCACATGAGATCGTACCATTGGAGCTTGTCCATGTCCGTATTGGAGCGCGGGTTTTCGTGTTGGATTTACTAGAATATAACCGCTTTCGCTTTGTTAAAATAGAGTCGCGGAAACGCCCCTCACCTGAATATCGATTGATTGCTGAACGGGGTAGCGAAACGTATGGGAGTTCTGGAAAAGAAACGGATGACGAAACGGCAACGTTCAGGTTAAAAAGCGCAGGTCGGAATCCTTCTGGCCATGGTATGGGAGTGCTCGACGTTTATATGGGGCGCCTGCACATTGTCCTTCCGTCCAGCTATGCTACACCCGAAGAAGAGCAGGCGGTAAAACGGACGGCGAAGGCATTGGCCAGCCCACGCACATCAACCTGGAATCCGTATATCGGTGTTCATTACCCTGTCGTGGCTTCTCATGCTATTTCGGAGGAAGAGTTGGCTGACAGTAACGTTATCTGTATCACCTCGGGCTTGTCCCGACATGAGCTGCTTCAGCGGCATCAAGCCCATTTGCAGATCACCTGTACGGAAAAAGGGTATATACTGGACGGCGATTTTACGGCAGGCGAGTATTGTCTTTCGTATATCCAGCCTGCCCCGTGGTCCAAAAGCCAACAAATGCTTGTTGTGGCGACAAATTCTCCCCGCATGCTAGGTAAAAACCTGTTCACGCGCAGACTGATTATGCCCGGTTATTTTAACGGTCTGCACCCGTATTTGAATAAGGATATTATCGTGTATGACAGCAAGGGTGTACGTGCTTTTAATTTTACTTCCATAAATCAAGCGCAGCAAAAGCTGCAAGGCTGATCCAAAAGCCAGAACTAAAAAACCGTCCGGAGGCGCTGGCGATCCTGACGGTTTTTTTGCTGCTTCATTGCAGTGGTTTGTCATGGTAATGACGTCATATATAGAAGGGTGTTAGGACAGATCAGTTTTTATACTGCTCCATCAGGTATACGATCTTGACCTCATCGGCCAAATCGCCAAAGGGTTCATAAGGATTCTCCTGAATGATATGATATAAACGCTGGACTCGTTCCTTTGGCAGTTTGCGCACATATCTGGAAATAAAACTGGCGTGCATGACCACATAGCGCTTTTTACGGACTGCTGCGCTGGCAACACGGACAAGAATATCCTCGCCTCCTGCCATTTCCAGAATGCGGCGCTCATAAAAGGTGACGTAACGGAACGTTCGATCCTTAATTAGCTCGCGATTTAATCTCGCAATCTCTCCAATATATCTGACCATAAGCGGTTCAAAGCTTTTGATCAGGAGAGGGTCGAGCGTTAGCTCCATATCCTTGCGGAGAACAAAAGATTGCAGCAAGGCGACTTGTTGGAGCCTTATCCGGTCGTTGTGAATGAGTACGGCAATCTCACGCAGCATTTCATAGGAGACACGCTCGCTGAGCTGTCGCAGGGCAACCGCGTTTTTATGATTGATGCTCAGGCCCTCTTTAATCTGTTCTATGCGGCCTCTGAACAGGCGTATAAGCTGCCTGTGCTGCTCATAGGGACGAATATGCTGCTGTAGAAGCACCAAGGGTAGCAGGAGAAGCGCGCCGATGATACCGCACAGGAGCATTTGCTGGGTTGAATGACCGAAAAAGACGGCGGCGGCCAGCAGCGCGATGCCGAAGGCGAGGTCCTTGCGAAAATAAAGCTTGGCTTTGCGGTTGGCATATTGCTCTACAGGCACCAGTGCGTCGCGACCGCATGACGTACATTCCTTCTCCCATAGGGCAGTGAACTGTCCGCATCGTTTGCAGATCCGCAGCTTTTGGTACGCATGCTCGGTGTGGGTAAACGGACGAAATTGTACAGGCTGCTTGGAACTACTCATTGCGATCACTTCTCCGGTTCAGCAGGGCTAGAAGCTCAGTGTTCATTTGCGTAATCGAGGGAGCGCGTTTTTTATGTATAGAGTAAATGATTAATTTGATGGCGACAAAAAGAAACAAAATCGCCAAACATCCGTATGAGATCATAGTGTACTTCCTCTTTCTGCTCAGATTTTTACAGCGATATTTTACAAGGGCGGGTTTCGCTTCTGTCATTTTTGTCGTATAAAGGAGAAGGCTGGTGCCCAATTGCCCTCGTTGGGGTATAATTATATCATTACTGCAGGATATTGGTAAAATCCTGCGGTGTAATAGACTTCTTGGGTGTATTCAGGCTATTCGGGCACCATTTTCAGCTAGCTCTCATGTAAAACTCATTATAATTTAATAGTAGGGGAGTACAACTGTAATTTAGAATGAGAACTAATCGGCAAAGGGGTACAGGCGATGTTTAGTAGAGACAGAAAATGGTTTTTGGTCATCGGAATCATATGTACAATGATCATGACCTCAATTTCGGCATGGCAGCCGCAGACGGCGAATGCCGCTTCAACCTCCGCCTCCAAGGTGGATGCGGTGCTGCTCGTCGATGTGAGTAATTCCATGAACACCAGTGATCCAGGCAAAATTGGCAATGAAGCCATGAAAATGTTCATTGATATGCTGTCGACGCAAAACGACAAGGTCGGCATTGTAGCGTATACGGATGTCGTACAGCGCGAGAAGGCTTTGCTTAATATTACGTCCGAAGCGGACAAGCAGGAACTGAAGTCGTTCATTGACGGGCTGAACCGGGGGGCGTATACTGACACCTCCGTAGGTGTCAAGGAAGCGATCCGAATTTTGAAGGATGGCAAAACAGCGGGACATGCGCCTATGATCGTCATGCTGGCCGATGGTAACAACGATTTAAATAAAACGACGGGCAGAACTGAAAGCCAATCCGATCAGGATATGGTAAAGGCTGTGGCCGAAGCTAAAAATAGCGGCGTTCCGATCTACACCATCGGTTTGAATGCAAACGGAAAACTGAATAAAAACAAGCTCGCAGACATTGCGCAGCAAACGGGCGGTAAATCCTTTATTACAAGCTCGGCGGATGATCTGCCGAACATCTTGAGTGAAATTTTCGCCAGCAATTTGAAGCTGAAGGTTGTTCCCTTGCAGTCCATTACGGCTAACGGCAACTATCAGGACGTTACGGTAACTGTACCGAACGATAGCGTGCTGGAGGCTAATATTTCGATTATGTCCTCCAAGCCGGTGGATGCGAGACTGATAGACCCGTCGGGCAATACCAAGCCGATTCCTTCAAGTGATGTACTGCTGTCCAAGTCGAAAAGCTACTCGCTGATTAAGCTGCTCAAGCCTGTGGCTGGCGACTGGAAGCTCCAGGTCAAGGGAGTCCAGCAGGATCAGATTGATATTAATCTGGTGTTCAACTATGATTTGGAACTGAAACTGGATGCACCGCCTGCCAAAGCTTACAAAAAAGGTGACGCAGTCCAAATTCGTTCCTACCTGACGAGTAACAACCAGCAGCTTCAGGATCAGGAACTGTATGCAAATATGAATGCAGTTCTAAAGGTCAAGGACCTTGATTCCGGTACAACGAATGAGGTTCCATTGAAGAATGAGGGAGACGCCTTTACCGGCTCCTACACGATACCGGATGAGCATGACTATGAACTGACCGTCAGAGCAGAGGAAAAGAGCTTCTACCGTGAAACCCAGCCTGTGACCATCAGTGCCAAGGCTGCGGCGGGCAGTAGCACGAATAACGGTACTACGACGGCGCCAGCAGCACCTGCCGAGAAGTCCAAACTGCTACCCCTCATTCTTTTGGGGCTGGGACTGATCGTTCTGCTGATTGCAGCTTACTTTATCTGGAAGGCTGTCAAAAAAGCCAACCGCGGCTTTGTCGGACAAATCGTTCTGGAGATTCGGGACGAAAATACCGGCGAAAAAACGTATCCGCAATACAAAAAGCTGAACACCTTCCGGGGCAAATTCAATCTGCACCAGTTGCTGCAACTGGCACCGGAATTTGCCGGAACCGATAAGGTGGTGTTCACGCCAGCCAATCAGGACCGTATCATTGTGCGCAGCACTCCGGAGATTACGATTGAAAAATCCGGACGCGCTGTAGATACAGGCAGTGGTCTTGAGCTGAAAAACGGTGATCGTCTGACGATTCCGCTGGCAAGCGTGGACAAAACCATTTTGCTGGAATTCATTTCAGTAAACAGCTAAACGAACCCTTAGGAGGTCAAATCTATGAAACCAGTAGTTAGAGAGCATATCCAGCAATTAGATGTATCACTCGGCGGAGGGATCGTAAGCGATAAAATCAGGGTTGATACCATTGATAATCCCATTTTGATTATCGGACTCGGAGGGACGGGGATTGATGCCCTCCTCCGTTTGAAATATCAAATTAACCGCAGATTCAAGCTGCCAGCAGATCCGGTTTCCAAGAAAAAGAGCGAGAAGCCGGACAACGTGGAATTTCTCGCTTTTGAAACGAATGAACAGGACCGTAACAAAAAATATAAAGGTATTGGCTTGGACCCGATCAACGAGTTTGTCCTGCTGTCCAATGCGGAAATCGGTGGCTTGCTGCAAAACCGCAGCATTTTGGAGCCGTACATTACGGATTGGCTATCACCCGAGCTGAGCATTACCGATGGCATGAACGGGGCCGCAGGGGTGCGTCAGGCTGGACGTTTGCTGCTGTTCACCAAAATCAATCAAGTCGTGCAAAGCATTGATAAGAAAATCAAAACCCTGTCTGAAGGCACCAATAAGAAGCTGATGGTGTTCCTCCTGTCCGGGTTGTCCGGCGGTACGGGAAGCGGTACCTTCCTCGATATCTCGTATATCGTCCGTGGGATTATTGAGCGTGATTACGGCTCCGCAGGTGTGGACCGCGTGAACACACTCGGTTATCTGTTTACGCCGGACATTAATCTGGCGAACAAAAGCTTGAGCGAGCATACACGTGAATATATTAAAAAGAACGGCTATGCTGCGCTGAAAGAGCTGGATTACTGGATGAATGTGGACAGCCGCAGTGAACGGTTCAAACAGCAGTATGGCAACATTTTGACCGTAAATTCACCGTTGCCGCCATTTAATCTGTGTCATCTCATTTCAGCGACGAATACAGAAGGCAAGCTACTGGAAAACGCTTATGATTACTGCATGAATGTCACCGCCGAGAACATCACCAACTTTATGGCGAGCGAGGAAAAGCAATCGGGCGAAGAGTTTGCCATTCATGACTATATCAGCAACATTCGCACCAATATTGCACAAATGAACAAGGCATATCCTGCCAACTACGATTACAATATTATCGGGGCTTCCTCAGCGGTACTGCCGATGGAGGAAATGACAACATACCTGGCCTACCGGATGTTTGGCAAAATGTCCAAAATGTTCGAGCAATCACCGAATCAAGAGGATGTCGAAAAGTTTGCTCGCAAGCTGGGTGTCGATCTGGACAGCATGATCAAAAACTTTGAATCTCGTGTACCTGAACCGCTGCCGGGCTTTGAAAACAGTGAACGACTAAGCTACAACAATGTGGTCAAAATGCAAGTCGTTAATATGGACACAGAGCTGGAGCAGACGTTCCTGACCCGTGCCCGCGAGGAATATATCAAGGCGAAGAAGCAGCTTCCGGGTGAAATTACCGGGCAGTTTACCGACCAAATTCGCCGGATGTTCCTGCATCCCGAGCAAGGGCCGTTTTATGTATCCCGTATGATTTATACGGAAAAAGGCTTTAGCTTGCTGAAAATGCTGCTTTCGTACATTGAGACGCTGCGTGAATCACTGCATCGTATCCCTACGGATATTGAATGGGCGCGTGAACAGGCGGGCGAAAAGCTGGGCGACGCCAAGAGCGCGTTCGTGTCCAAGGATAAAAAGAAAAATGCGTACATCGAAGCGAAAATTAATGAATACTGGCTTCGGGCCGATGTGGAGCGTACAGAGCAGCTTATTGAATTTTATGAAGACCTGTATGATCTGCTGAATAAGGAAAACAGCCGCATTTATAATGTATTTACTGAAATTTTGAACGCACTGAGCGCGATTTTCGAGAAGAATGGCGATCTGCTGATCAACGGCGAAGAACAGTCCGATCACAGAGGCAACAAGACGTACTATTGGAATCTGGTCAGCGTGCCGGATATTTCCGAAGTCGTAACCAAGTTGCTGGATAATCGCGACGGTGATGATCTGATTCGTGATTTTGCCCAAGAGTTGTTAGAAAATTCAGATCAATGGGTGAAGGATCAGGATATCGACATCATTAGTTCCATCTCCAACTTCCTGACCGACAAGTTCGGTGATCTGATTACCCGTTCGATGGAGGATTTCCTCGTTATGAAATACGGGCAGGATGAGGCCATTGAAAAATTCGTGGAGCGCTATATTGCGAGCAAACTGGATGAAGAAGCCGTGCCTGTTTTCCATCTGAGCAATAGCTCCGGTAACCTGTACTTCCCGTCATGGGGCTTCGTTTCGGTACCTGTACAGTCGCCTAATATCCTGAAAGGCGTTCGCAATTATCAAAATAATGCCATTGGTAAATCACACTTTACAATTAAAGAGAGCGAAGTCCGTAACCGGATTTTCTGGCTCAATACGCGCAATGGTGTGCCGTTGTTTGTTTATACGCCGCTCAAGGTGTATGAAGAAAGCTATGAAAAAACGATTCTCGACCGCGAAGGTATTGGCCGCCATCTGGTGCAAACAGGCCAAAACAACTGGACGAATCTGCCGTCGCCGATTCCTGAAAAATCCTGGGGCGAAACGTATGTCAATTCGCGTGTGCAAGCCTATAATGCCCGCATTCGTAATGACTTCGACCGTGCCAAGTCACTTGGCGTGATCCGTGAGAAGGATGTTGACCAGAATACGAGCAGCCGCTTTACTGTGCTGCGTTCACGTGCGCTGGATCTGAATGGTCTGCTGGCAGGCTACGATATGCGTTTGCAGGAATCCAAGCCGAATCTGGGTGAGGTGAAGAGAGCATGGTCTGAGCTAAAACGTCTGCTGGCTGAAGGGCTGGAACAGGCGGGAAGCAAGGACATCTTTGGCAGCATCAATGAAGAGATGGCGAAGGAAAATCTAATCCGTTCACCGGAGTTAACGCAGGTGGTTCGTGAAGAGCTGACGAAATATACTCAAATTGAAGCGAAGGCTGCCGAGCTGGAAGCCTTGCTGGGCAAATATCAGGATGAGGAAAAATGGCTGGATCAGTTCATTCAGGCACTCTATACCGACACGATTACGAAGAAAGGCGCTTTGTACGTCTATGACCGTGACGAAGAGGAAGAGGCTTGGGAGCCGTTTGCCAATGTCATGAAGAGCCGCAATTACGTGGAGTTTGAAGTGTTTACGAACTTCCGTGGTCTGGAAGAGAAGAAATATGCAGCTCTGATGCGTAAGGCGGATCGTCGTGATGCTGTCCTGACTTCGTCCGAGGATATTACGCCGTTGCTGGCGAAACTGGATGAACTGGCTGCAACCTACATGGAAGCCCGGAATCAATTGGAATATGAAAAGGTGGAGCTGGCTAACGGAGCGGAACTCTATGCGTTCTACGCTCAAATGTCCGGGAAACTAAACGATATCCGCAGAAAGTTGAAGTAAAGTATGAGGGAGCAGCTGTTACGTTATGCGGCTGACTATGCAGTCGCAGAGGATCAATTAATCGGTAGCGGGGATGGACGCAGCAGCATCCATTTCCCGTCCGTGTTTCTTTTTATCGGTGACCGTATGGGCCCGGCGATGAACACCATTGCAGATATCAACCGGACCAAGTGGGATAACAGTACAGGGGTAACGTACATCCACATCCGCTCGCAGGAGGATCATGCCGCTGTTGACCGTTCGATGGATGTCATTGCCCATACAGTAGCGGTACCGGAGGAAAGCAGCCACAAAACCGGACGCCGTGATTTGCATCAGGCTTTTTATACACATGAATCGCAGTTGATTGAGCTTAACGCCGCGTTGCGCCGGGCTAGTGGGCACTTGGCGGATTACGGTCGCTTGTATTCCTCGTTCGAGCGTGTCCATTTGTCGATCCTGACGACAGCCGACGATCCCATGAATGTATTGGTTCCCGAGATTACGCTGTTGGCGGAATACATTTTTGCGCAGTCCTTTAAGTCGGTGCAGATGGATTTGTACGTTTTGGTCAGCGAAAGCGATCAGGCAGCCCAATTTGGCTACAGCAGCGCAGCGTCAGTCGCTTTTATGCGGGAGCTGGACTATATTCAAAGTCCGGATTATACGTTTACGGCGCCACTGCATATGACTGAGGACAAACTGACCATTCCTGTATCTCATGCTCCGTCGCCGTTGTTCGATCTCGTCTATGTGCTGTCCGACAAGAACGAACGCGGTGTAACGGTGCCGAATAGCCTGCGGGAGAGCTGTGACATCATTTGCCACATTCAGCTTCTTAAAAATCGTTATCAGGCGGGGGATTCCTATCGATCCCAGGATGGGGGATACAACAATACATCGTTTAAAAACAACATCATGACGGAATCCGGGCGGCAGGGCTATGTGTCGGCCGGATTTTCCCGGGTAAAGCGCCCTAATGAGTCGATTGCGCTTACGGTGCTGTATCACTTTTATGTGAAGCTGCTGGCGCGTATGAGAACAGAGCAGGAATGGGATATACGCGATAAGCTGGATTATTTCGGTCTGGATGCTACCGAGCGAGGCCGTACACGTAATGACCTCGTTCCTGGCAATGAGGCCATTACCGACATGAGCGCCCTCATGACCAGCGGAGCCAGCTACGGCTCGTTAAAGCGGATGACACTGCGCGAGGCGGAGGAAGCCTTGTTCGGACAGGGCTGTGATGCCTTTTTCCGTGATAATTGTGAACGGATCGCACACAAACGGTTGGGGGATTTTCAGGCAGAATTACGTCTGCAAACGGCTGTGAACGAATCGGCCAAGGAGCACCCTGAGATCGGTTTGTTCGAGCTTACGGACTGGACGGATGAGAATAAGACCGGGAATGTGCTTACCGCCATTCGGGGACTGATTCGCGATACGTCCATTGATTTGCAGGTCAGCGCTGCCGAGCTGGATGCCCTGTATAGCGGACGAGTGGAGGACCAGCCTTTTCAACGCTTGCCGCTGATGGATAAACATAATGTGCGCAGCTTGATCCGTTACCTGACCGAGACGGTCTATGGGCACAAGCTGCACATGCTGCGGATTCAAACGGATCTGGAGCTACTTCGCCGTTATGAGCTGGCTCTTGAAAAATGGCATATGCAGGCGAAACATATTACTGTACAGCTTGCCAATTTGGAGCGTGACCTGCATCAGGCTGCAACGGACAGCGTCCGTCAGGCTGACAGCTACACGGGCCAAAACCTGTTTGAGTATTACGAGCGTGTGACGGAAGATGTCATGCAAGAGCTGGAGACCAAGCGGGGCAAATCTGTATTCTTTGATGTACGGCATATGGGTCCTGTGTCCAATTTGCTGGATGGAGGTCCGTCAAAGCTGGTGGATCGACTCACACAGACTTGCCGCACCCTGATCCTCAGCGCACAGCCGTTTAACCAGACATTCGAGGAAGAATTGCTGCGGCGGGCGAATGTGGCTGCTGCCTATGAAAATCGGCTGGTCGTTCCGAAGGATGAGCTGTTTAAAAAACTGTACCAAACGCTGGAGGTAAACGGCGGCATTAACGTGCGTTTACTGGATTACACTCATGAGCATCGGTATGAGGAAAAGTATTTCTTTGGTGACTACGAAGGCGAATTTCTTCCTTATGCGCTGGATGTGGATATTACCTCGCGCATTTACAAGCTGGGGTTTGTGCATGAGCGCCGCAGCAGCGGGGTAGAAAAGCTTCATTTGATGGGTGGTTTCCATCTGGAGGATCTGATGGTCTACCGTAACGGTAAGACGTATTATGAGACATATATCGCGAATGGTTTCGTGTTTCACGGGATCAGCGCGGATCGGCTGCCAGAATTGCGGTAGCAACATGTGTATCCTACTTTAATTATGGAAGGAAGCAACGATTCTTATGAAGCAGCGTAAATTTAATGTTCTCCTGCTGCTGTTCGGCTTGCTGGGCGCCGTAGTGGGCTTCATCATTGGAGAGCTGATTCTTAACAAACTGATAGGCCACTGGCCGCATATCATCGTGCTTGGGCTGTATTTTGGCATCATGGCGCTGTGTATTGGCCTGGGATGCCTTATCGGCGAGTGGATTTCGCCACAACTGAACGGGCCTTCATGGCGGCAGCGGTACTCCGGGCTGTCCTGGAAGCTGCTGGTGCCTGCTACGCTGGTGATGCTGTTCGTGGCAGGGCTGCTGCTGGAACTGGGCTATCAGGTAAACCCCGAAGGTCGCAAAAGTGTACAGGACCTCGTGCTCGTCATTGATAATTCCGGGAGTATGCAGCAAACAGATCCCGACAATGAACGTCTGACAGCCGCCAAGAGTCTAATTGGTCAAATGGATGGAGACAAGCGGGTAGCCATTGTTTCCTTTGAGTCCACTGCGCAGTTGGTTCAGCCGTTTACCCCGATTGGCACAGATGCGGAGAAGCAAGCCGTTTATGCCAAAATCGACAGCATGCATACCTTAATGACAGGCAGCACAGAAATCGGTCTTGCTTTGGATGAAACCATCAAGGAAATTGAAACTCAGGGTAATGCAGAAAAGGGTTCTCTCGTTATTATGCTGTCTGACGGCTTTAGTGATCTGGATACTCAGACGGCATTGGCTCCTTACATCGCCCGGCAGATTCCGATTAATACGATCGGTCTGAAGCTCGCTGAATCCGATGGTATAGCATTATTACAAAATATTGCCCAAATGACGGGTGGAACTTACTCCAATGTAGCGAATGCACAAGGTCTTACTCAGGCGTTCGGTAAAATTTATGACAAAATCGGCGACCGTACACTGGTAACGGAGCGAACAGGTGAGTATGCGGACAGTCTGTATTTTGCCATTTATCGCGTAACGGCTCTGGTAATTGTTGGAGTCCTACTGGGATTGGCGCTCGGACTGATGTTCGATAACCGTTTTCTGGCGCGGAATTTCGCGATTGGCGGGATTCCTGCCGGATTGCTTGCTGGCTTTATTTTGGAAAAGGGCCTGTCCGGCTCGCCCATCAGTGATTTGATGATTCGTTTGATGGCAGCGCTCGTATTGGCGGCCCTGATCGCCGTCTTCTCGCTCGTGCTGCCGATTGCGGAAAATACTCGCCGTTCTTCCGGCGGAGGAAACCCCGGTGCGCCATCAGGTCGCCGGAGAGGCGCACCGGAAGGCCCGCCGCGTAATCGACGCAGCAGTGGATTTTAGAACGGGAGGCTGGAACTTATGCAGTATAGGGATGCACAGCCCAGTGATCCTGTTATTTCGGAGCTGAGCCACAAAATTGACGACAACCGGGTTGTGCTTCGCTGGCAGTGGCCGGAAGGAGCAGCCGTGGTATATATTGCGAAACAATTAGCCGATCCGGGTGTGAACAGGCAGGAAGATGCCGAAGCCTTGCCGCCTTTTTCAAGCCTTAAGCTCTTCACACGTGAGGAGTACAAAGCTGCTGGCAGTTACCGCGACCGGATCGATGGCATTGGACGCGTGCGGTATACCGTGTATCCGGCTGTGCGGGAGGACGGAGATACTTTTGTGATCCGTCAGCAGAATGGAGCTAACCGGCTGGAACTGAGCACGGGCAAAGCTAAAATCAGATATGCGGTTCACCACAAAAAAAGCTGGTTTCGCAGCCGCAAAACGGTGCAGATTCAGGTGACGGCTGAAGTTCCTGTTCCGCAGGAGGCGCTTTGCTATGTGAAAAAGCGTGGTGGCTATCCGGCGGACCGGGAGGACGGGACCTTATACCCGTTCACGGCACCGTTCGCTGCGGGACGAAATGTGTTGCCCGCTGTGGAAGTAGGCGGAGATGAATATGTGCGGTTGTTTTTTACGGACGGTCAGAAATATGGCATGGTATATGAATTAGTCCCTGAATGAAAGGAGGCCGCAACCGATGAGTTTTCTTAGCAATTTATTCAGAAGAAAGCCACAGGCAGCACCAAGGCCGTTATTTTATGATATTGTGTGCCCTTATTGCTTTAGTAAATTTTCCCCGGAAGAAGTTGTATTCCGCGCTTCCCATCACCGTGAGGATGACGAGGATTATGCTTTGGGCGAGGATGAGCTGCTGAACAAATACCGGGAGCGCTTTGGCTTGGACAGTGTACATGATATGGAAGCCATTCTTCACCCTCTTGATGTTCCTGAGGAACATCGTTTGTACTCGGATCATGTACTGACAGGTCTGACGGATCGTTACGGCGAGCTTACACGTCGCAGATTGTGTCCACATTGCCATAACGAACTGCCAGTGACCGCTGGTAAGGTGCCGAGTAATATTATTTCGATTATTGGAGCTTCGCAGGCGGGCAAATCTGTCTACATGACCTCCCTGATTCATACGTTGCAGCATGTTACGGCTGATCATTTTGATGCGGCTTGCATGCCACTCAATGCGGAGATCAGCCGCAAGTTCCGTACGATGTATGAGGAACCGTTGTTTGAGCGTGGGGATCTGCTGACCTCTACACAGAAGGAAAAGATGCAGGAGCCTTTTATCTTCCAGTTTGTGTTTAAGGATGAGGAAAAACCGCCACTGACGCTGGTGTTTTTTGATGTTGCCGGTGAAGGGATGGTCGATCAGGACTATCTGGGTCTGCACGGGCAGCATATTAAAAATTCGGCGGGTATTCTGTTTATGGTCGATCCGCTGCAAATCCGTTCTATTCGGGAGCGTATCAAGATTAACATCGGCGACAAGCCGGGCGAATGGGTTTCGCAATATGATGAGCCGCGTGACGTCGTACTTACGATGTTCGGTGATTTTATCGCGTATCAGGAAAAGGGGAAAACGGACATTCCAACCGCCGTTGTTCTGACCAAAAGTGACATGCTCACTGCGCTGGCAGATGAAGAAGGCACGTACATCAAGACGAACAGCAATATCTTTAATCCGATGGAGCACCGAAAGTATATGGATTTGGATGAGTTTGCGAACATTGATGGCGAGGTTCGGCGGTTCATTGAAAAGGTGGATAAGCCGTTCAAGGGCACGATGGATGTGTATTTTACAGATACGGCCTATTTTGCGGTTTCCGCCTTGGGCAGCAATCCAGTAGATCAAAAGCTGCAAGGGCTGGTTAGTCCGATCCGTGTGGATGAGCCCTTCATTTGGCTACTCTACAAGCTGAAGTACATTGAGGGGAGAGAATCACAGTGAGTAATTCTACCTCTCATTTGATACAGCAGCAGATGTACACACGGGAACGGCGTGGTATTTTTCGTTCAACGGAAGGCTTCGATACGGTGGCCAATTCCAAGGGGCTGGACACTACCTTTATTAAAAAGGTGCTGCATCCCTTGTGTGTGTATGATGCGCCTGCTGCTTTAACGGCGCGTGGCGAGAAGCAGGAGAGCGTCTACCCGGAAGCCATGCATCTGGTACGGACGGAGTCCGGGGATGTGGTGCTGGGACGCAGTATCTACAAGGCAGCGGATTTTACCGGGTTACGGAGCGCCTTTTTTACGCACAATTATGTGATTCCAGGCGGGCATGGTGAATCTCCGTCTGATTACAAGCAGTGGCTGAACACATCTTTTGTCGATACTTACGATATTGAGCAAGGAACGGAATTGCCGGAATTGGAGCGTCTTCCGGGTGGGAGCGTATTTCCATCTGTTGATCCGTCTGCGGTGCTGTCTCAATTGCAGCTCGGCGAAGAAGTTTTCAAGCAGATTCTATATGCAGTTATGATGTCCGCGACGGGACGTAAAAAGGTATATATAGCATTGAACGTTCCTTCAGAAGCGGTGGCATCTTCAGCCAAGCTGTTGCTGGGTGTGTTGTATACGGCGCTGCCTTATGCATTTCGCAACAGACTCGGATTTCTTACATACGCGAAGGAGCCGCACAGCAGAAAAGGCATTCATTTGATGTTTGTTGAGCCTTTCAGTTTGCGTCCTGGTGATCGGAATGTGGAAAAGGATTTTGTATTTGACCTTACTAACAGTGGCCGGATACTCAATGTGGATGCAGAGCAGGTAAGACAGCCGTATTTTGACTGGATTACCCGTACGTTGCTGAATGGGGGGACGCCGGACGATTTTTTCAAATTTGCCGAGCAGATGCTGACTGGCATGGAGGCGGGGCGTGATCTGACGCTATCCAGCTATCACGAGCTCATTACGCTGTACAGAATAGAGCAGGGAGAGCGGGCGCTATATAACGAACGGCGAATTTCCGTGCTGAGAAGCTTGACTGATTATTTGTCTTCTCCCGATGCGTTGCCACGTAAAATGCTGCTAAATGACTTATTTCTGTCGTTTTTTGATCATGAATTTGATCGGGTGAAGGATGGATATATTCCTGACGTGGGTCTGGTCGACTGCTTTAAGGATTACTATAAAGTTCACGCGCGTAGCAGCGAGAATCGGTTGGTGGAGTATTTGATCCGCTCGCTGAATAACGCCTATACCGCCAGAAATACGGAAGCTGTCACTTTTATTTATCATACAATTGAAGAAAATCCTTCATTGGGCAAGGCGTATTTTACGAAGGTGCTGGGTAATCCGGCGCTCACGAAGATGCTGTTCATTCCCTACATGGACAGTCAGATGAAAAGAACACCGGATGTGAAGGGGTTGCTGGCTGTCGTGCATGAATGGGGCAGTCGATATATTGAAGTATCGGCGAATGCCGATTTTCAGCTTTTGGCTGAGTCCGCATTGATGGGCAGGCTGCGTGCCGAAAGAAAGCCGGTAGAGGCTGTGGCTGCTATTCATCAACGGTTGCAGCAATGGGAAAGTAGCTCTACGGGGGGCCAACTCTCTCCACTGGAGCAATCCGGGTTAACGGAACGCTTGCAGGAAGCGTCGGATCGGTATTTGCTTACCGAAGTGGAGCTAAAGGAAATCTCACCTGATCAGGTCGTACAGATTCCGTTCTTTACCCGTCCTGATTTGGTGCAGTGGGTCGGGAAGCTGCCAGCCCCGCTCAAGGGACAAGCGGTGCGCTTGATTGCGGCTTACGATTGGTTTAGCACGGAGAACCCGGAACCGTCCGTGCTAGACGGTCTGGAGCCGGGCGAAGTGGAGAAGGTGCAGGACTGGGCTTACAGCTGGCTGCCCCAGCAGCTTGCGGAGGGCCATTTTGCCCGCCTGCTGCCCGCCTTCTATCGTTCCGATGGCACGGGCGAAGGAATATTGGATTTTGCTCGACTGGTTAGCTCGATCCGCAAATGGGCGAAGGATAACGATACGATGTACCGTTTTATCCGCTGGTCGGAGGGACATGCCGAATTCGCTACGCCACGAGGCGGTTTTGAACCAGCCTATCGACGTGCGTTGCTTTTGTTCTTCCAGAAGGAAGGACGCGAGGGGCTGCATAAAAAAACGCTGTGGCGTGAATATTTTGAGCCTGCCAAGCCTGTCTTTAAAAATTTCTATCTGACAGCAAAGCGTGAGACGGATACGTCTTTGGCCAAAACGCTTCGTCGCTTTCGCAAGGGTGGGGTGATTTCCGGGATCGTGCTTGTCGTTATTGCAGGCACGCTAGGCGGCCTGAAAGCAGCGGGAGTAATCGGTTCTGATGCCGCCGCGCCTGCGCCTTTCACTACACCCAAGCCAGTGCAACAGCCTGTAGTGAAGCCTACAGTACCCGTAAAGGAAGAGCCTACGGCGATTGTGACTCATGTGCCCAACACCAAGGCGACTACGAAAATGGTCAAGCTGTTGTTCGCTTTTCAAAATTCAACGGAGCAGGCGACGTTTAAGCCTAAAAAGCTCGTCATTGTAGGTGCGGATCAACAGGAGCATTTATACGAAAATTTTACGTTGGTTGAACAGAATGACAAGGAAGCAGCTAGCAAAGCCAACACTGGACAATCTGGTGACACGAAGACCGGCAGTGCGTCTCCAGGAAGTGCGACAACAGGGGGGACCGCTGGCAGTGGTTCAACGGCTGGCGGTGGCAGTACTTCCAGGGGGAACAGCGCTGATCAGGCCGAAACGGTGACAGGAGAATCGGGCGCAGGCACGACATCGGGGACTACTACAGCGGCGAGTGGTACGGCAACCGATGGAACCGGAACGGACGCTGACGCGCCAACCGAGTATGACCTGAAGCAGTATCCTTATCGCACACTGCTGACCATTTGGCAACGGCTGGAGCTAGACGATGCCAGTACAGTAACGGTGGATGGAAAAGAGTACCCGCTGGTTCAAGTGAAAACCGCAGACTAAGCCGTATTCCAATGGTTTCTCATGTACAAGCAATTATACATGAACCAACAAGCAAAGAGACGGGCTTCCCTTACTGGGCTCGTCTTTTTGCTATACATAAGATTTTAAATAAGTTTAACTAGAAAATGTACTTAAAAACGACTAAAGTATTGACACTAGATAGGCGACTGTTTAAAATTAGTTGGAATTCAAACTATCAAAATTCAATGATTATGGAGGTTAGTAACCACATGGGAAGTGAGGTGTATCCCGTTTGTCTTCCCTGGGAGGAAGAGAGCACGATGTATTTAATTAAATGGATTTTTACTACAGTCCGGCGCGAGATTGAGACGGCGTTGCGTCCTTTGGGGCTTACCTCCCCGCAATCGCAGACGCTTTATATACTGGCAATGTCGCCTGGAGTGACCAATACGGATTTGGAAAAGCTGCTGCTTATAGATAAATCAAGCGTCACCAGCCTGGTGAACGGGATCGTTAAGAAAAATTGGGCAGTACGCAAAAGTCACCCGCAAGATGCGCGTATGAAGCAGATTTATTTGACTGAGGAAGGCTTGAAAATTCACAAGGTAGCTGAGCATACGGTTGAGAAGGTTAAAGGCTCGGTAGGCGAAACGTTATCTGTGGGGGAGTTAGAGGCTCTTCGAGGTCTTTTGAAAAAAATACTTCACGATTACCGGCCTGCGAACGCCCGCGTTTGAATGGATATATAGAGAAAATTCCTGTATAAGCTAACTTGAAAAGTGAACATCAAAACGGAGTAGGCGGAATGGTGTTGTACAAGCAAAGCGGTAGCGATGGGAAGCATCATCCGACTGAGAGTGGCTATAGAAAACTCTGCAGCATAGATAGTTTTTCAGGAGAGGGAGAGACCAATGATAAAAGAACAAACTTATCCCAATGCGGATAAGCTTATGCGTGTGTTGGCCTTCACACTTGTTTTTTCAGTAATGAACGCCTTTATGTTTAATGTAGTCATGCCTGTGATTCGCGAGGAGTTTCATATTAGTGCTTCCGATGTGAGTTGGCTGTTAACCGGTTATATGATTGTGTATGCGGTTGGCTCCGTGACCTACGGTAAGTTGGCGGATAAATACCGTCTCAAGGATTTACTGACGTTTGGGATTATCTTTTTTGCACTAGGTTCGCTTATTGGTCTGTTGGCCAATCAATTTTGGATGCTGATTGTAGCCCGTTTGCTTCAGGCCGCAGGGGCTGCTGTCATCCCGGCAACGGCTATGATCGTTCCTGTCCGTTATTTCTCTGCCGAAAAAAGAGGACGCGCCTTGGGCGTTACAGCAATTGGCTTGGCCCTGGGTACGGCACTGGCTCCGATTATATCCGGTTTGATTACAGGCTTTGCAAGCTGGCGCTTTTTGTTCATTATTTCCATGCTGCCGCTTATCGCCTTGCCGTTCTTTCGCAAATATTTGGACGACCAGCGGGGAGAGAATCAGAAATTTGATTTTCTGGGTGGATTGCTGCTGGGCGGAACGGTAGCCTTCTTGTTGCTTTCCATTTCGCAAAGCAGTATTATATTTTTTCTGGTCGGTATTGTGCTGTTTGCTCTGTTTATATGGCGGATCACTACCGCTAAAGATCCATTCATTCAGCCCAAGCTGTTCCGCAACAAGCAATATTCTTACGGATTGTTTATAGCCTTTTTGGGAGCAGGGGTCAGCTTTGGGCTGCCGTACCTGGCGCCGCAGTTTCTGAACAGTCTCAATCAGCTTGCGCCTGCAACGATTGGATTGATTATGTTTCCTGCTGCCATTGCGTCGGCGTTGCTTGGTAAAAGGGGAGGGCGTTTGGCCGATAGCAAAGGAAATTCATTTCTAGTCTACACAGCAGTTACGCTTATGTTTATCTGCTTTATCAGCTTGTCTACCTTTGTGGGCGCGTCTCCGTATCTCATTTTATTTTTGCTTATTTTCGGAAACGTAGGTCAAACCTTTATGCAGATTGCCATGTCTAACACGATTTCCCGCACCTTGTCGAGGGATCAGATTGGTGTTGGAATGGGATTGCTGTCTCTGCTGAATTTTATTTCCGGTGCAGTGACGACCAGTATTTTGGGTAAAACGCTAGATACCTCGTCTACCTTTCATCTGAATCCTGTCGTAACCAACGTGCAGGTGTTCAATTTTAGCAATATATTTACGGTTCTTGCGCTGATTGCGCTCGCAACCATGGGACTTTACGCTTTGCAGTTTCGCCGGGGCCCACGCCGCAATACGACTGCTGCCCAGCAAGGATAAACATTTTATGCAAACTCATGCCAAAACAAGGGTATAATATAGAAGGAAAAGTTCATCTACGGAAGGATGGAGTGTCCGGCATGACAAGAAACCTTCAATATGTACCCTATGGCTATGAGCCTCCAGTCGAGACGCATAAAGGAACTATGATCTATTATGATACGTTTGAGCAGATTACAGCCAGGGAACTGGAGCTTTTTGCTGAAACAGGAGCTGCGTTATCCTTTAAAAAACTGGTACTATACCCGTTACATGAGGAAACAGTCAGAAGAATGTGGAAGCAGCCGGTTCGCTCGTATTACAAGCGGGTGGACGACCTTGGGGAGTGGCAGCGGGAACAGGCTTTGAGTGCTGTCGTAATTGAGAGCTGGGAAGGTAAACGCAAAAAGTATACGCCGATTGAAGCAGCAATCCGTTTTCTGGCGGAAAAATATACTCCCCCGCTTTTTCTGTATATAAGTCCTGAAACTGCTAATTTGTGCGCATCCTATGCCTCGTTCGATGAATGGATCAGAAACGTCAGATTGGTACTTTCGACTGAACCATTAGAACTTCATCCGAAGCTGGCACAGTACCGTAATCGCTGGAATACTGTAGAAGAAGCGATAAACCGTCAGTCAAAGGTTGACAAAGAGCACCATGAATTATAGAATAGAACTAATCGTAAAAATTACTATTGTAATTGTATACCATGTATTCCATTTAAGGAGGAAGAGAAATGCGCGTAATTGTTACCTTGGCATGCACCGAATCTGGTGACCGCAACTATACAACAACCAAGAACAAAAGAAATCATCCGGAGCGTCTTGAAATGAAAAAATACTCTCCGCGTCTGAAAAAGTACACGATCCATCGTGAAACTAGATAATTTGGGGCTTGCTACATAGCAACCTGAATTGTTTTGCATCCTGAACGGAGCCTGAATTCTACTGATACAGGGCTTCATGAAAGGAGCCATGGCATGGTCTCTCCACTTCATGATGAAGAAATCGTGTTAAGTTTGCAAAAGCCTGCGTTATGGAACCGGCGAAAACTTGAATTAGTCCAGTGGATAGAGCGTCCAAAGATAAAGCTTGCACCTAAGCAAACGGCCTTTTTTCATAGCTGTACGATAGATGCCGAGCTGCATGGTACGCTTTGCCTTTTGAATCGAAAGCACGTGGCTACCGAATTCTCCTGTGCTGGTGTCAGCATTTGGGACGAGCCGGAAGACCATTCACTATATGCTTATATAACGATGAAGGCTGACGAAAGATCGGGGGCGTTCGTGCAATGGGCGATGCGATATATGCGGCATCGTTTGCTTGTCGTTTACGAACCTGAGCGCAATCGTTACGATCTGTCGTCTTTTTTTCTGGGACATAACCGTTCCTTTTGCCAACTGATGGAGTATTGCGCCAGTACGTTTGAGTTTGAACCAATAAAAATGATATGAAAGCTTAGGTGAATAATATGAAAAAAGATCTTCATCCAACATTGAACAAAGTTATCTTTTTGGACCCTAGCTGTGGATTCTCTTTCCTGAGTGCTTCCACTAAGTATTCCCAAGAAACGATGGAATGGGAAGACGGCAACACATACCCGGTTATCCGTGTAGATACCAGCTCCGCTTCCCACCCGTTCTTCACTGGTAAACAAAGAAACGTGGATATCGGTGGACGTGTGGATCGCTTTAACAAAAAATATAACCTTTAAAACAAGACGAGCGTTATATTCACGGATTATACAAATAATTCGTGAACATCGCTTTTTTAAAAAACCTCTTGCATCTGCAGGAGGTTTTTTTGTCTTAATCCAGACCTGTCATTTAAAGCGAAATAAAGCACTGCTCCCATTGGTCGACAATGGATGCTTTGTCGAGCTGCTCCCCAATGAGCGTGACATACCCCTGGCTCACGGGGAGCGCAGTGGGTTGCCACTCCAGGTGACTGCCTGAATATTGCAAAAGCATCGTACCTTCGTGCGGAAGCACGCAATAGCCTTTTGCCCGAAGCAGCGAGGAACCAAGCCCGGTCAGGAAACTTTCCAATCGTTCCTTTTCCAGCGGCTGTGGAGAATATTGATGCAGCGTTAAGCTCTCCAGACGGGAAAACGAATGGGGCTGGTTGGCATCGTGGTTATGGCTATGACTGTGCGTAGAAATGACTTTAAATGCCGTACTTCTGGAGATACTGCCAGGTCGTCCGATACTTTTGGAGGAAACAGGGACGGACGCTGCGACTGCATCGGTTCGCTGCGCCTGTGCTGATGTGGGTTGAGTTACCTGTACAGGTTTTGCGGCAACGGATACGGAAGCCAGAACAGGCTCTAGCAGTGGTTCGAGGTCAACCCGGCTATATTCAGCGGTTTGCAGCTTGGCCGTATCGTTGAGCTTGCGGATGCTCTTGACGACCTTCGTCACTTTATGGCTACTTGCGACATCCGTCTTGTTCACCACAATGAAGTCTGCGGTGCGAAGCTGCCCATGCAGGGTTCGAACCAGCTCCTTATCCGCGGTGAAGCGGCTGTTGTATTCGTGAAAAAGCTCAGCGTCCACAACACTGATGCTGTGAACCAGATACAGCCGATCTGCCAGCAGCGGGGAACGAAGCTCTTCCAGCACTTGCTCAGGGTTGGCTACCCCGGTGGTTTCCATGAAGATCAGATCCGGCTCCTGACTGAGCAGGGTGTGCAGAGCGCCTGCCAGCTCATTTCTTTTGCTGCAACAAATGCAGCCCTCCAGCAGTCCTTCCACCGATACGTCAGGCATTTCCTCAGAAATAATGGCGCCGTCTACATCGTGTTCACCCATTTCGTTCATTAATACAGCGGGACGGAGCGGAATTCGCCGGGTATGGGCTAACAGGCGCAGAAGCAGTGTCGTTTTGCCGCTTCCAAGAAAACCACTGATTAAAATCACAGGAACCTTGTTCATCATTCTTCCTCCTTAATAAGTTTAGTGTGCTGCATTCAAGCGATCAAAGGTGGCTACCGAGTCGGCCTGAGTATAAACATAGGGGGATTCCGGCTGTGCCACAGCGGTTATTTTCTCGGATCGAATTTCGAGCACGGGTACATTGCCTTTTTGTGTGGCATGTAATGTTCCTTCAATAGTCACCCACGTATCCTTGTCAAAGGACGGTGCCTTCTTTGATTGGACGATGATCCCGAAAGGCATGGCATCGGCAGTACAGCACATAACGAGGAACCTTCCCACCGCAAACAGACCATTGCCCGGCAAGCTGCCGTCTTTATAGACAAAGCCTGTCACCTGCACTTTTTTTCCTTCAAAAGCGTGCTTATACAATTCGATGGCTCCAATGGTTTCGGAAAAAATCTCCGGTTTGATCTGTATGGTCGGCTGCTGGTACAGACGTTTCGCCAGCTCGGCAAATTCTACGTTGTATTTATCAGGTGGAACGAACAGCTTATCCAGCGTTTCCTGACTCCATTTTCCCCCTGGAGGGAGTGAAGCTGGAGTAGAAGATCCAGTTGGTAACATGGAAACTTCCGGTGCTTTTGTGGTCTGTATATCTGTTTTGCGCCGGATATCCGGGTTGGGATACGTGAAGGACATGCCTTTTTTGGCCGCCATATCACTGCCGAGCGCCTGATTGGGCAGCAGAGAACCGAATAGTAGCGGAATAAGAAGCATTCCGTATACAAGTGTTTTTTTGACCCAGCTTTGTGGCAACGGATGCTCACAATCACATAAATCCTCGCCTTCCTGCTCCCCGGCTATGCCGTGCCACGCCATAGCCAAGGCGATAAACAGCAGGGGTACGGGGCAGAGCAGGAGCAGCTTTTGCATTTGTGGAGCCAAGTAGTAATGAAGGGAATTCGATTGACTCAATGTGATGATATACACAGCCAATCCAATCATGAGCAAGGAGCGCATGCCATACTGCCAGCGGATGCTAAAGGTTGAATTCACGTTCGTAATCACCTCCCCAACAACCATTCAGCAGCTATAGAGCCCACCAGGACAAGCGAAACAATGAGCAAGCACAGGACGGCGACAAATTTGGTGCGGAAGGTGCTTAGCAGCATGAGCGTGCCTTTGAAATCCAGCATCGGGCCGAGTACAAGAAAGGATGCCAGCGGACCCAGTGTAAAGGTATGCGAAAAAGCAGTAGCGACGAAGGCATCGGAGGTGGAGCATAGCGACAGGACGTAGGCAAAGCCCATCATAAAGGCGTACGAGCCAGCCGCTCCACCGCTTAACGAAAGCATTTCATCACGCGGGATAAAGGTCTGGATGCAGGCTGTCAGCAACGCACCGATAATGAGATATTTACTCATGTCCAAAAACTCGTCGCCAGCATGTACAAAAAAGCCCCGCCATGTGCGATTATGCCGATGAGTCTGGTTGTTCTGCTTCTGCTGGTTAAAAGAGAGCAATGACCGTTTGAGCGGGTGCACACGCACAAAGGCATACACGATCAGCCCGATGATCGCAGAAACGACAAAGGCCAGCCCCATTCGAACGGCAGTGATCTCGGGATGGGAAGGAAACGCCATCATCGTCGCAGCCAGCACCACGGGATTGAGAATCGGCCCGCTTAAAATAAAGGTGATGCCCATATAGGCAGGCATTCCCTTGAGCATCAATTGGCGAACGACAGGGATCATACCGCATTCACAGATGGGAAACAGCAGACCCAGCAAGGAGGCCAGCAGAACACCTGGCACAGGATGCACAGGCGCTATTTTGCGAATCCATGTTTCCGGTACGAGCCATTGCAAAAGGGATGAAACGAGCACACCGATAAGGAGAAACGGGACGGCTTCCAGAAAAATACCCATAAATACCGTTTTTAACGGCTGTAGCTGACTCATATCTAACGAACGAAGCCACCGGGGAGATAGCGTAACAAGCACAGGGATGAGAAAGGCAAACGGAATCATAAAAGGCAGCATCTTCAACAGCGTACTGTTTTTCATTCTACGTCTCCTTGGGAATAAGGGTTCTTGTCTACATCCTATGCCGGCAATGGGACAAACATGCCCGCTGGTAGCGTCTGGAGTACTCCTTTATGGACAAGTTCAAGCGTGGTCATCTATATAATTGTGTTCTTTAATTGGACAATGTGCCTGTATTAATTCGTAAATATTACGATTAAACTTCAACAAACGATTGCAAGAAGGAAATTTTTACGGTACGATCCTTATTAAAACGTTGTAAAAACAAGGAGGATTTTATGATACCGATTGTTGTTTTATCCGGATTTCTGGGCAGCGGTAAAACAACTCTTCTTCAGCAGGCGCTGGCTTACTATAAAGGGCAGGGACTCAAGCCGGCTATTTTGATGAATGAGTTGGGCGATGTTAATTTGGACGGCAGTCTTGTGAACGGCCAGGCTCCCATGAAGGAAATGCTTAGTGGCTGCATATGCTGTACCATTCGCGGAGATTTGGGCGTGGAGCTGATGAATCTTGCTGAGGAATATAAGCCGGACGTGATTATCGTTGAATGTACCGGAGTGGCTAATCCGATGGAAATTGTAGATGCGGTGACAGATGCCTCCATCTACTCCTCAATGATTTTACAATCCGTTATTACGGTGGTGGATGCGCGTCAATTTCTGGATTTTGCCTCAGGTCACGAGAGAAACAAGTCACATCGCCTGATGCAGGATCAGCTTCGATGCGCTTCCAAGCTGATTATTAACAAAATTGATTTATTGGCTACGGGCGAGCTACAGGAGGTACAGGCACTCGTAAAAGAATTAAATCCATACGCGCTGACGGTGAGCACGCAACGAAGCGACGTGGACGCGGGTACTTTTTTCTCCATTCAAGGAGAGGAACGTATGGACGTTTCGGGGCAAAAGGAGTCCATAGCCGATAGCGGGAATGATCACCATCATTCGGAAAATCATCTACACGCTCATGATCATGGAGACCATCACCATCATGACCACCAGCACCATGAGCATGACCACGAACACGAACATGGGGAGCATTATCATTCCTACGACCATGTAGTCGTTCACACGCATTTCTTTGGACAACCTGTGCCACGCTCCGAGTTTGAACAGTTGTTCCGCAGTTTGCCTGCTGAAATTTACCGAGCCAAAGGAATTGTGCGTTTTCTGGAATCAGAGGGTCAGATGATGTTCCAGTTTGCCTACCGGGAGCTGGAAATCATTCCGATTCGCCCGCAAAAGCCGGTGAATGATGTAGCCGTCGTCATGGGCGAAAATTTCTCTGCTTCCGAGATTGAAGAACGGTTGAGAAAGCTGGAAGCGGCCGAAAAGCCATTGACTGGTTTATGACCCCAGGAACTAGCGACATTTATCCGTCAAAACATAATTCTCGCGCTAACGTAGCTGGAAAGCCTGCTTTCGGTACTGTAGAAAAGGCCAAAATATTTTTGATGACATTGACAAAAGCTTTGCCGAGGTAAGCTGGGAAGAAGTCGTGAAGCGCAATCCTGACGTCATTGTGATTCTGAATTATGGAGATACCTCGCTGGCGGATAAAGAAAAGCTTCTGCTAAGCAAGCCCGCGCTGGCTGGTGTGGAAGCGATCAAAAACAAACGATTTGTAGTGCTGCCTTTGTCCGCAGCGGCTGAAGGGGTACGTGCGCCGATTGCGCTGAAAACCTTGGCTTCCGGCCTATACCCGGACGAAGTAAAGTAAACGAACAAAAGACTTGCAAAACATTGACGAACCTTTCCTAAACTGTTAAACTTGCTAATGCGTAAAGGTTACGTTTATCAAACGCTTGTTTTTTTATTATCAAATCGTAATAATTACGGTAGATGGTTTCATGAGAATAAACGACCTGGAGAATCTGCGCGGAGGTAAATCGTTCAGATGGCTCCAGGCTTTTTAAAGGAAAGGGAGATTTGCGTCATGTTATTAGCCTCACTGGAACAAGTTACATTTGGCTACGGGGACGTTCCTAATCTGGTGGATGCCGATGTTGAAATTTTTTCTGGCGAATTTGTGGCCATTACCGGGCCGAATGGGGCTTCCAAATCGACAATGCTCAAGTTGTTGCTCGGTTTGCTTCAACCTTGGAAGGGCAAGGTGTTTATGTCCGACCGTACAGGTGAGGGTAAGAAGCTTGTTGTCGGATTCGTATCGCAGCAAATTGCTGCTTTTAATGGTGGATTTCCAAGTACCATTCTGGAGTTTGTCCGTTCCGGAAGATACACTCATGGCTCGTGGTTGCGCCGTATGCGGCCCGAGGATCATGATCTGACAGAGCAGGCGCTTCGTCAGGTAGGTATGTGGGATTTGCGTCATCGTAAAATCGGCGAGCTGTCCGGTGGACAGAAGCAGCGCATTTGTGTGGCACGAGCGCTTGCTCAGGAATCGGATTTGCTCATTTTGGATGAGCCCACGACCGGGATGGATCAGGAAAGCCGCCATCACTTCTACGATCTGATGAATCAGCAGGTTAAGGAATATGGAAGAACTGTAGTCATGGTTACCCATGGATTATCGGAAGTGCAACATTATCTGGATCGTATTATTGAGCTTGAGAGGAAGGAAGATGGCGGATGGAAATGCTGCACTACGACTTCATGCAGCGGGCATTTTGTGCCGGTGGGGTAATTGCACTGCTGGCCTCGGTGCTTGGAGTGTACCTGATGCTGCGGCGTCAGGCTCTGATGGCGGACATGCTATCGCATGTATCGCTGGCAGGGGTGGCAGCGGGTGCCTATCTGGGCATTAATCCGACGATAACTGGTTTTATCGTAGCTATAATCGGAGCGATTATCGTTGAATACGTCCGCAGGTCTTATAAAACGTACAGTGAGATTTCCGTGGCCATTATTATGGTAGGCGGCCTGTCGACGGCTGTTATATTAATGAACCTGAATCAGAGTATTAATAAAGGATTTTCCGCTTATTTGTTCGGTTCAGTGGTGGCGGTTAATCAGACAGAGCTGATGTTGATGATCGCAGTGGCTGTGATCGGGGGTATTTTCTTTTTCGTATTCCGGCGTCCTTTGTATCAGATTACCTTTGATGAAGAAACAGCGAAGACAAACGGCCTTCCTGTCAAATCCATTTCATTTGCGTTTAGCATTTTGACAGGGATGATTGTAGCCGCTGCAATGCCGATTGTCGGTGTGTTGCTTGTCTCCTCACTGATTGTGTTACCGGCTGCATTGGCGATTCGAATTGCACCGAGCTTTGCCGCAGCCATCTGGATATCTATGGTGACCGCATTGATCGGGGTATTTTCGGGTTTAACTGCATCGTATGAACTGAGTACACCCCCGGGGGGGACGATTGCCATGGTGCTGTTATTATTCCTGATCGTGGGAATCGGTATTCAAAAGCTGGTCCGCAAGTTGGGTAAGCAGCAGGCTTCCCGGCAGAAGAATGCAGCACGCCAGTGAATGAAACAGTTCGTATTCTGAAAAACCAAACAAATAAAGGAGCTATGAACATGAATACATGGTTCAAAAAATCATTCGTATTGTCTGCGGGGCTGGTACTTATTTTGTCCGGCTGCGGAGCCAAATCTGATAATACAGCTACCAACACTCCCCAAACCGAGCCGAATCAGGCACAAACGACGGACAGCGGCAAAAAGCTGAAAGTGGTTACCACTTTTTATCCAATGTATGAGTTTACAAAGCAGGTCGCTGGAGATCATGCTGATGTAACTGCGCTGATTCCTGCTGGTGCTGAGCCGCATGACTGGGAGCCAAGCGCCAAAGATATGGCACAGGTGAAGGATGCCGACGTTTTTGTATATAACGGTATCGTCGAAGGCTGGGCAGAGCAGGCTTTGAGCAGTGCGTCTAACGACAAGCGTGTTGTGGTTGAAGCAAGCAAAGGGCTGAACCTGATGGAAGGTACTGAGGAGGAAGAAGGAGAAGTACACGCTGAGGAAGGTCATAGTCACGATCATGTGCTGGACCCTCACGTATGGCTTGATCCGGTATTGGCCCAAAAGGAAGTAGAGTCCATTGAAGCAGGGCTGGTAAAAGCCGATCCCGCAAACAAAGCTGATTATGAGAAAAATGCTGATGCTTACATCGCCAAGCTGAAAGAGCTGGATACCGAGTTCAAAACAGGTCTGAAAGATGTAAAACGTAAAGACTTTATTACGCAGCATGCTGCTTTTGGTTATTTGGCTAAGCAATATGGTCTGACCCAAGTACCAATTGCTGGATTATCTCCGGAGCAAGAGCCTACACCGGACAAGCTGGCGGGTATTATCAAATTTGCTAAAGAAAATAATGTTAAAACGATTTTCTTTGAAACCCTTGTTGATCCGAAGGTCGCTGAGACCGTAGCTACTGAAATCGGTGCAAAAATCGATGTACTGAATCCGCTCGAAGGACTGACGGATGAAGACAAGCAGAAGAATCTCGACTATCTTGGCGTTATGAAAAACAACATGGAGGCTTTGAAAAAGGCTCTGAATGAATAAGACTGTAAACTGACATTGGAACGACTCCGGTGTCAGTTTTTTATGTCTATATAAGCTGAACTCAAAAGTTACCTATCGTGCCACTGCGCATCTGGATGGTGCTTCCCATCGCCACCGCCCCCGGATTTCTTGAATAAAGCCTATAATGAGGATAGAAATCCGGGGACAAAAGCGACCTCTTCGCTTGTACAGCACCATAAAGAAAGGACTACCACAATTTAATCGGGGAATTAACTGCACGTCTGTATTTTCTTTCTACAAGCTTATTCCGACTTGAACTTTGAGTAGGAGTAAGTTTTTTGTGCCAAAATCACCAGTCAGATAATGTTTGACGATCAGAGCCTTAGACAGAATTTGAAATTGAAAAGTTAGGTTTTTTTGTGAATATAATGTATGATGTAACGAGCAAAGGCGCACGGCATGGAGGTCGATATGATAAATATCATCGAAACCATGTCGTACTTTTTAGAGCAATTAACAATTGTTCTGAAGTATGTAGAGCCAGTGGTAAAACTGCTGTCCGTAACCCTCTCCATAATTAGCCTGATACAGACATATAGAAAAAAAAGAAAATAACCGCGCTCTTGGTAGGTGAGCGGTTATTTTCGCGAAAATCTTAAAGAAGCCGTGGCGCCTTTGCGACATTTCGGTTTCTTTTTTTTGTTAATTTTATTCTACACTTGTCAGTCGTGTTTTACAACTTTATGATTATATTTGTTTATAAGAAAGCTTGTATAAAGTTGCTTTTAGGGGATAATTTGCACATCAAGAGGTCAGGAATATACTTAAAAAAGGTATTCTCTCGTTAAAAAAAGCTGATTTCATGCGAAAACTTTATTGAAATATGGATTTAGCTATAAAAAAGCTACAATATAATTATATTTACTTATTACTGTAAGTTTTATCTCTATATGCAGAGCATAAAAAACGATCTATCTCCATTAGACAGGAGAGTGATCGTTTTTTTCGTTGCGTGGGATATACTCCAGAACATCGCTCAGGTTATGTCTCTGACCTGTAAGATCTTCTAATGTATCGAGAATATGGCTTAATGTTTCCAGATCTAAGCGTTTGGTCTTACCATCGCACATATCGTAAATTAAGTTCGGTCGAACTTTTGCTTCGCGTGCCAAGGCATTTTTTGTGATTCCTGCTTTGCCCAATGTTTCTTCTAACTTTATGTTTATCGCCAAAGATCATCACCTCTTATCAATTATTTTACCCTGTTAGTAAGCATTATGAAATAATCATTTGACGATAAACGTTTAAGAGTGTATATTTATTATTGATTTATCGTTTAGTGATAAATATTAAACGATAATACTTGCGAGAAATCTCTTTTACACAAAAGGAATTGATAAATTATTTCTGGTCAATAAATTTTTTTTAGAAAAGAGGAAAAGAACATGTCAAACATTGCTGTGCTGGAGAAGATTGTGATTGTTCATGTATGGGAAGAGGAAGAACTTGATTATGAAACGAGTGAGGCTTATCTTATAAAGCCAGGCTATGCTATGTATGTTCTAACTGGCGCTGTTCATTTGGCAAGAGTGGAGAAAATTTATCAAACGGGTTTGCATCGTTTTTACGTGGAGGATCGTAGCACTGCATCTATTTAATTGGCATCTTATGTAAAAGGAGACATATCTGTAAAGATACAAGAAATTGTTATGAAGCTATTAAGTAAAAATGCATTAGATTGGCTCACTTGTGATGTAATGCATGGTATGACAGGAGGCTTTGAATTTGAAACATTATAATATAGGTTACATATTCTAAAGCCAAGAATCCTAAAGAAGTAGAAAGAGTTAATCAAAACGGGTTCGTAAATTCCCATGAAAACAGAGTAGGCGGAATGGTGCTGTACAAGTGAAGCACCATCCGTCTGCGGAATGGTACGATAGGTAACTTTTAAGTCCTGCATATATAGTGCAAAGGTTCCAGTGGATACCTAGTACTTTATGATCTTCACCCTACAGGAATAATTTACGTCATTATGAAAACCTGTTTTGAAAACTAATTCAATAGTATCTAGTTTGAAATTCCGTTTGTAATCCAATGGTAGCGTTTTTATTTTTACAGATTTTTTCTATTAACTTCAGTTATTATTTCACCGATATTGAAACTTGGATATGCATTTTGTTCAGCAGTCAGCATCTGAATGAAGAAGTACGATATATAAAACGACAGGAGAGATTAACCTTGGCAACAATTATAGTCGTCGACGATTCTTTATTTATGCGATCTGTACTTAAGGATATTTTTTTGGATTTGGGTCACTCTGTTATTGCGGAGGCGGAAAATGGGTATGATGCTGTTTTGAAATACTCGAACCTTCGTCCCGATCTAATCACCATGGATATCAATATGCCCAAGATGGATGGACTTGAGGCTGTTGAAAAGATTATAGGGCTTGATCCCGAGGCTAAAATTTTAATGTGCTCTGCTTTGGGTCAGCAAGAAGCGATTATCAAAGCATTTCAGGCAGGTGCAAAGGATTTTATTGTTAAACCATTTCAAATGGAGAGAGTTGTGAATGCAATCACAAAAATATTTGGTAGTTGATTAATCGGGTTAACCGTACCCATTCATGATGATGGCTGCAATCCATAAGTTGAACAAAAGAGCATTTCTATGACATAGGATTTTAATTTACATAAATATAAAGCATCTTGAAAATGAGTAAGAGGGCTGTGATTTAAATGAATGTGGAGATGAATAGGATGAGCAATCGGGTTTTATCTCAAAAAGTATTTATCGATGAACTGATCACTACGATTAAGAAAGGAGGGCTTGTCCCTGTAAGCTATGAACAACTCATTAGCGAGCAACGAGAAAGAATAGATGCTCTTAACAGTGAACTTACCGCGCGTATAGAGGGGATGGAAAAGGATTTAATTCCTAATGCGACACACTCTATTCCCTTTTCCAATGGTGAAATTATTTTTCTTGCTCGTTATATTGTACTCATCGGGGACAACACCGAGGGTTACTTTGTTTTTTACAGAGCTGAAGAATGTGAAAGTCCGGAAGAGTATCATTTTATAACAAGCTCTTACCAGCTTCCGCATTTGTTGCCTGAATTATCTCTTATGTTAAAAGAACATAGCGTTAACGAGCCTGTTGATATCCTGACTTATTGGAATGGCCCAGCCTATCCGTTGAAAAGTTTGAATAAAGAGGATATCAAGCTGTCCACCTACGAATTTTAATCCCGCACTAGCAGTTTAATTCTGGAGAAGTAAGTAGCCGCTGCCGCATTGCGACAATTAGTTTGTCCTCTTTGCCATTTTCAGTGAGCCTCATTTGGAGGGAAGACATTCTAGTCAATCTACTCGATTGTGGGTCAATGTACCTGTCAATCAGAACGTTAAATGGCAAGCCCCTCATCACTTGGAGGCTTGTCACTCTTTTAATGTTAAGAACTGTCCAACTTCGAGGGGGGGTAAATATTGAACTAGTTGTGGACGTACTGTACTATAAAAGGCCTAATTTATTATTATTTAGGACGAGCGGACTTTCATCTGCACTATCTGTAACTCCAAAATCATTGTATCTATTTGAGTATCAAAACTTGGTTCTGGTAGACTATCTGTATGACAAAAGAAAATATAAAGCACGCTAGAACATGCGTTTACAACGTCAATTATCACATCGTTTGGTCGGTTAAGTAACGCCGATCTGTACTGTCAGCAGAAATTGAAGCCTACCTTAAAGAACTGTTCCAAGAAATTGCTCAAGAAAAAGAATTTGAAGTGGTCATGATGGAGGTTGGCGAAAAAGACCAAATTCATGTTTTTGCATCAGCACGCCCCCAAATAGCTCCTTCCTATATTGTAAAAATGTTGAAAGGAATTTCTGCAAGAAAACTATTTCTGAGGTTCCCTCAATTAAAAAAAGATTATGGGGTGGACACCTCTGGAACAGCAGCCTTTTCATTGAAACCATTGGTTCTATCTCCGAACAAGCCATAAAGAAATACATCGAAAATCAAAAGAAAGGAGACGGCTAATGCAGAGAACCTATAAATTCCGTCTATATCCAACCAAAGAGGAGCAAGGGTACATCCATTTCGCGCTGGAACGTTGCCGTCTCCTCTATAATCGTTTGCTCGCCGAACGAATCGCTGCTTACGAGCAAACGGGGCAGAGTCTTACCTATTACGAGCAAAAAGCAACGTTGCCAAAGAGAAAACGGTACATACCTGAACTCAAAAACATCCATTCTCAAGTCCTTCAAAATGTCGTTGAGCGGTTGGATAAGGCGTACCAAGCCTTTTTTCGCCGCGTCAAAAACGGCGAGAAAGCGGGCTTTCCGAGATTCAAGCCTGAAAGTCAGTACAACTCCTTTACCTACCCGCAGAGTGGGTTTTCCATAGAAGGAAAGCAACTTGTGCTTTCCAAGATCGGTGATGTACGCATTCGACTTCATCGGCAGCCGCAAGGAACGATCAAGACGTGTACCATCATGGTTAAGAATGGCAAATATTACGCCTGTTTTTCTTGTGAAGTCGAAAGCAAACACCTTCCAGCATCAGAAAAGCAGATTGGCATTGACCTTGGCGTGTCCCAACTTGCGGTAACATCAGATGGCGAGAGAATAGAGTCACCGAAATTTCTTCGTAAAAGCGAAGAAAAGCTGAAACGAAAGCAACGTGCGGTCTCGAAGAAAAAGCGTGGTTCAAACCGCCGGCGTAAAGCTGTACGCGACCTAGCCAGACTCCATGAGAAAGTAGCAAATCAACGTAAGAATTACGCTCATAAAGAATCGCGAAAGTTGATCAATAAATATGGACTGATCGCCTTCGAGGACTTGAATATACAAGGGATGGTCAAGAACCATCATCTTGCCAAAAGCATTGCAGATAGCGGATGGAATCAACTTATTCAATTCGTGACGTACAAGGCTGAAAGCGCCGGTCGTCAGGTTGTGCAAGTGAATCCATCGGGCACATCGCAGCGATGCTCCAACTGCGGAGAAATCGTCAAAAAATCACTTGCTGTTCGTGTCCATCAATGTCCTTGCGGATACGTTGCAGATCGGGATGAAAATGCAGCTATTAATATATTGAAACTAGCCTTGCAGAACGTATCTTAATCTAACGCAATCAGGCTAGGAACTAGCCTTCAAGGAGGGACGAGGTTACGAGTCCTGATGATTTGAGAAGCTCTCCAATTCTTTGGAGAGAGGTTCACATGAATATTCGTTTACTTCGAACGTCAAAATTTTATTGAATATTACATAGTCTTTGCGGCTGTTGAAAGGGCCCTTGTTATTGGTATGTCTATCAATGGCGAAGAAGGAAGCACCCCGTCCGGCATCTTTAGCGTCATACCACTGAATGAAAGAGGCTAGCTCCTTCTTGCTTATATCAAATTCTTTATCAAGCCCGTTATCCATAGTCACAACCAGAATTGCACGGTCACCACTCGGCTGTGAGGGTTCGGATGGTTCAGAGGGCTTTGAAGGTTCAGACGGTTCAGGAGTTGGCGCTACCTCGACAGGTTTAAAGGGAAGTAACGACCCATCAGTATCAATTGCATATATAAATAAATAGTTTGGTGTATTATTTACAAATTCAACAGAGTGCTCTCCTTGAGGCAAGTTTAATTTTTCGTACATGATTTTACGGGCTGCTACGTCACTTCCAGTCAAAGAAAAGTTATCAACCTTAACACCATCTATAATGACATCAATGCTGCTAGAACCAGACCACCAAGTGGTAGAAATTAATCTTAATTTAGTACCTTTAAAATTAAACTTTAGACTTGTTCCAGATTTTTGCCAGGGAGAAGTCCAGGTTATTGGGCCGGTATTATCACGAAACCAATTACCACCAAGATAGGTGATCTCGGGCGTATTCGCTTCATAACGAGACCATCCTTCTTCCGGTTTATTAAGGACATCCCCCGTAGCGGCAGCATATATGCTGTGGCTAGTACTAAAAAAGAGAACCATCATCCAAACCATCGTGAATAAAGTTAGCTTTACAAATTTCATAATCATTACACTCCTTTAAATTTTATTTTCTTACCAAGACTACAAAAAATGAAAAGTAATGTCTAAACATTAATGCCTATATTTATAAATAAATGTTTATAAAACCCATATATATTGGAGTTTGGAATATTCTACGTTCCAGGATATAGGCTTTAATGCTATGATGTTCTATTGCATATGGGCTGGAATTACGATTGGGAAGATCCATTTTTTGATGTCAAAGCGTGTTAAATAATCCCCTCAGAGCATCACATTCTCTCAGGGGATTATTTAACATTGATAATCAAACGCATGTTCGCATATAATACAAACAAACGTTCTGATAAGGAGTGAAGGAGCATGCTGGAAAAATACGTGGGACAGATCGTGGAAATCGTGTATATGGACCGAAAGGGCAAGCTGTCTCAGCGACGCATTGAGGTGCATCGTGTGCGGAACGGTTTGATACGAGCCACCTGTTTACAGACAGGCCAGCCACGCGTTTTTCGATTAGATCAGGTACTGGCATGGCATCCGGTAACCAGAACAGCATAGGAGGCGTTTACGATGGGGAAAAAGCTTGAAGGGAACGGCATATGGGAAAGCTCGCGCATGATCTTGCCTGAGCATCGGGATGCTTATTTGCGACTGATGAAGGAGCAGGGGAGACGCGGCAAGCCGACATTGGACGATCAGGAAATGCAGCAGATTGAGCAGGCGATCATCGTTTCCTATAACGAGCGGAAGCCCATTACGCTGCGGGTATTCAATCCATTTGATGACGAGGAGCTGTGCGGGTTTGTGACGGTGATTAACACGAGTCGGCGGGAAGTGAAGCTGTCCCGTGGGGAAGAGGATTTTAGCTGGATTAAGCTGGAGGAAATTATAGAGGCAGATATATAAAAAAATAGTCCGGTAAGTCGGACTTTTTTTTATGTTCGTTCTGTTGGATGAAAATAAGATTGTAGCCGTAGGAATACAGGCTTAAAATGAATCAGTAATCGCAAAAGGAGGGGTTCAGTTTGAAAATAAGTAAAAACAATGCCGAACATTACATATGGGGAGATCAATGTGATGGTTGGCGTTTGGTGAAAAATAAAGATTTGAGTATTATTCATGAGCGTATGCCCGGGAATACACACGAGGTCAGACATTATCACCATCATGCACGCCAATTCTTCTTTATTTTATCAGGTACAGCCATACTTGAAGTGGATGGTGAACGAATCGAATTAGGATCTCAGGAAGGCTGTGAGATTCCTTCTTTGGTCCCTCATCAAATGTTTAACGAAACAAATGAGGATGTTGAGTTTTTGGTGATCTCTCAGCCTGCGAGCAGTGGTGATCGGGTCCTGACTGAAAAATAATATTTCGGCAGACCTAATCAAGCGAAGTTTGACAAGCATTCATTAGTACCGTATAGTGCTAAATATGATGAAGAAAAATAAAACGACGAATCGGGATGTTGTTCTGCACACTGCCACTTCATTGTTCCTGACCCGAGGCTATCATACGACAAGTATGGATGAAATCGTGGCTGTAAGCAACGTATCCAAAACGAACATTTACTACTATTTTAAAAGTAAGGAAGAGTTGCTTTCAGCCATTCTGGATCAACTGATTCAAACGTATAACGAGATGATTTATGAGGTTGCTTCGCGTAAGGATCAGTCTGTTCAGGAACGTTTTGAAATCCTTCTTCAACTGCTGACACAACAAGAGACAGATTGTTTGGGCGGCTGTCCATTTATTACTCTTTATACGCAGATGCCCAAGGATAACCCCTTGTTTCGGGATAAAGTCAGCCAATTTTTCCAAAGCCAAATCACCACCGTGGAGATGTTGCTGAACGAGGGAATGAAGAAATCAGAGATTCAGACTGAACTTCCTGCCAGGTCGACTGCCCAATTCATTGTCTCGGCCATTGAGGGGGCACTTTTTCTGCAACATGCAAACCAGGACCCGAGCATACTAGAAAATTTAAAATTTACTTTAGCGTTTCTGCTAAAGTGATTTTTTTTAATCATCATTAGCACTGATTGGTACTAAAATATAGAAGGCAGGTTATTTTCATGGCACATATTTTCATCACGGGTGGTACAGGCTTTATCGGCATGCATGCGCTACGGCAGCTTTCCCGGGAGGAGCACACCGTTACCGTTCTTGTTCGTTCACAGCAGAAATGGGAACGAATGTGCAGGCAAATGGGTTTGGAGACAGCCTGGCATACCGGGAAATTAACGCCGGTTATTGGTGATTTAAGCATACCTGCTCTGGGACTGAATCCTTCTGACAGAAAGCGGGTTGAGACCGCAGATGTGGTGATTCACGCAGGAGGTCCGATGGATATTTTGCTGGGAGAGGAGGAAGCGAGAGCGGCTTTTCTACAAGCGGCAGAAAAAATGCTAACTTTGGCTACGCATATTCATGCGAGCAAGGGGCTACGACATTTTATCCATTTGGTTGGGTTCAAAAGCCCTTTTAATGATCATAACTGGAATGCCCCGGAGCCTGTCATCGCTCAATTGGAACAAGCACCTTCATACGAGCGTATGAAGTTTCTGGCTGATTTGCATATTCGGCAGGGGGCGCACAGGGAAGGGTTTCCGCTTTCGGTTATCCATTTGAGCGTTGTCATTGGTGACTCTGAGCATGGGGATACGCCTCAAACCGGTGGACTCGGCATTCTCGTGGCTTCTACAGCACGCAAGCTCATGGGTCTCGTTCCCGGGGGGAAGTCTCATTGGCTTCCACTGGTTCACGTAGATCATGCGGCCGAATTTATCAGCGCTCTTGCGAAGGAACCGCGCCCTGCCAATGAAACATACTACTTGATGGATGAAAGGCAACAGAGCCCGACGATGATAGAGCTGGGAACGAATATGGCGAAGGAGCTTCGGGTCCGTAAACCGTTAGGTTCGATTTCACCCGCTTGGCTATCCAAGATACTGGGTACTCCACTTGGTCGAAAGTTGGGTATCCCGAAGGAATCACTCGATTTTATCGTGGCCGTGGACTACCCATTAGATGCAACGCGGCGGATTCACCATAAATCCGGGCTGTCACATGCGGTGAATTCCAGCACTTTCCCATTTGTTATTACCGATCTTGATTTTAGAATTATTCATTCCCATGCGGAAACAGATGGATATGTCCGCAGCAGGCGCGGGCCTTTAGCTACACTGGAGCGAAAGGTGGAAAAGGCGAGAAATGAAAATCCAACGATAGTGTTTGTTCACGGTACTTTAAGCGGGGCAGATTGCTTGATACCGCTGGCTGAACATTTTCCTGAATCCTCGGTTTGCCTGGTGGATCTTCCCGGCTTTGGACGCTCTCCATACCATCATAAGGAGGATGTACTGGAAGGCCATATTGAATCGTTAGTACAGGCCATTCAGGCTTTTGAAACGCCGATCCGCCTTGTAGGTCATTCTTTCGGCGGACTACTGGCTGCTAAAGTATGGGAACGCGTACCTGAGCGCATCAGCAGCTTGCATCTGTTGCAGCCTGCATTGCATACCGCTCCGCCTAGGTACAGGAGTGCACGAATTACGGAGAGTGTGCTGGGCAGGCTCAGCGAGCCAGGCTTACAAAAGCAATTGCTTTCGCAGACATGTTTTGAGAGCTTGGGAGATATCCCGCCAACATACGTTACGTATGTTCTTGAAGAAATGCGTTCCCCGCGCGTAAGAAAGACGACTGCGGAAACGCTGGCCATGTTAACGAGGTCAAATAGCTTCCAATTCGCTCCCCAAATATACGAAGCACGGTCCAAGGAGAAAGTTTCGATTCTGTGGGGGGTGAAGGATCAGATATATAAGCTGCCTGAGCCATTCCGTTCCTTGCACACGCTAGATATTCCCGCAGCCCATCATTTTCCGATCTCGCAACCGGAACGAACAGCGCAATTGCTAAAGCAACACATATAAATTATGTCTGACTGGTCTTTTCATTAAAAGATATCCTTCGTATCTGCTGGCAGAGCTTGTACGTGATGGAGATAGTGTGTAACACGTTGATCGTCCTGAGCCGGGTATTCATAACTATAATGATTCGCCACCTCCAGGGCTACTTCTCTGAATAAGTCACCCATTCTAAAAAGAGTCTGCCACATATGTCCATAATCTGCATCCGCAAACGTTTGGACGTAGACAGCCCAATGTTCAGGCTCAAGGTGCTGCTCGAAATATTTTCCCTGCTTCCCCGGATCTGCCGCGGAGTCTGTCCGTATACCAATATGCCATTCCAGCATCAAGTGAAGCATATCTCTTACAGGCCGATCCAACATAAATTTGGCATAAGGAAGCTCCCGTCGCCATAATCCTTTAGCCACATAGGTACTGACCCACCAGAACTCGTTACAGGAGTTTGCAAAGGTTTGGGCAGTTGGAGGTACTGTTATATAATCTTGAAGGCTTGGCGGTGGAAAAGGCTCTACAAGTCCGTCTTTATCCAGCAGCAGCACACTTAAGCTGTCTCGCTCCAAATTGGCGATATTATCCGCAGGATAGAGTGTAAGATCAATACGGTTGCCGTCCGTGAATAACATGAGGAAAGCAAAGCGATCACGGTAAGTCGGAACGGGTTCCATGTGTTCATCGGGCGTTTGCATGATAATCAATTCTCCAAAACTGTTGATCCAGCGACGATCCTGAACAAAGCTGTCTACGGAGGATGCGAGAAAGACGATGTCATAATCCTGAAATATATCCCGTGGAGCATGTGGATTGGCACGTGAACCATTCATAATCACGGCACGTACCCGTTCGTTCTCTTGGGCAAATTCGAGAATGGTATGAAGCATTTCATGTTCACTTCTCAAGGAAACAACCTCCTGCAGGTTCGTTTTTTATCTCGAAAAAAAGTTCTACCCTCACATTAGCTCATGAATGAACGCTATTCAACTGTGTTGCCGTGAGGGAAGCGAGGTTTACCTTGCGGTATTTTTGTAGTAATATAAATTAATCGTAATTATTACTATTAAAAAGTTTTGCAAAAATCGCTGGAGCAGCATCCTGTCACCTTGGAAAATCATAATTGAAGGAGTCATTAACGTGAGAGAAGATAGAGTAACCCCGGAACTGCCTTCCAAGGCAGAGCGCCATCGGCTGTTCGGCTCGGTGGACCCTATCCCGGGAGATAAACCCACCACGAAGGAACACATGTCCGATTTGCAAAATGAGAAACGCAACTATTTGTTCGACATCGAACAGGTGGGCATTGCCAGAGTAAAGCATCCCATTACCGTGGAGGCGGGGTTGAGCCCTTCGTCACAGGTAAGCATCGGAACCTTTAAGCTGACAACCTCGCTTTATCGTGAGACTAAAGGGATCAATATGAGCCGTCTGACAGAGCATTTGGAGGAATATCGGCAGCAGGGCGGAACGACGGATTTGGCACAGCTGGCCCGTTTTACGGAAGGTCTGGCTGTGCGGATGAATCAGGAACGGGCCGAGTTGGAGCTGTCGTTCCCCTGGTTCTACGAACGGCGCTCCCCTGTACTGGAAAAGACGGGACTGAACCATGCCGAGACGCTGATCCGAATCAGCTATGAGGCAGGACGGGGGAGTCGTACCGTGGTTGGCTTAACGGTGGCAGTAACCACCTTGTGTCCGTGCTCCAAGGAAATCAGCGAGTATAGTGCCCACAATCAGCGGGGCGTGGTAACTATGGAGGCGCATATAGATGAGCCGGACAAGCTGGAGCAGGATTGGAAGGTCATGCTGCTGGATGCAGCGGAATCCAATGCCAGCGCTCCGCTGCATCCGGTGCTCAAGCGCCCGGACGAGAAGGCAGTAACTGAAAAAGCGTACGAAAATCCGCGTTTTGTCGAAGATATGGTGCGGCTGATTGCTGCCGATCTGGTTGAGCTAGAGGCCGTTCGTGCCTTCACGGTGGAGTGCCGAAATGAAGAATCCATCCATTTGCATGATGCTATAGCGAAAATTTCATACACAAAACCGCACTCCTGATTCTGTCAGGAAGAAATGCAAAAGAACCACAGTGAAAATGGTCGAAATGGCGATTTTTATTGTGGTTTTTTATTCTATTTTAGGAATTAAAAACAGTTTTTGTCCAAAACCCGGTCTTAAATGTCCATGGAATCAGGATATTTATTCCATATAATAAGGAGGTGAATTAATTGAAAATGATTATCAATATCAAAGGAGCGATCGAGTTGCCAAAAGCTGCTACTGCTATCTCGCAAAACACCCGTTATCTGGAGAGCCAGGCTGCACGGGAATCCAATGCCAGATCCTACCCCCGCCGTATCCCTATTGCCATCGCCGAAGCCCATGTCAAGGATATGGATGGAAGAATCTATTACGACTGCCTGGCCGGGGCCGGAACTTTAGCGCTCGGTCATAATCATCCGGTGGTGATTGAAGCGATCAGGGAGCTGCTGGATCACAAACGTCCTCTGCATATGCTCGATTTGACTACTCCGGTGCATGTGGCCTATGCCGGGTTGCAGCACGGTCATGGTTAAGCAGGCCGAGGGATGAACATACGTGCTGTGCCCGAGCGGTGGAAGGTCGTCATCACGGTGATGCTCGGCACCTTTACGGTTTTGCTGAATAACAGTTCGCTCAACCCGGCGATTCCGTCCTTCATTAAAGTATTTCATACGAACGCTGCTACAGCGAGCTGGCTCATCACTATTTTTCTAATCACGATGGGTATGACGATGCCTTTAACCGGATATCTGGCAGATCGTTTTGGGAAAAAGAAAGTATATCTGAGCGGACTTGCGCTCTTTGTCACAGGTTCCTTGCTCGGCTCGTTATCGTGGGGGCTTACCGCTGTCATCCTCTGTCGGGGACTGCAAGGGATGACAGGCGGGCTGATGATTCCGTTGTCACTGGCGCTGATTTTTGAAGCCTTTCCCAAGGAGGAACGCGGTAAGGTTACGGGAATCTGGGGGATTGCGATTATGGCGGCTCCAATGCTCGGACCTACGGTGGGAGGAATCGTGCTATCTCTAAGCAGCTGGCAGGTGCTTTTCCTCATAAATGTGCCAACCGGACTGCTGGGATTGCTACTGGGGATGCGTTATTTAACAGCTGCACGTAGCAATCCGTCGCGCACCTTTGACAGCAGCGGTTTTATAACGGTTACGTTGGGTGTGGGGTTCATTCTGTTTGCGCTGGGCAGAACAACGACAACTGCGGATCTGATTGCCCCGCTGCATATTCTGCTGTTCCTTGCAGGCGCGGCTTTACTGGTTCTGTTTGTGCGAATGGAGCTGGTGAAGGAACAGCCATTGCTGAATGTGCACATTTTCAAAATACGAACCTACAGCTTGAGCGTCATCGTGGCGAGTGTACAAGCGATTGCGATGTTCGGCAGCATTTTTCTGGTTCCGATGCTGGTTCAACATGTGTATGGCTATGACGCCATGATGACAGGACTTGTGTTTTTGCCCTCCGCTATATGTACAGGGTGGTTCGTCACGATAGCGGGCAAGCAATTAGATCGCAAAGGACCAAAAGGAATGATCAGCACGGGACTTATCATCACATGTGCCGCTACGGCGATGCTCGGTATGCTCCAGATGAATTCACCGCTGTGGATGATCTTCGCCCTCATGATGCTACGGGGAATTGGGCTGGGTCTGTCGAATATGCCTGCCACAACGGCCGGGTTGAATGCAATCCCCGATGAGCTGGTAGCCCAAGGCTCGGCAATGAATAATGTGATGCGCAGACTGACCTCTTCGCTTGGAATGGTTGTGATTTCGATTTATTTTGAAGTTCGCAAGACTCAGCTTCTGGTGGCGGGCTATTCGGTGGAAACGGGAACGCTGCAAGCGATCAGGGAAGGGTTTATCGGGATGAGTATATTGATTTTACTCACCATTCCCGCCGCTTTTTTCCTGAAGACGCCTGACTTCCTTCGTAAAAAAGGAGCGCGTCGTACATCCAGTGATACCCCGCAAGCGAAAGCACCTGCGGCTACACCCAAGGTTTGAACAGGAAGGGAGAGAAAGAATATACATGCTGACACAATCAACGGAGATTTCCACTATCGCTGGAGAGCTGTCCAAAAGCAGGATCTGGGCGGAGCAAGCGACACTACGGGTCCTGGTCAACAGCTATCTGCGGGAAACACGACAATTTGACCCAAGGATCAAAGGGGAAGCACCGAAAATAAAGGTGATTTTACCCCGGATCGGGTTGCAACTGGCGGGAACTCTGCACCATTTCTCTGCAACGGGGCAACATGTGTATGGGAGTGCTTGGTACGAGGTGGAAGAAGGAGGGACGTACAGGCCCCTGGAGATGGATGGAGTTATACAAAGGCTGCTGGACGAGATGAGCTATCACGCCAAGCCCGAGCAAAGGGAAGCGGAGCAGCAAAAGATGAAGCAGCGTATTCGTAACAGCATGCACAAAATGACGCTCTTTATGGATCACCATACGAAGACCACAGGCGAGAGCAAGTCAAAGTCTTTCTCAAGTACAGAAGCCCATCTGACGTATGTACGCTCAGAGCAGTCTTTGCTGATCGGACACCCTTTTCATCCTTTTCCGAAAAGCACGGAGGGATTTGCTGATTATGAGCTTCCGTTATACAGTCCCGAGATGGGTGCGGCGTTTCCGCTGTATTATTTCGCGGTTCATGAGGATAACGTGCAGGAGGAATGGATTGGTGAAGAGCATCACAGGGATGCCATTGACCCGTCTGTGCGGCTCCATGCTCGCCGTCAGTGGGGAGAGGAGTTGGCGCGATATCGCATTTTGCCCATGCATCCATGGCAGGCCGAACAGGTGTTGCGGCAATCCTGCATTCAAAGTTTGATACGTCAGCGGGTGTTGATTCCTTTGGGCGCGCTAGGCCCTGTCGTTTATCCGACTTCTTCGATACGAACAGTATGGGATTTGAAAACCGGAAACGGCTATAAGCTGCCGCTGCATGTGCGGATTACCAATCTGGTACGTGACAATACACAGGAGCAGGCTCGGCGTACTTTGGATGCTGCGAAGGTCATTCATGAGCTTTCAGCCGACTGGTCGTCCCATATCCAATCCGAGTCCTTCAAGGTGCTGACAGAAACGGGATACAGCCGCGTATGCTTCCAGCCGAATGAGGTAGCGAAGCGAACGGAGAATCCAGAGTCTGCTAAGGATGCAGAGCTTTCACAGGTCACCACGATTGATGCAAAGTATGACGCAGGACATGAGCATAGCGCGGCGGCAACAGAACGAGGAACAACGACGGTTCAAGAGCTGGAGCAATTGTCTGACCAGTTTACGGTTCTTTATCGACCGATGGACCTGAACCCTGAATCCACCTATGTAGTGGCTTCCTTGCTGGAGTCGTTGCCGGGTGAACAGGAGCCGCGGCTTATCGGGGTGATTCGGGACAATTACCTGAGTAAAAACGGAGAACGGCCTGACCTGTTAGCTTGGCTGGAGCGGTATCTTCACGTATCCATGGTGCCTATGCTGCGTTTGCTTGCGGTGAAAGGTATCGCCTTCGAAGCCCATGTACAAAATTCGCTTCTGTCCCTACAGGACGGATGGCCGGAATGCTACTATGTGCGGGATTTGGAGGGCGTAAGTATTGTGCGTGAACAGGCCGACGCAGCCGGATGGGTCGGTTCACTGATTGCTGAGGACAGTCCCGTATTGTACGGTGCAGAAGAGCCGTGGATGCGTACCCGTTATTATTTCTTTGTTAATCATTTGGGGGCATTGATTCATGCCCTTGCGGTTCATGATCAGCATAGTGAGCAGGAGTATTGGAGGGTGGTACGCAAGGTATTGGAGCAATTACAGGAACAAGCTACAAGCTCTTGCCCCCGTCTAGCCGCCTATATCCAAGATTTATTGACCGCACCTACACTGCCTGCCAAAGCCAATTTTACAAGCTGCTTTCAATCCAGGGGGGATACGCCTTCGTTTATCCTGATCCCTAATCCAATTCATTTTCGTGAGGTGACTTCATGTCTGTAACTAACATTTCGGATCATAACTTTTCCACAAGCAATCTTTCTACAGCTCCCGCCAGCCATGCTTCGACCACTCAGCGCTTCATTCAGGCGCTCCGCTCGGATACCTTTATGCAGGTCGAGCAGCGTATTATCCGTCAACTGATTCAGGCATTGCTATATGAAGAAATTTTGCCTTATGACACGCATAACGATTCCGTGGATAACGGCGATCAACATTTTATATTGTCCGGCAAGGACATTACAGGTCGCCCTGTCCAATACCGTTCTGTCGGAAAACGGATGAACAGCTTTGGGCGCATTCGGCTGGTTCCTGTTCCAATCATACGAGTGGGGACAGACGGAAGCGAAACGTCGGCCACGCTGGCGGATTTTGCAAATGAAGTCCTCAGCACCGCACAGCAGGGTGAACGACTTCAGCGCTTCATCGAGGAATTGGAGCAAACTCTACTCAAGGATGTACAGGCGCAAAGCTCTTTCAACGCGCCATTTCTGGCGGATGACCAGCGTCGATATGATGAGCTGGAGGGCAATTTGGGGGACGGGCATCCCTACCATCCATGCTATAAATCCAGAATCGGCTTTACGCTGGCAGATAATGAGCTGTATGGTCCCGAGTTCAAGCAGCCGCTCCGTCCTGTTTGGCTGGCCATCGCCAAAAGCCATAGCCGGGCAGGGCAGTCGCAGGCGATTGAGTATGAAGCATTTATTCGCCAAGAGTTGGGAGAAAGCGAAGTTGCACGCTTCCAAGCCTTGTTAACCAGCTACGGTCAGCAACCGGAAGCCTATCGGCTCATGCCTGTCCACCCGTGGCAATGGCAGCAGGTCATTTTACCCCGGTTTCATCAAGAGCTGGCAAATCAGCGGATCGTGTGGCTCGGTGAAGCGAGTGATGTGTATCAGGCGCAGCAGTCGATCCGCACATTGTCCAACCGGACGACACCGGAGCGCGCGTATGTGAAGCTGTCGCTGAGCATTACGAACACCTCGACCAGTCGGATCATGGCTGGACATACGGTGCTGAACGGAGCGCTTATCACGGACTGGCTGTATGGGTTGCTGGAACACGATGAATATGCTGCTCAGCAGGGATTCTTTGTTTTGCGTGAGGTTTTGGGTATCACGTATGACTATGAGCAGCTGCCCGAATACCGTCAGGCGAAAACCTACGGCTCACTGGGGACGGTTTGGCGGGAAAGCATTCACGGGTATTTGCAGCCGGATGAGGATGCGATTCCTTTTAACGGACTATGTTATGTGCAAAAAAACGGGGTACCGCTTATTGATCCGTGGGTACAGCAATTCGGCGTAGAGGAATGGACACGGCGTGTGCTGGAGGCCACGATATCGCCGATTATTCATATGCTGTTTGCGCATGGAATTGGCATGGAATCCCACGGTCAGAATATCATTTTGATCCACCGGAACGGGCAACCGACACGGGTGGCGCTTAAGGATTTTCATGATGGTGTCCGGTTTTCCGTGAAGCATCTGACAGAGCCGGAGAAATGCCCCGATCTTCATCCTGAGCCGCCAAGTCATGCCCGGATTAACCGCAATTCGTTTATTAAAACGAGCAATCCGGACGATGTGCGCGATTTTTCCTACGATGCTTTTTTCTTTATTGCAGCCGCCGAGCTGGCGATGTTCCTGGCGGAGCATTATCAGTTGGACGAGCAGCGCTTTTGGGAAATGTCCGCACAGGTTATTCATGATTATCAGCGCCAGCATCCTCAGCATGAGGAACGATTCCGTCTGTTTGATTTGTTTGCCCCGACCGTACAGATTGAAGAATTGATGAAAAGACGTCTGCTTGGGGATGAGGACCTTCATTTCAAGCCGGGAATGAACCCGCTGTATGTGCACCGGGAGCCGACATGTTGACTGTAAATCGGCTTCAGGAGAAGCTGCGGACAGGACAGGAGGTCGTTGGCCTCATCGCTTCCATTCCGGCGGCGCTTACGGTCGAAATGATCGGACATGCCGGATATGATTTTGTGATCATTGATATGGAGCATGTCATGGTCAATCCCGAGACGGTGGAGCATATGATCCGTGCTGCGGAAGCCGCACAAATCACGCCCTTGGTGCGTGTGCCCGAGGTCGATGCCAAGGAAATATTGCGTGTGCTGGATAGCGGAGCACAGGGAATTGTCGTTCCGCATGTGGAGAGCAGGGAGCAGATGGAGATGCTGGTTCAGGCTGCTAAATACAGCCCGGAGGGCAAGCGAAGCCTGAACAGCGGCAGACCTGCCGCATTTGGCAAAGGAAATCTGGTGGACTACATGAATCAGGCCAATGAACAGATTATGCTGGTGCCCATGATTGAGAGCGGATTGGGTGTGGAACGCATCGCGGATATTTTGTCTGTACCGGGCATTGGAATGGTGCTGGAAGGAGCAGCGGATTTGTCCCAATCGTACGGGGTGCCGTGGCAGACCGATGCAACGATTGTACAGGAGGGGCTACAGCGGGTCTTTGAAGCTTCACGGGAAGCAGGTATTCCGTATTGCGCCATTCCGCGCAGGGACGGGGAATACAGCGCATGGGTAGAAAAAGAGGTTCATGCCTTCGTACTGGGTGATGAGCGGGGCATTGCTTTTCGCGCCTTGCAAAAAAGAAGGTCTGACCTACGCTAGCTCTTAACATAAAGGAGGAAGAACATGAGTCAGCAGCTTGTTTCAGCATTATCTGGAGGGCGGATCGTTCCGTATGTGGAAAAACTTATCCAGCAAACACGGGAGCGAGAGCAGCAGCCGGTATGTGCATATATATATGACCTGGGCGCACTGAGAGAACGAGCACAACGTTGTGTGAGCAGCTTACCCGACGATTGCAGTTTGTTTTACGCGGTCAAAGCCAATCCCGATCCTCAATTGATCGCCAGCCTGCTTCCCGTCGTAAAGGGCTTCGAAGCTGCATCTATTGGAGAAATTCGGACTATTCGTGAAGTGTCAGCCGACGTGCCGATTATTTTTGGAGGTCCAGGGAAAAAGGACGCTGAAATTGAGGAAGCGTTAGAGCGGAAGGTGATGCTGATTCATGCCGAAAGTCTGCATGAATTGCAGCGTATCGGCTGGATCGCGGAACGCAGACAACAGCGTGTATCTATTTTGCTGCGTATTAATTTGCGGCGTACCTTGCCGGAGGCGAGCATCACGATGTCCGGTCGGCCCACTCAGTTTGGTATCGACGAAATTCAGGTGCCAGAAGCGATCCGACTGGCCCAAAGTCTGTCGTATGTACAGTTGGAGGGCTTCCATATGCACTCTCTGTCCAATAATCTGGATGCCCGGCTGCATGCCCGAATGGTCGCTACGTATTTGCAGTGTGTGCAGGGCTGGATTCAGGAGCATGAGCTATCCATCCGCTATCTGAACGCGGGCGGCGGCTTTGGTATTTCGTATACCGATCTGGCGCGCAGGTTCGAATGGGATGATTTTATGGAGGAATTGCATCAAGTGTGGGAGGAATACCGCATGCCCGGCATCCAGCTCATTTTTGAGTCCGGGCGCTATATGGTGGCGCACTGCGGGTATTATGCGGCAGAAGTGATCGACCTCAAAACAAATCATGACCAGCATTACGCCATTATTCGCGGGGGAACGCATCATTTTCGATTGCCAGTGTCATGGCAGCACAACCAGCCTTTTGATGTGATTGCTGTTGACGATTGGCAGTATCCTTTTCCGCGAACAGAGCGGCGACAAACAGCGGTGACCATCGCGGGTGAGCTTTGTACGCCCAAGGATGTGCTGGCGCATGAAGTGTATGTAGAGCATTTGCGGATTGGGGATGTTCTGCTGTTCCACATTGCGGGAGCCTATGGCTGGACGATTTCCCATCATGACTTTCTAAGCCATCCCCATCCGCATTTTTACTATATGGATCGTGCAACGGGCGCGGAGGATATAGAGGCTACAGAGACAACAGGGAAATATATCTAACATAAATCTAACATAAAATACTAACATGAAGGAGGAAATAATCCATATGAAATCCACATCAAGCACGACCCCGGTACTTTCATCCACAGAGACAACACTTTTACAGAGGAAAAAGCAGGCTGAAAACCATGTCATGCAGGATCTCATCAATACATTGCTGGCGGAAGGGTTTTGGGAGCATGCCGATGTTGAACTGCTGTCTATTCCGCAATGGCAAAGCTACTATACTGCTGTCCATCCCGAATTAGGCGAGCTATTTGCTTTTGCCGATCCTGAAGCTATTGCGAATCCAAAGGGAGAAGCACCTCCCAACGGTCGTTCGGTCAGCCTTTACCGCTGGTGGGTGGATCGGGAGCAGGAGCACAGTCTCGTTTTTCCTGTACAAGCTGCGGTGGTTCAACCCTATCGTTATCTGCGAGCAGGTGGCGTGTATGAAATTCAGCAGCGGCCAGAGGGTGGTGGATTCGGTGCAGAATTGCTTCACCCCGTGACGCTGATGCAGCGTGTGATTGAGAGATGCCTGGATGAAGAATACCGCCAACAGGAGGGAGTGGGAAGGTTTGTCCAGCTACTGGAGCAAACGATTGAACAGACCACATGGTCGCTGGATAGCGGACTGACGGATGAAAATATACTGGAGAAATCGCCCTCGGAGGCTTTTCAACAACTGGAACGATATTCTTCGCTGCGTGATCGTCCGTTTCACCCCGCATCCAAGGCCAAAACAGGCTTGAACGAGGAGGACTATCGCCAATATATCGCTGAATTTGGGCAAGACATTACACTGAGCTGGGTGGCGCTCCGAAAGGATGCGGTGATGACCGGAGTGGGAATCGCACAAGGGCCTCATTTTACGGAAACAGAAACAGTAGCAGCGACAGTCGAATCGGACACACAGCGCCCATACGATGGACAGCAGCCGGACGACCTTCTCCTGTCCATTTCCGAGCGTGAGCTAGTAGAGCAGGAGATGCAGGAACGCGGATTAGCAGCGGATTATATTGCAATCCCCGTTCACCCGTGGCAGCTCACGTATATGCTACCCCGGCATTTGCATGCCGAGCTGGCGGGCAAAGTATGGATTCCACTGGAAGTGAAGGCTGGAGCTTTTCAGGCAACCTCATCTGTACGCTCTTTGTCTCCCAAGGAGGGCGGTCCGAATTATGTGAAGCTCCCGTTGGGCGTATTTTCGCTGGGGGCATCCCGCTATCTTCCTGCGGTGAAGCTGATTAACGGGGATCGCGGACAAGCCATGTTGCAGCAAGCCAAGACACGTGACCCGCAGCTTCAGGAACGCTTGTTTTTATGCGATGAAGGCTCCTGGTGGGCCTATATGCTCGAAAATGGCAGCCTGTATGATGATCCACCCCGGCACCTGGCTGCGATGGCGCGTATTTATCCGCATGAATTGATCCATGATCCGGCCGTTCGCCTTATCCCCATGTCTGCGTTGGCCGCAAGCCAGCATCATTTTTTCCGGGAATGGGCCGCTGAGCGTGGACTTCCGGACACGGCAGAATCGGTAAAGCAACTGTTCGGTGAAGTGTGCTCGACATTTTTTGAAATCATGCTGCGCTTGTATCGGATCGGGCTCATGCCTGAAATCCATGGGCAAAACTGTGTGCTGGTTTGGAAAAATGGCAAGATCGAGCACATTTTGCTGCGTGACCATGACTCGGTACGTCTGCATCTGCCCTGGCTGACAGAGCAGGGGATTGCCGATCCTGAATACCAAATCCGGCCCGGCTATTCCAACAGCCTATATAATGAAACACCGAAGAAATTGTTGTTCTATCTGCAAACCCTTGGTATTCAAGTCAATCTGTACGCCATTATAGATACTCTTTCTGGTGTTTATAACATAGACGAGCCATCCCTGTGGTCTGTACTAAGGCATCAATTGAAAGAAGCAATTCAGCACGTGCCTTTCAAGGCTGCCGTTCGTCAGGAAATCGAGCATATTTTATTTGAAAAGTCGGACTGGCCGCTCAAGCTGCTGGTTAAACCTTTACTGGAGCAGTCCGGTGTACCCGGCAGCATGCCATCTGGTCAAAGCCGTATACAGAACCCGTTTCATCATTTATAAGCTTGAGCGCAATTCCATTTTGCAAAATCTGACCCAGTCTATATATAATGAAAAGAGTTCTCATAGAATCGAGAATAATTATCGATATATAGAAAGGCTGGGAGCCATGAATACGCAGGATCAATCCTTTATTTCATTTCTTTTTAAACTGCAAGATATTCAGCATGTGTGCTCTGGTCGCTCTTCCTCCCGGCAAGAAACGTCTTTTCATACCTTGTTATTATTCAATGAAGGCGAAGGGGATATAGCGATTGATGGAATGACGTATCCTCTTTACCGTCAAAAGGGCTTTATGCTCGCTCCCGGCGCAGTCTTGAAGCTCCATATGCTGTCCGGCGCTCCGGCGGATTATTATATTATTCGTTTTCTTGCATTACAGCCGTCCGGGGAGCCGGACCGTTACATACCCGCACCAGCGCTTGGACCACATGAATGGATCATTTCCCACTTTCGCTTTGTGATGGATATGGTCGAAGAGATCAAGAGGAAGCATCATTGTAATAGCGTGTGGGACCAAATGAAGGCCAATATTGTATTTCAGGAAATGCTGATGTCCTTGTTTCAGCATACCAGCCGTGATCAGAAGCCCGATGTGCAGCAGGCGGTGACTCTGACCCTCCATAATATGGAACAGCACTATGCTTCGGATATTACGCGGGATAAGCTGGCAGAGCTGGCAGGAATGAGCCCTGATTATTATTCGCGTATGTTCAAAAAATTGATCGGCAAAAGCCCGATGGAATATTTGACGGACATTCGTATCAATCATGCGAAGCAGGCATTGGTGCTCACTCGTGATTCCTTTCGTTCTATTGCTCACGGTGCCGGATTTAGCGATGAGTTCTATTTTAGCCGCAAGTTTAAAGCCGCGACCGGACGCTCCCCCTCAGCTTATGTGAATACAATCCGGTATTCCGATAAAATCGCTTCGCTCAAGCATCTGTTAACCGGACATTTGGTTGCATTGGGTATTGAGCCGTATGCGGCGGTCATCAACAAGGCTTATCCTGTCACCGAAGGCTTCCGCAATACCATTTCGGTGGGTGAGGTACAGCCCGATCTGGAGAGGCTGATGTCAGCCCGACCGGATCTGATTTTAACCTGTGAGTTCAGGGATTTTGAGAAGTCGAAAAAAGAAAAAATGTACGAGCAGATTGCGCCCACCGTCACCGTACCCTTTTTCCAAAACTGGCGTACTCATTTTCAGTCGATTGCCCGGATCGTCGGCAAGGATACGGAAGCGGTGGAATGGCTGGAGCGATATGAAACGAAAGCAGAAACGATTTCCCGAAAGGTCAGGCAAAAGCTCGGCGGGGAGACGGTGCTAATCGTGGGAGTGGGGAACCAGAAAATGTGTGTGTACGGACAGCGGAATGTGGGAACAGTGCTGTACGGGGATTTAAAGCTGGCTATGCCTGCGGGAGTGGAGGCCATTGCCCATTACCGTGAGGTGACGGTGGACGATCTGGCTGAATATGATGCGGATCGCATCATACTGACATGTTTCCGCCATTATGGAAATGCCTGTGAAGAACAAACGATTCAGCAAGAATGTATGGCACTGTGGCGCTCTCCTGAATGGCAGAAACTGAAGGCGGTGCAAAGCGGAGCAGTACATCATATGTGCGATAGCCGACATCTGTATACATGCTATACTTCATTGTCTCACGACCTGTTATTGGACAAAACAGTCACGTTGTTATTGTCTGATTCGTCCAAATAAAGGACGCTAACGTCCATGTTCATCATGGCCCCCCTCCCTATAATTAATAATGAGAATCAATATCATTATTGGCGATCTAAATAGGGGGAATAGAGAAATGCAAGCATCAGGCAAGGGGAGTATATGGATTGCGCTCATGGTTGTATTGCTGCTTTTATCAGGCTGCGGAGCTGGAGGCGCGGGTAAGAGTGTGGATTCCGGTGGAGCGACTGGAACGGATAAAGGAACGACGGATACACAGGGAGCGGCTTCAACCGATTCGGTGCGTATCATTGAGCATGTGTTGGGTAAAACCGAGATTAAGGGGACACCCAAGCGGATCGTAACGCTGTATAACGGAGCCAACGATGTTATGATCGCCTATGGTATAAAGCCTGTGGGGATTGTGGAGTCCCATGGAACGGAGCCCGTGTATGACTATTTAAAAAAGGATCTCGCAGGGATTCCCACGGTCGGGTTGGAAACACAGCCGAGCCTGGAGGAGATTTATAACCTGAAACCGGATGTCATCATTGCAACCCGATTCCGTAACGAGGCGACGTACCAGCAATTATCGGAAATTGCCCCTACCGTGGCCGTCAACGAAGTATATGAGTGGAAGGAAACCGTAAAACTGATCGGACAAGTGTTGAATCAGGAGGACAAAGGAACACAATTGCTGGCGGATTGGGATCGGCGTGTAGCGGATTTTAGGACGAAAATGGGTGACCGTCTGCCGATCAAGGCCTCCATTGTTAATTTCCGCGCGGACCATGCACGTATTTATTATATGGGCTATGCCGGGAAAATTCTGAAAGAGCTGGGCTTTACCCGTCCTCCTGCACAAGAAGGGGATCAGTGGGGAGTTAAAGTCAACAGCAAGGAAAGCATACCCGATATGAATGCAGATACATTGTTCGTATTTAACTCCGGTAAGGATCCGGCTGCGATTGAAAAAAATGTTGAAGCATGGACCCGTCATCCTCTATGGAAAAACCTTGATGCATACAAGAAAAATAGCATTTTTAAGGTCGACGAAGTGAACTGGAATTTGGCTGGAGGTTATCTGAGCGCGAATCGGATGCTGGATGATCTTTATAAAATGTATGATCTGAAATCATAAACCTACATGACAATAAGAACAACGGAAATATAGCAGAGGGGTGAGGGGTTATATCTCTCATCCTTCTTTTATGTTGTACCAGGCTGTTGGAAGAGTGAGGCTATGCAACGATGCTAACGACAAATTTAAGAAAATGGACTGGACTTGGTGTATGCCTGATTTTGTTGACAGGAGCTTTATTTCTTGGCCTACTGATGGGTAGAACGCTAATTAATCCAAATTTTATGATTTCTTCCTTATTTCATTATGATGCTCAAAATGTAGAGCATGTGCTGATACATACCGAACGTTTGCCGCGCACGGTCATTGCTGCTGTTGTAGGCGCGAGCTTGGCGATGGCAGGAGCCTTCATGCAGGCACTTACCCGCAACCCGTTGGCTTCGCCCAGTACGTTCGGTATCAATGCGGGTGCTTTGTTCTTCGTCTCTATCGCAGCGGTCGTGTTTTCGGTCGAGTCCATGATGTCTCTGATGGGCTTTGCCTTGATCGGCGCAGGACTGGCGGCTGTTCTGGTGTACGTCATCGGATCATTAGGCAGGGATGGTTTGACGCCAGTCAAGATTGTATTGTCCGGCTCTGCCATTCACGCTTTGTTTATGTCGATGATCCAAATTATTTTGGTGCTGAATGAAACGGGAATGCAAAATGTGTTGTTCTGGATGGCAGGCTCTGTCAGCGGACGTTCGCTGGAGATGCTACAGCCTTTATTTCCTTTTTTGCTAGTGGCTGGGATCTCGGCGATGTTTATGGGTAGAGCGGTGAATCTGCTCGTGACTGGGGAAGATGTAGCGAAGGGCTTGGGGCAAAATATCTTATGGGTAAAATGCGCGATGGGCCTGATTATTGTGGTGCTGGCTGGATGCTCTGTTGCTATTGCGGGGGCGATTGGCTTTGTCGGTCTGATCATTCCGCATGTGGCGCGTGCTTTGGTTGGTGCGGATTACCGCTGGATTACCCCTTTTTCGGCGGTACTGGGTGCTTTGCTATTGGTGTCGGCGGATACCGCAGCCAGAGTGCTGATTTCGCCGCAGGAAATTCCGATTGGCGTCATTACAGCTTTGATCGGGGTTCCCTTTTTCGTCTACATTGCCCGTAAAGGGGTGGCGTGGAAATGAAGCGTGTGAATTTGAAGCATGGGACTGGCAGAGACGGCATGAGTGCGAAGCATTATGTGACGCTGCGCAGCAGGAGCGGCAGGTTTCATATCCAACTGGAAAAAAGAGCGTTATGGATCATGGGCGGACTGGCCTTGGCGCTACTGATCATTGGCGTGATGAGTGTAGGCTGGGGAGATACGTATGTGCACCCTTGGGAAGTGCTTCGAGCGATATGGGGGCGTGGCACAGGCGATTATGATTTTATTTTGTACAGGCTGCGGTTTCCGCGAGCGCTTACAGGAGTGCTGGTTGGTGCGGCTCTGGGCATCGCGGGAGCGGTGCTTCAGGGCATTATCCGCAATCCGTTGGCATCCCCGGATATCCTCGGGATTACAGGCGGAGCATCCGTAGCGGCAGTTACGTTCATTGCTTACGGGGGAGCTGTTTTGAGCATTCAATGGCTGCCTGTGGTGGCTGTCGCTGGAGCGCTGGTCGTATCGCTGCTTGTGTATATATTGGCCTGGAAGGACGGAGTGACGCCAATCCGGCTGGTGCTGGTGGGGATTGGTTTGGCTTCTGCCATGAGCTCGATTACGACGCTGATGCTGGTCATGAGCTCGTCCTTTACAGCCGGCAAGGCTTATATTTGGCTGACGGGCAGCGTGTATGGAGCATCGTGGAATAACGTATATACCATGCTGATCGCTGTTGTGATCTGCACACCTCTGGTTCTCTATTTTTCACGCAGCCTCAACACACAGGAGTTGGGGGATGATGTGGCTACCGGCTTGGGAGTGGAGGTGCAGCGGCATCGTGTGATGTTGCTGCTGCTCAGTGTGATTCTTGCTGGAACTGCAGTAGCAGTTGCGGGAGCGATTGGTTTTGTGGGTTTAATCGCGCCGCATATTGCGCGCAGATGGGTAGGCCGCTCTATGGGTAGCCTGACGCTGGTGTCAGCATTGGTAGGGGGATTGCTGGTGTATCTCGCCGACTTGCTGGCCCGTACGGCTTTTTATCCGATTGATATTCCCGCAGGCATTTTTACAGCAGGGGTGGGCGCACCGTTTTTCCTATATTTGCTGCTCCAGCGCCGAAATCGGCATTAAAGCCGAGCTGGAATTTTTTTGGACACTTATGGGTGTTTTTCTTTTTTAAATGGAATATACAAGATCTTAAGTTCGCAGTTTATAAAAGGGGAGGGAAGCTGCATGGGTTTAGAGGTAAAGGACCTGATGATTAACTACGGGACAGATCCGGTTATTCAAGAGCTGGACCTGCAAATTCCGGAGGGAAAGATAACGGTGCTAGTAGGCAGCAATGGGTGTGGAAAATCGACGATTTTGCGTGCCATGGCGCGGCTATTGAAGCCTGCGGCGGGAGCGGTGCTGCTGGATGGTCAGGCTATTGCCCAGTTACCCTCCAAGCAGATTGCCAAAAGGCTATCCATTTTGCCGCAGGGACCCTCAGCGCCGGAAGGACTGACCGTGTATCAGTTGGTCAAGCAGGGCAGATATCCACATCAGAGCTGGCTGAGGCAGTGGTCGGCAGAGGATGAAGCACAGGTACAAAACGCGTTGCAAGCGACGCAATTGGATGCTTTTGCAGATCGTACAGTAGATTCCTTATCCGGCGGGCAGCGTCAGCGAGCATGGATTTCCATGACTTTGGCACAGGGGACGGATATGATCTTACTGGATGAGCCGACGACCTATTTGGACATGACGCATCAAATTGAGATTTTGGACCTTCTGTTTGATCTGAATGAACGAGAAGGGAGGACCATTGTCATGGTGCTGCATGATCTGAATCTGGCTTGTCGCTATGCGCACCATATGGTTGCGGTATACGATAAGCGCATTTACGCGCAGGGAAAGCCGGAAGAAATCATGACCGCAAAGACGGTGGAAAAGGTATTCCAACTGCGCTGCCAAGTCATTCCTGATCCTTTGTACGGAACACCAATGTTTATTCCTCATGGAAAGGGGAGGAAAATGGATGCCGTACGCCAAAGGGTCTTCGTTTGAGCCTGCGGAATGGTCGTATTTGACGGAAAAATTGCGAATAGACAGCAGTGGTGAACAGGCTCTATCCGGACGGTATGATCTACCTGCCAGCGAATTGCTGGATGCAACTCAATGCGCCATGTATCTGGATCGGCTGGCAGGGCTACATGATTTTTCTTCACGCAAGGTAACGGCCTCTGTTTTGGCGAAGCGGTACGGTTTTTTGATCGTGTCCCCGGCTCTGTATGCCATGTCGGTGTATAACAAGATGCTGGAAGTCGAGATTGCCGATTGTGTGATTCAATCTGCTTTTGTCAAGGATACCTGGCTTCCAAGGTTGCATTTGAACAGACTACTCGTTACGGAATGTGACAGCGGAAAGAAGGATGAGGATGGGGGAGACAGCGGCCAAGAGCAGCGTCATGCTTGGCGTGATCACGTCATCCGGCATGTATTTGCAGAGCATTTGGCCCTGGTGTGGCGATCTGTGTCCGCTGTTGCTTCCATTCCAAGGACGATATTATGGGAAAACACCGCCATCTATGTTTATGCGCTATATGAAGACCGTATCCGGCAGGAGCTAAAAAGCGGGGATCGGTTGCGAACGGAAGGGGATTTTAAATATTTGACCTGTGAAGCTCCGGCTCACTTGTTTGGTGAACGGCAAAATCCGCTGGCTCAGTATTTTGGCTCTCCCCGTACAGAGAGAGCGGCCATACCTGTAACCACATCGGTAACCGCTGCGCCCACTGCGGCTGTGAAAGCTGTACGTGTTCGCAAAACCTGCTGCTATTTTTATCAGATGAAGGAAACGGGCAGCTATTGCCCTACCTGTCCGAAGATACATTGTACGAGCTAAGTATGAGCTACGATGTTTAGGCTATAGTGAGCTGAAAATTTTGCCTAAGCGCCATTCCGCCTGCTTTGATTCCTAGATGTATAGTGTGAGTTTTGGTTAGATCACGAAAGGAGCTGGTTTGTATGTTTCGGATTCAACCACGGGTACAGGGTGTAACGAAGGAGCTGCTGGAGCTTTATCAGCATGTTAGTGCTTCTACCCTTGGGCATTTCACGGATTTTGGATGTATGCAGGGGGCGCTGCCGTTGTTTCGTCCCATTCGTTTGCTGGGGAATGCAGTGACCGTGAGGCTTCCCCATCTGGACTCCACCGCTGTTCGTCATGCACTGGAATTGGCACAAGCGGGTGATGTGCTTGTTGTCGATATGTCCGGTGACGACGCTAGAGCCTGTTGGGGAGAATTTAGAGCCTATGTAGCGATGAAAAAACAACTGGCTGGTGTGATTGTTTCCGGTTGTGTCACAGATGTTGGTGTCTTGAACCAGCTGCAATTTCCCGTCTTTTCCAAAGGGGTTAGTGCCTTGACTACACGTACACTGGAACTGGAGGGAGAGGTGAATACGCCGATTAGCCTGTTTGGGGTCAGCGTACATCCGGGTGATCTCATTTTGGGTGATGACGATGGCGTATTTGTAGTGAAGCCGGAGGAAGCATGGGAATTTGGGGAAAAAGCTTTGGAAAAACAGCGCAAGGAGGAGCTTACGCGCAAGCAATTCGGATACGATCAGCTTTTGAATGCCCGGCTGGAAAAGTAGACATTGCACGCGCGTCAGGTGTCCGGTATAGTGTGGATAAAGATTTTGCCATCCTCGGCGCCGCGTCCTGCTTTTTTACCCGTCAGATCTATTTGGATACCCTGGTCCTGAGTACGTACAATCCGCACAAGCTCCTTTTTAGGAGCATTTTTTTACATACAACGCATTGACGCAGAGGGGCTTTCTTGTTTTATTGTCAATCTCATCGCATGACATCTGGGAGAGAGCAGGAGGGAAAACGATGAACCACCAGCAATTGGATGAATTTCTCAGAAGCCTGGATGCTGTAGAGGAAATACAGATTCGCACCGGGAAAAATGTGAACGATTTAGAACCCCTGGGGTTTCATATTACCGAGAGCGAAATAGGACATGAGATTCTTCGAATGCAGGGCAAATATTTTTTTGATAGCGGTTCCATTTATATGAGCAAGCACCATCGTTTTGCGGACATGCCCTTACACAATCATGATTTTATTGAAATGAATTATATGTATTCCGGGGAATGCAGACAGGTTATTGACGGCAGGGAAATTAGGCTGGAGCAGGGGCAGATATGTATTTTGGATATGAATGTTCCGCACAGCATTTACGCGCTTGGGGAAAATGATATTTTGGTTAATTTGATTATGAAAATGGAAGCGTTCTCAACCACTTTTTTTGGACGGTTCAGTAATACGGGGATTGTGTCTGATTTTCTGGCTAACGCGGTATCCCGGGACAGACGACACAACCGTTATATTATTTCATTCCCAGCAGCATGAGAATGTACAGTATATTTTTAAAAATATGCTGTGTGAATTTCTATCCCCCCAGGATTATGCTCAGCAGATGCTAAGTCATTATGTGCCTTTGCTGCTTACCGAGCTGATGCGGGTGTATCAGCTGGATATGAATTTTGAGCTGGATCATAAGCCGGGTAAAGCGAGCATTATTGATATTTTGCAATACATTGAGCAGCATTATCGGGATTGCACGCTACCCCAATTGGGGGCGGCGTTTAGTTTTAACGCTAATTATCTGGGGAATTTGCTTAAAGAGCAGACAGGCAAAACCTTTCGGGAGCTTGTCCAAACCCAACGGATGCTGCACGCGGAGACGCTACTTCGCCATACGAACCACAGCATCAGCGAAATAGCGTATGAGGTCGGATACGAAAGCCTGGGCTTTTTTTATCGGAAATTTAAGGAGTACTCAGGCTATACGCCCAGTCAATATCGAGAGTGTCAGGGGCGGGTGAATGAGGTTTGAGATTGACAACAAGGTTCGAATAAAAGGAAAAAAGCTGTCCCTTAGTAGCTAAAACTACCTTGGGACAGCTCTTATTAGGAGATTTTGCTTAGCAAGGATTAGTCTCTTCCTTGGTTAGTACCGGCACTGCGAAGTAAGGCACCGATGTTGCAGGATAGACTTGTTGCAATTATGAAGTAGCCGTTTCCAGCATGCCTTCGAGATCTTTTTTGGTCAGATGGTAATGCTCGTTGCAAAAATGGCAATGTGCTTCGGCCTGTCCATCGGTATGGATCATATCTGCGATTTCCTCACTACCTAAGCTGATAATGGCATTAGAAACTCGTTCCTCAGAGCAGGGGCAATGGAATTGCACAGGCATGGTTTCCAATACTTTAATATTGTCTTCTCCCAAAATCTGTCCAAGTATCTGCTCCGGCGTCAGTCCTTGCATGACCATAGCGGAAATACTCGGAATGGCCTCAAGGCGTCTCTCAATAAAACTGATTACCTCTTCCTGCGTACCCGGCATTAGCTGAATAATAAATCCGCCAGCCGCCTGAATGGAGTTGTCAGGATTGACAATCACCCCGGCTCCAACAGAAGAAGGAATTTGTTCAGATTGGACCAGATATGAGGTGAAGTCCTCACCCAGCTCACCTGATATAAGAGGGACTTGTCCGACAAAAGGCTGCTTTAATCCGATATCCTTGGATACAATCAGCGCTCCATCTGTTCCAACTGCTCTGGCGACATCTAATTTCCCTATATGATTAAGGTCGAAATGGGTTTGCGGATTTTTTACATAACCTCTAACTTCTCCTTTGGCATTGGTATCGACAAGAATAGTGCCAATGGGGCCGCCACCGTTAATCCTGATCGTCAGTTTATCCTCATCTTTAAGCATGGCCCCGAGCATAACGCCGACCGTCATGGAGCGTCCCAATGCAGCCGATGCCGTGGGCCAGGTATGATGACGCCGTTGTGCTTCACTCACCGTCTCCGTTGTTCTAACGGCGTAAGCCCGGACCTGGTTATTGTAGGCAAGAGCTTTTAATAAATAATCGTTCATGTTCATGATCCTTTCTGCGATTTCAAATTCTTTACAGAACCATTTTTTCCTGAATCCAGTTTTCCAAAGAAGTAATTTTGGCAGCATAACCCGCTTTATAAAAGTCAGCGGATAATGATGCGATGGTTTCCCTTTTCAGAACTGCCTTCCAGGACGTTTCCGCCTCTTCCATCAAATCTGTCAACAGACAGCACTGATCTTCTTCCTTTAATTCAAGCATATCGTTGTAAATACCACTGGAAGAATAGAGCGTCTGTTGTCCTTCGATCGCAAGATAAATATCAAATACCCGAATATCCTCAGGTTTTTTCTTTAATTTAAACCCGCCTTTGACCCCGGGAACAGAAGTAATCAAATCAGAGCTGACCAATTTTCGCAACAGCTTATGAAAATAAGTGGGCGAAGCACCTACTTGTTGGCTGATGGCCTCTCCTGGCAAAACCGCTTTGTCTGGCAGCATCGCGAGTAGCAGGAGGGCGTAGACAGATTGTTCGACGCCTGTTTTCATATGCATTAGCATCACCTCTATACATTCAAAATCCGTAATCCGGCTAATATGGATAATGATTATCCATATAAGTGAATGATAGAGGAGCTTTTCGTAAAAGTAAACTATTTCTCAAAAAAATTAAAAATTTAATTCATTTGCAATTCATAACGGGACACATTATTATATTTGACATATCAATTGATATGTCAAATAATTAAAGCGGTGAGGGGAATCGTAAAACGATACTCTGACAGTGCAGCTATTTTACTGATTATATGTGATGGTGGAGGAAATGGGACAGGCGTTTACTTCATCAGTGATATAGCATTTCACCAGCGATACAATTACAGGGAGGTTCATTGAAAAATGACTATTCGGAACGTTGCACTATCTATACTAGACCTTGCACCTGTCATTGAAGGCGGTACTCCTGCCGATTCCTTCCGTGATACCGTTGCTCTTGCCCAGCATGCCGAGCAATGGGGATATCATCGGTACTGGCTGGCGGAGCATCATAACATGCAGGCGGTGGCCAGCGCGGCTACTTCACTGGTTATCGGGCACGTAGCTGCGCATACCAACAAGATTCGGGTAGGCTCAGGCGGCATCATGCTGGCTAATCATGCTCCGCTCATGATTGCAGAGCAGTTCGGAACGTTAGAGTCACTGTATCCGGGACGGATTGATCTGGGACTGGGTAGGGCTCCAGGCACAGATCAGCCTGCCATGAGGGCGCTACGGCGAGGGCTGCACAGCACTGGTGAAGATTTCCCGGAGCAATTAAATGAGCTGCGTTCCTATTTCAATCCAGCGTTAAAAGGGGGAGTTCCAGGTGTACGGGCGGTTCCGGGAGAAGGGCTGGATATACCGATCTGGCTGCTGGGATCAAGCGGATTCAGCGCACAGTTGGCAGGTCAGCTTGGGTTGCCGTTCGCGTTTGCCAGTCACTTTGCCCCGGCTCATTTGCTACAGGCTCTGGAGCTGTATCATCGCAATTTCCATCCATCGAAGGCACTGGATAAGCCGTATGTGATGGTTGGCGTCAATGTGGTTGTTGCAGATTCTGATGAGGAGGCACAGTGGCTTTTCACTTCACAAGAACAGCAATTCCTCAATGTGATACGCGGGCAGAGCGGGAAACTAAAGCCACCAGTTGATGACATGGAGAAGCTCTGGAGTGAGCAGGAGAGGGGGGCGGTTCGCGGCAATATGTTGGGGTATTCTGCAATCGGTAGCCCTGATACGGTCAAGCAAAAGCTTGATTTTATAATGAATCAGACGAGAGCCAATGAGCTGATTACAACTTCTCATATATATGATCATCAAGCGCGCCTGCGGTCGTATGAGCTGCTTGCCAAAGTGATGCGAACAGACGAGTAGTTAGTCAAATAGTAAGGCCGTGCCGAAAAAGGTTCTCACAACCCGATTCTGGCACGGCCTTATTATATTTTAAAGCTTATACTTACGAATCAAATAGGTTGGGGTGCAGCTCCACGCGTGACAGTAGCTGTTGATCAGATAACTGCCGTAGGGTGAAAAGGCTTTATTATGGGGATCGTACAATTCCCAGAACCTATCCGCTCCATCCCGTACCATACCTCCCCAGTAGGATTTGAGGTGTTTTACAGCCCCTTCCCGGTCACCTGTGATCAGCAAAGCTTCGACCAAATAGTGATGCATATACGGTGTCGTCAGGCCGATATCCGGTTACTCGGACAGCAAGCGTTGCTGTCGTGACGTCTCTCAACCGCTGATTCAGGAACGGAAGCTTGTCAGGATTAACCTGCTCAGCCAATCGAGTGGTCCGTTTTAACGTGTAAATAAGTATGGCTTGAGAAGGGGCTTGCTTATCCAACTGCTCATGCCAGTCGATAAGAAACCACCATTCGTCGGTGTGCGGTGGGAGGTGATGATTGCCCAAGGTGTACTCGATCATCCGCAAGCAGAATTGGTATTGATGGAAAAGCATGGTCTGGTTACGTGGGGAGAAACATCCGAAGCAGCCTATGCGAAAACAATTATTGATATTTTGCAATACATTGAGCAGCATTATCGGGATTGCACGCTACCTCAATTGGGGGTGGCATTTAATTTTAACGCTAATTATCTGGGGAGTTTGCTTAAAGAGCAGACAGGCAAAACCTTTCGGGAGCTTGTTCAAACCCAACGTATGCTGTACGCAGAGACGCTACTTCGCCATACAAACCAGAATATTAGCGAAATAGCATACGAGGTGGGATACGAAAGTCTGGGCTTTTTTTATCGGAAATTTAAGGAGTATTCAGGGTATACGCCCAGTCAATATCGTGAGTGTCAGAAGCGAACGGGGGAGGTTCGACACTCAAGACGACATTTTCAAATGAGGTAAAATGATTCCCATAATAGCTACAATATGATTTATCATCTCTCACATACTCGCTTAACGAAAAGCTCGTCTTCCACGACTTGAACCCTACAAATATAAATTGCATATATTATCAAGCAAGTCGATCCATAAGCTTTGAGTGTGAAAGGGGAAGAACACGTGATAATACATGTATATGCTTTATGCTGGAATGAAGAAAAAATGCTCCCGTTTTTTTTAAAGCACTATGATAATATAGCGGATCAATACTATATTTTCGATAATGACTCAACTGATAATTCTGTATCCATGTTAAGGGAAAATCCCAAAGTTGTTATAGATAGATTCGAAATAGAAGGTAATTCTCTCGTGAAATCAGCACAAGATAAATTCAATCAATTTTGGAAAGGAAGCAGAGGAAAGGCAGACTGGGTTATTGTCTGTGACGCAGATGAACATTTCTATCACCCTAACCTTAGAACATATCTGCAAGAATGCACCTCTAAAGGGATAACATGGATTGTCCCTGATGGTTATGAGATGGTTTCTGATTTTTTTCCGAGTAGCCATCAGCCATTACATGAAACGGTAAGGAATGGTGTAAGAAGTCAAACGTACGATAAGCCTCAAATATTTAATCCAAATGCGATACAAGAAATAAATTTCAGTCCTGGCAGGCATACTGCTTCACCTACAGGAGACGTCATAAAGCCATCCAATAATGATGTTTTATTGCTACATTATAAATACTTGGGATTTGACTATATAAATTCACGTTTCTCGGCTTTAAAACAAGGACTGCGAGAAGGGGACACAGCAAATAGATGGGGATTTCATTATTTATGGGATGAGAAACAAAGGTTGGAACAATTCGAGGAATTAAAAAATAAATCTGTTAGAGTGTTGTAGATTTACAAGGATAAAGGCACCTTTTTTCTCAGGGTGCCTTTATCCTTTTATGGTTGGAAATGAAATTGGATGAATCAGCTTACTTAATGCTCGGTCACTACCTTTTAATGTCCCCGGAATTTAAAAAGGCTTCCATAAGTAGATAGATATCTATTTTTATTTTAATAGGTAAACAAACAATCATATGTAACACATTATTAATATGATACATGGAGCTACATTAATCCCTATTCTGTTCTATATAAATTGAACCGTAAAATAATATAGTGGATATAAGCCTAAATATATTTTTTTAGTTCAATATATATAGCATTTTTTACAATATGGATTTGTAGTTAATAAATAGTAAAGGAGAGATCAACTTAATGGCAGTATTATCAACTGGACCTATTGAGAATAGTCCTGTTAGTGGGGCCAGGCCTATTCAGCAGGTTACCGTTAAAATAATTAACCGTGATTTAGTCAATTCTTCAATTATTTTAATTCAAGGATACATTTTAAATGGTTTACGAACATTGAATGTACTAGAACAAATAGCTTTAGCCCCCAATGCAGTTATTACGAAAAATTATCTAGCGAACTTCGACGCATATGAATTCATTTTTACCACAAGCGGTTTAGCAGAAGAAAGTACTGATATTTCAGTTTGGGGAAAAAACGGGAGTGGTACAATCATTGGTGCTCAGCGTATTGTTTCGGATGAGCAACTAGAGTCTTAAAACTCAACAAATGTACAGAGATAAAACCACATTGTTCACAAAAAAAGTTTGCTTTTACTAGAAAGGAGTGAGTATCTAAATGGCAGTATTATCTACTGGACCCATTGCAAACGATCCTGTTCTAGGAGTCCGACCCACCCAACTGGTCACAGTAAAAATAGATAACCGAGATTCTGTAAATTCTTCTACTGTTTTGATCGAGGGTTTTATTTTAAACGGGAGTAGAACATTATATGTACAACAACTAGTGGTAGTGGGACCAAATGCGGTTTTAACTAGGAATTTCTTTGCAAATGTAGACGCATTTGAATTCGTTTTTACCACAAGCGGACCAGCAGTGAATGAAACTCAAATTTCTGTTTGGGGTAAAGATGCATTGGGGCAATTAGTACCTGCCCATCGGTTAGTATCTGATGAACTTTTAGGAACCGATCAAGGCGTCCAAGGACCGCAGGGCGTTCAAGGAACACAAGGTGCTCAAGGACCTCAAGGCGTTCAAGGAGCACAAGGAGTCCAAGGACCACAGGGTGTTCAAGGCGTACAAGGTGGCCAAGGACCACAAGGCGACCAAGGGTCTGGTGTTCAAGGGCCGCAAGGTGCCCAAGGACCACAGGGAGTTCAAGGATCACAAGGCGACCAAGGCCCTCAAGGAGTTCAAGGCGTCCAAGGTGACCAAGGACCTCAAGGCGTTCAAGGATCGCAAGGCGACCAAGGCCCTCAAGGAGTTCAAGGCGTTCAAGGTGATCAAGGACCTCAAGGTGTCCAAGGTGTCCAAGGTGTCCAAGGAGTACAAGGCGACCAAGGACCACAAGGTGATCAAGGACCACAGGGAGTTCAGGGAGCGCAAGGCGACCAAGGACCACAAGGTGATCAAGGACCACAGGGAGTTCAGGGAGCGCAAGGCGACCAAGGACCTCAAGGAGTTCAAGGAGCACAAGGCGACCAAGGACCTCAAGGGGTTCAAGGAGTCCAAGGCGACCAAGGACCTCAGGGAGTTCAAGGAGTCCAAGGCGACCAAGGCCCTCAAGGAGTTCAAGGCGTCCAAGGCGACCAAGGACCTCAAGGTGTTCAAGGCGTCCAAGGACCTCAGGGAGTTCAAGGAGCACAAGGCGACCAAGGCCCTCAGGGAGTTCAAGGAGTCCAAGGCGATCAAGGACCTCAAGGAGCCCGGGTGACCAAGGCCCTCAAGGCGTTCAAGGCCCTCTAGGTCCACAAGGTGTTCAAGGCCCTCTAGGTGCTCAAGGCCCTCTAGGTCCACAAGGTGCTCAAGGCCCTCTAGGTGCTCAAGGCCCTCTAGGTCCACAAGGTGCTCAAGGCCCTCAAGGCGACCAAGGCCCTCAAGGTGTTCAAGGACCGCAAGGAGTTCAAGGCGTACAAGGTGACCAAGGACCGCAAGGAGTTCAAGGCGTACAAGGTGACCAAGGCCCTCTATAAGCTTAAGGTCAAGGTATATTTAGATAACTATGGGGCTGTCCCAAAAGTAGATTTCGACGTTAGAGACAACCCTTCTCATTCTAAAAAAACCACAAAAGTCAGCAAAGCAGCGATTCTCCCGTTATTGGAGAATCGCTGCTTTGCATTTTTGGTCCACTGCGGCTTGCTTCAGCACATGATGGGCAAGTGAAAGCCAGCCGACCTCAAGCGTCACCTTCTCCATGCCGCGAAGCAGAAACCGCCGGAAACCCCGGTTGTTTTTCAGTTGTCCAAATACGCTTTCCGGTTCCGTCATTCGGCGCACGGCCAAGGTGTACCCTTCTTCACTTCGAAGGGTTTCCCGAGCTTGGTTCTGGTATCTTAACGGCTGCATTAACGACACGAACGAGGTGATTAGGAGGAATATCTTCTTCTAAATCCATTGGCAAGCAAAGTTGGTC